>CAYIKG010000072.1:0-2823 GCA_964363955.1 uncultured archaeon | reverse complement strand
CTATACGCAAAAAGCTTCTTGATGAGAACAAAAAGGTTTCATGGCACCCTGATTGGGCAGGCAAACGCTTCGATAATTGGCTTGAGAATCTCGGAGACTGGCCGATTTCAAGGCAGCGTTATTGGGGCATACCACTGCCAATATGGATTTGTGAAAAATGCAGCAGCACAAAGGTTATTGGCTCAAGAAAAGAGCTGCCAAAAGTGCCTAAGGACTTTCACAGGCCGTATATTGATGAAATAACAATGAAGTGCAAATGCGGCTCTATGATGCATCGCATATCTGACGTGCTTGATGTCTGGTTTGATTCAGGTCTGGCAAGCTGGGCATCTTTGAACTATCCAAAGGACAAAAAACTGTTCAAAAATCTGTGGCCATCGGATTTGCAAATAGAAGGCCCTGACCAAATACGCGGCTGGTGGAATTCTGAAATTATAACGAGCGTCATAACGTTCAACAAAGCGCCATTCAGAGATATAGTTTTCCACGGGTTTGTCCTTGATGCTCACGGCGACAAGATGAGCAAAAGTAAAGGCAACGTTGTCGGTCCAGAGGATGTGATAAAAAAATATGGCCGTGATGCACTGCGGCTGTACTTCTTATCAAGCGCTGCGTGGGATGATTTTTATTTCTCGTGGCAGGAAGCAGATCGGATAGCTAAAATGCTCAACGTTGTGGAAAACTCTTTCAATTTTGTAAAAACGTACTCGGCAAAAGTAAAAAAATCAAAACTGAATATCGAGGATAAATGGATTTTATCTCGCCTTAATACTGCTATAGATGATGCAACAGACTACATGAATAATTATGAAGGGCACAAAGCTGTTACTGCAATTACAAATTTCATAGTCAATGATTTTTCAAGGTTGTACATAAAAATCATCCGTGACCGGGTGTGGCCTGATTACAAAGGCGAAGACAAATCAGCTGCTCTTTATACATTGAACGAGACTGCTGAGACATGTGCAAAGCTGCTTGCGCCCATGTGCCCGTTTCTTGCAGAGCACGTGCACAAGCAGATAGAAAAAAAGCCATTGAGCGTGCACATGCATTCGTGGCCAAAGGCAGACAAAAAAATTATATACAAAGATCTGGAAGATTCAATGATGTTAGTTAAAGGTATAGTAGAGGCAGCAAATGCCATACGGCAAGAAAGTAAAATAAAACTCAGATGGCCGCTTTCGCGCATAGTGATAAATAAAGAAAATAAGGGTAAGTTGAAAGGTCTGGAGAATGTGATAAAATTCATGTGCAACGTAAAGGCAATAGAATATGGCGAAGCTGAGCTTCCAAGCAAGGAAATAGGCAAATTGAGAATATATCTTGATGTAAAGATCACGGAACAGTTGAAGAAAGAGGCCTTGCTCCGCGAAGTTGTGCGAAAGGTCCAGGAAATGCGGAAAAGGAAAAAGCTCGTTGTGAAAGACAGGATAAAGTTGACAATTGAAAATGCGGATGAACTTAGGGGTTTTGAAGATTATTTGAAAAATGAAGTGGGCGCAAAAACTGTTGCCTTTGGTCATTCAAAGAAAGAAGAAAGACTGGATTTTGATAGCAAAAATGTTTTTATAGACGTTGAAAAGTTGTAGTCTTTTTAAGACTTTTAGTTAGAGGTAATGCATGTATAATGATGCTGTAGAATTTTTAAAATCAATCAAAAGCAAAGACAACGTTGTTATTATATTTAATAACGATGGCGACGGTATTTGCTCTTGTGCATTGACAAAAAAATTTTTAGAATCCAAAGGAATTGAGCCACTGACTATATCCCAGCCGATGCCACCTGATAAGTTTTTGCAAAAGAAGATCCAGACAACATTGCCAACAAAAATAATATTCCTTGACATGGCTATAGACCAGCAGCCAAATATAGTGAAAAGATTTGCATCTATATGCGATATACTTATTGTAGACCATCATACAATTGCAAAAAATATGAATTCAAGGGGCATTGTCCACTACAATCCAAGATTCAAAGACAATAAGATATACCAGTCGGCAACGTATTGTGCGTACAAATTGGTATCAGAAATAGAAGATTTTTCTGAGCACCTTTGGATCGCAGCTGTCGGAATGGTATCTGATTATAATCTGGAAGATTCTCAGGATGTTGTCTCAGAAATAGCGAAGAAATATTCAGTGGAAAGGCAATTATACAAAAGTATTTTCGGCAGACTTGCTGACATGATAGCTTATACTCGTGCGACAGGCATGTTGTCATGCGAAGAGATGACTGACCTGATAAGCAAAGCAACATTAGAGAATATAGAAACCGTGAAGAATTATGATAAAATGCTTCAGTCTTTCCAGATCGTAGATAATGAGATTAATGCCATTCTGGATGATATCGAGAAAAATGCTGAAAGAATTGGGCAAATAATATTTTATAACATAAAATCCAGGTATGGGTTGTCATCTATTGTTTCCACAAGAATAAGCGGAAAATACGAGGACAAAATTATCATAATATACGAGAAAGGCAAGTCAGATGCCCACGTGTCTGCGCGCAATCAGTCAAAGAAATACGATATGGGCAAGCTTCTTCAGAAAGCCATGCGCGATATCAAGGGCTCAGCCGGCGGACACGAAGCAGCAGCAGGCGCAACAATGCCTGCAAAAGACTGGGAAAAGTTCAAGGAACAGTTAATTGCATTGACTGGATGATTTTTATTTTTTAAGTCTATTTTCTCGCGACTATCATCGCATGCTTTTCTTCATACGGCTCTAGGTCAATTATCTGCAAAATATTGAAGCCAGAGGCGCGCAACTTTTCGCTCTCTTCTTTGTAGACGCGATTTGGCTGCTTAGTCACATCAATACTTT
>CAYIKG010000071.1:0-2870 GCA_964363955.1 uncultured archaeon | reverse complement strand
GTTCCTTCCTTACTTGCTCAAGCGTCTTGCCCTTACCTTCTCTTATCTCCTTCTGCGCCTGCAATATATCTCTCTTTGTCTCTTCTGACAGTTCCATGCTGTCTTCGAGCAAGTCCCATATTACATCTTCATAGCTCTCGTTTTCGTGCAGCTTTCTCTTCTTGAGTTTTTCCTGAAGCTTCTCGCTTATCTGTATTGTAGTTACCATAGTGTACTATAGTTATCTATAGTATTTAAGGATTTAAACTTCTTCTTCAACAATCTCTTTTTCCTGCTCAACTACCTCGTAGCCGAAGTCTTCAGGCTTTAATTTGAACGGTTCCCCGCGCTTTTCCATGATTGCGCCAGCCAAAATCCAGTAGACTAGTGCTAGAGATTTCTTGCCCTTGTTATTGCAAGGCAGAACAAGATCGATACAGCTTGTGTCATTAAAGGTATCAGCTAAAGCTATTATTGGTATGCGCATTTTTACAGCTTCTTTGAGTGCCTGCTTGTCTGAAGCAGGGTCTGTCATAACCATGATATCAGGCTCAAAAAAATCCTTAAAGCTCGGATTGGTCAAAGATCCTGGCATGAATCTGCCAATGATGCTGCTGGCACCAATCACGCCAGCAAATTGCTTTGCAGGCTCTCTTCCAACATCTTTATAGCAAACAACAAGTATTTTTTTATAGCGATCGAGCACGTCTGCAGCATATTTCAATCTATTGTCCAATTCGCTAATGTTCAGCACAGCAAGACCAGAAGGCCGGATTTTGTAAATGAACCTTTTCATGCTTGCTGTTTTTGAAGTCATGCCTATATGCACGCCTGCTGACAAATATTTTTCCCTCGGAACAAGCAACTTTTCTTTTGTACGTGGCATAAGTTAGACCATATTACTTATTTTATCTTCTTCGGCATGCTGCGCTTTACAGTTATTGGAAGCACACCCTTGTCAAACTCGAGTTTTGATACCTCAATCGGACTGTGTTCTTTTGTCCTAATCAGTATTGGCGCGCCCATCGATATTTGCAGTGCCCTCGCTGATATTATCCGGGTCTTCTCGAACCTTGTAAGACTTTCATAGACAAAAGGCATTCTGACACCTTTGATTAATTATCAAAAAATTTTTATCCAATATATTTTATGTCTTCTTTTCCTTTGGGAAGGTCCTGAAGCATCTTTCTATGTATTTTCTCAGTCTTTTTAATCCTATCTTCCATCTCATTTATGGTTTTTTCCATCTTCGACAGGTCAATTTTTATATTAAGTATTTTTGTCAATACGTGCAGTAATGTGTCACCTGCTTTTGGATCTGTCATGAGTGGCAGTCCGAGGGTCTCGCCCATGATGCATATGCCTGGTATATTCCTGTTGCCGCCAAGCCCAATTAACAAGCCAGAAGCGCCTGTTATGGTGCCGATCTGGTGCTCTTGTCCAAAATCAATATCGAATTTCTTGTATTTCTTGATAAGCTCCTTGTCGTTCACAGCCCCTATGACGCGCGGTTTGTCAACAATCTTGCCCTCTGCGAATCCTCCAAGTGTTATTATTTCCTTTATGCCAAGACTTTCAGAAAAATCCAGTATTTTTTCACAGACATCATAATGACCCTCAGGTGATATGCTCTGCGTATCGCCTGTAAGTACTACTAGGTTAGGTTTTTTGTAGTAAAATTCGCACTTGAGCATATGTGCAACTGAATCATCTTGGATTATAACAAGCGGTAAAAAATAAGGCGAATAGAGCTCTGCAAATTTTTTCATCTTCAGTTCATTTACAAGGTAGCCAGCTGCGATGCGGCCTACGTTGCCTATGCCAGGCAGGCCTTCAACAAGAATAGGATTTTTAAGCTTTACCTTCTCAAGGACTTTTATCTTAGTTTCCATATCATTTCCTCTTAATAGCACGCCTGTATTTTCCGTATTTGTCAATTGACGAGAATTTTGGCGGATGTGCACTTGCTGTTTTTGTGCAGCACCCCTCACGGAGTGTGTATTTTCCGCATTTAGGGCATTTCATTATAACAGTCATGTTATCCAATTATCTCATAGCTTATTTCTGCATCCCCTGAAAGGCTGCTGAGCATGTTTGAAAATTTCTTTTTGTCTTGTTTTACGTTCTTTGTCCTGTATTTTATCAGGTATTCAGGCGCTGCTATATATTTGACCTCAAAGCCTTTTTTCTCTATATCAAGAAGTATGTTTTTCACTATATTTATACCATTTGGTTTAATGGTCTTGACAAAAAGCTTTGCCTTGATCTCGAATTCCTTTTGTTCTATGCTTTTTTCAGCTATTTCCTTTATGGCAGACACCCATTCCTGTGAAATGCCGCGCTCAGCGATGTTCTGTGTAATCGATTTTCTGAAACCCTCGTACATCGAGCCGAATTTTTCCTGCAGAAGATAGCCAGCTTCTTCGTATGCTTTTTCAAGAGTCTTTCCAAGCTTTTTTGCTGCTAATTCGAGCATTTTTTCTGCCTTATTCTCGAGATTATATTCCCTTATCTTGTCTTTTTTTTGCTTCTCATCAACACGCTTGATAGAAAGAATTATGGCATTTTCATTTATTCTTATGACTTTTGCAACCACTGTCTGGCCGGTCTTCAGGTGGTTTCTTATGTCTTTTATCCAGCCACGGCTCACTTCAGATATGTGTACCATTCCTTCGATGCCGTATTCTTCCAGGATCAAATAAGCAGAATTTGGATTTATCCTCTCTACTTTGCATAAAACAAGCTCTCCGCCGCTAGGTTGACCTCTTTTCTTTACCATATACCCCTCCGTTGCTACGCAACGTAGTCGTATCCCATATTATTTATTTATCAAAATTAAGGACCTTATTTGTCCAGAACCTGTATTACCTTTGCTTTGAGATTTATAATGC
>CAYIKG010000070.1:0-2984 GCA_964363955.1 uncultured archaeon | reverse complement strand
AGCTACACCTCCAGCACTGAGGATAATCATGGTTTATTTTTTCTTCGTACAGAAGAAGGCCAAGTGATTTCAGCTCATTTATAATCATCTTGTCAGCGTGCTTGACAAATACGCCCTTGAATTTTCCACATCTGTCATCATACGTTCCGTTCATTTTTACAGGGGATATTGTAGGCAGTTTGTTTTCCAGTCCTACTTTATAGTCTTCCTGCCCGTGTCCTGGTGCTGTATGAACAAGACCAGTGCCGCTTTCCATCGTGACGTATTTTTCTGATAGAACTATCTTGCGTTCACCTATCTTGAAATCAAATTGCTCGGCTAAAGGATGCTTGTATTTCATTCCTTCCAGATCCTTGCCTTTCAGTGTATCAACAATCTTGCACTCAGCGCCAATTTTTTTCATCACATTTTCGGCAAGCGCTTTGGCAATTATCAGAATCTGGTTTTCAACCAGGACTTTAACATAGTCTTCATCAGGATGCACCATTATTCCTGTGTTTGCAGGCAAAGTCCATGGTGTTGTAGTCCATATAATAAAATATTCTGGTATTGTTTTTCTCTCTGCTACCGGGAATTTCACGTATATTGAAGGGTCTGTAAGTTTTGTGTATTCTATTTCATTGTAAGCCACTGCCGTTTCGCAACGGGGGCATACGTGTACTGGGTAAAGACCGTGATATAGCAGGCCTTTCTTGTAAGCAATCTTGAATGTATGCCACGCACCCTCGATATAGTCATTTGTTAATGTCAAGTATGGCGAAGTCCAGTTCATCCAGACACCTAGATCTTCAAACTGCTTGTTCATTACATCTATATAGCGCGTTGCAAATGCACGGCATGCAAGAATAAATTGCTCAATGCCGATGCGTTCGATGTCTGATTTACTTCTTATCTCCATTTCCTTCTCTACCTGATTTTCTATTGGTAAGCCGTGCGTATCGTAACCAGGCTGGTCCCAAACGTCAAAGCCATTCATGCGCCAGAAGCGTATGTAGCAATCCTTGAGAATCTTGTTCCACGCGGTGCCTATGTGTATCGAGCCCGTCGCATAAGGTGGGCCATCCAGAAAGTAAAATTTCTTCCCACGCTTCACGTGGACAATCTGATAAATATTGTTTCTATCCCAAAATTCTTTTATTCGATCCTCTTTTTTCTTTTCCATAAACATCACTAAATTTCATGATTTTTAAGCTTGCAGCCAATATCTAAATAATAAAGAAAAGGCGATTTCTATCGAATGCGAAATCTGCGGTAACCGTGCAACAAACAAAGCAAAAATCGAGGGCACTGTTCTGAATGTTTGTTTAGATTGTTCAAAATTTGGCATAATAGTGAAAGAACCGCAAAAATATAAACAATTGCCAAGGGCAAAAGAAATTACCGAGGAATACATAAATCCGGATTTTCCAACAATAATAAGAGAAGTGCGCGAGTCGCTTAAACTTACACATGATCAGCTAGCAAAGAAAATTAATGAGAAAGTTTCTGTCATCGAACGCATCGAACATGGTATGAAACCTGACACAAAATTAAGAAAAAAGCTCGAACACGCGCTTGGCATAGATCTCAGTTATGAAGAGGATAAAGTTCAGATGAGACAGCAAAAAAGTGAAGAATACACACTGGGCGATGCTGCTGAAATACGACACAAAAATAAGGCTTAAATTCGTCTTCTATAATATGTTCAATTGGCCATTAGGAGCAGAACAGCAAGATGCACTAAGCGTCTAGTTGCTCTTGTGATGACTTGGCATTATGGCCGCTGTAGTGTAATGGTAGCATACGGGCCTGTGGAAGCCCCTTTTCTTTTGGAAAAGAAAAGGCCCTTGGGTTCAAAAGAAAACCATTGGCAGATTTCCAGAAGAATGAGGGTAGAGGGAGAAAAGCTTTTCTCCTCTGCAGATAGCCTTTGGTCCGCGTTCAAATCGCGGCAGCGGCCCTTAATTTTCTTTTTAATTTCTCATTAAACACAAGGATTTTTATCTGTGCATACACACGTGTCGCTTGTACAGTAATCGACGAATTTGCCCTGATCTCCGCAAACATTTGTGCAATATTGCAAGCATCCGCAGTCAGAACAACCAGCTTCGCACCTGTTTTTGTAAGCATAATCACAAACACCATTCGGAGCTCCACTGCATGCAGATGCATCTTGTGCAATTATCTTGCTCGTAGGCTCATAGAAACCAATCATACTAACAGACCCTACAAGAACAACAACAGCTATCAATAATTCCCGTCTGTCAAAAATATGCCCAGCTGCTTTGCGCTTTGCCATGAAAATAATTGTCAAAGGCGGTATAAAAAGGTTGACGCTCTTTACATGCGCACTCAAGAAACCTTTTAATATATTTATATGCAGCATGTTATAGGCGTGAACAAGGTTTGCGCCCAGACGGGCATAGTTGTTTGGCAAAATTTCTATGCAAATTTATGAGCTAAACATTACTATGCCAATCTATCGACTGCAACAATGGCGCGTTTTCGACATCGCAGAACAACTAAAGCCACAAGAATGTGGCTTATGCTCACGTGCGAAGAATGAAAAAAATCTTTCCTGTTGCAGTCTAACATGAAGGCGTGATACTGATATTATGCCAGATACAGGTATGGACAGGCAAGACACTATCAGCAATTGATGCAGGAACACACTTAGTGTTTTTCCTCCCAATTCAATTCCGGCTAATCCCGCCGGAGATGACCATTATCAGGGTTCGGCTAAGCCATGCGAGTCATTGCAGCAATGCAAGGCGAACTGCTCAGTAACACGTAGTTAACATACCCTATAACGGGGGATAACCCCGCGAAAGTGGGAATAATACCCCATAGGCGATAATGGCTGGAAGGCCTCTTCGCTGAAAGCAGCAATGTACTGTAGGATGGGACTGCGGCAGATTAGGTTGTTGTTGAGGTAAAGACGTAAGTTACAAGCTCAACAAGCCGATAATCTGTACGGGTCGTGAGAGCGATAGCCCGGAGAGATG
>CAYIKG010000069.1:0-3094 GCA_964363955.1 uncultured archaeon | reverse complement strand
GACAAGTAGCACAACAACTACATTGCCACAACCATCAACACTGTTCAATGACAGCTTTGAGTCAGGTCTTGGCAACTGGGTGCAGGATTCTCAGAATGACTGGTTCACATCAGCGCAGCGTGCTATGCATGGCAGTCGCTCTGCAGAAGTCGATGGCTTTGCTTCTGACGCAACATTGACAAAAACATCTGCATTGGATTTGAGTGCAAAAACATCAGCAACGCTCACGTTTTCATGGTTCATTGAGAGCAACTGGGACAGCGGCGAATACATCTGCCTGGATATTTTCTCAAATGGTTTATGGACCAATAATGTCCGCTGTCTTGACGGCAATGTAGATGAGGGCACGTGGCACAACGAGAACGTTGATCTTGCAAGCTATTTAACAAATGACTTCAAGCTGCGCTTCCGCGCAAAAGTGAGCGGCAGCCAAGAAGACGGGAATGTTGACAATGTTGCTGTTAGCGGAGTTTAACGTTTTATAAAATTTCCTCGCTTTTTCTTATCATGAAAATCATAATGCACATGGATCTCGACGCATTCTTTGCTGCCTGTGAGATTAAGGAGCGGCCAGAGCTTGCTGGAAAGCCTGTAATCATCGGTGCTGACCCAAAGGGCGGCCGTGGTCGGGGGGTAGTATCAACATGTTCATACGAGGCGCGTGAATACAGCATTCATTCTGGAATGCCGATATCCCGTGCTTATCGTCTGTGCCCGCATGCTGTTTTTCTTCCTGTCAATTTTGAATTGTATTGGCAAGTGTCAAGCAGCATAATGAACATTGCTCGCAGATACGCTGACAAGTTCCAGCAATCAAGCATTGATGAAGCTTTTCTGGACGTATCTTCTTATGGCAGCTTTGAAGAAGCAGGACGAATAGCTAAGAAATTGAAAATGGATATATTTGAAAAAGAAAAATTAACATGCTCTATTGGCATTGGCCCTAATAAATTAATAGCAAAGATTGCAAGCGACTTCAGGAAACCAGATGGTTTGACTGCTGTGGAAGAAAATCACGTTAAAGATTTTTTGTTCCCATTGCCAGTAAGAAAACTTCAGGGCGTCGGAAAGAGAACAGAATACATTTTGAAAGAATGGGGCATTGATACAATCGGCGATCTTGCAAACTATGACAGAAATCTGCTTATAGAGAATTTTGGCAAGTGGGGTATTTACATGCATCTGCTTGCTAATGGCATCGACGATAGCGAGGTTGTCGAGGAAGAAGGCATTCAGAGCATCGGCCGTGAAGTCACGTTTGAAGAGGATACAAATGATATATTGATTTTGAATGAAACTATAGACTCTATTTCTGAAGATATTTATCAAATTATAAAAGAAAACGGAATCTTATTCAAAACAGTAACATTAAAAATTCGTTTCCAGAATTTTGAGACGCACACAAGACAAAAAACATTGATGAACGCGGCAAATGATTTGGATGCAATAAAGAATACGGCAAAGGAATTATTGATGAAATTCACCGACAGCAAAAAGAAAGTTAGGCTCATAGGAATCCGTCTTTCATCGCTCTCGTTCAGTGGCCAACAGAAAAGGATCCGTGAATACTTATGAATGTAAAAAAAGCGGCAAATATTATGAAGAAGGGAGGCATTGTCATTTATCCAACTGAAAGCAGCTACGCACTCGGCTGCGATGCGACAAATTCAAAGGCGATAAGGAAAGTGCACAAGCTCAAGGGAAGAGAGTCTGGAAAGTATTTTCCCGTTATTGTTGCAGATATCCGCATGGCAAAGAAATATTATGTCGTTGATAAAAAAGCTGAGAAAATTGCAAAACTTGGCGTTACCGTGGTTGCAAGAAAAAAGAGATTATTCAAAAATATTGGCGGATTCCGCATATCCAAAAATATAACAGCAAGAAAACTTTCCAAGCAACTGAACAAGCCGGTAATCGCGACGAGCGCAAACGTATCAGGAAAAGAATCACTGTATAAAATAAACAAAGTAAAAAAATTATTTCTAAAGAAAGTTGATTTTATATTAGACGCAGGCAATCTCCCAAAAAGAAGGTCATCCACTGTCTATGATTATAAAAAAAGAATAATTCTTCGAAAAGGGCCTGTGGCACTTCGTGCCATCGAACGAGCGCTTAAATAAAGCGGACTGATATTTAAATTCTTCCCAGATAGTTCTTATTATGCGTGTAATTCTGAGCAACAAGACAGCGCACTATCGCACAGTCTGGTTTGATGAAGGCCTTTACTTGATTGACCAGAACCAGCTGCCATTTCGCTTTGAAATAAAAAAGCTGGATCATCATCACCACGTAACTGATGCGATAAAAGAAATGACGGTTCGTGGAGCTCCTGCAATTGGCACGACAGCAGCTTATGGTATGGCGCTTGCATTCAAGCACGGCAAGGATATTGAAAAAGCAAGGCGTATGCTTGCAAACACCCGTCCAACCGCCCGCAACTTATTTTACGCATTAGAACGTGTCGCTGAATCCAATGATCCTCTACAAGAAGCGCACTCAATTGCCGAAGAGGATGTTGCTGCTTGCAAGAAGATAGGCGAGTTTGGCACGAAGCTGATCAAGGATGGCGCAAATGTTATGACACACTGCAACGCAGGTTGGCTAGCTTGCGTTGATTGGGGAACAGCACTTGCGCCAATATATCACGCTCATAGAGATGGCAAAGAAGTTTTTGTCTATGTAAGCGAAACAAGACCAAGGCTGCAAGGCGCAAAGCTTACTGCTTGGGAGCTTCAGCACGAACAGGTGCAGCATACAATTATTTCTGACAGTGCTTCAGCTCATTTCATGCAGCAAGGCGATATTGACATGGTCATTGTCGGCGCAGACAGAATTGCAGCCAATGGCGATACTGCCAATAAAATAGGAACACTCGAGAAAGCCATAGCTGCAAAAGAATTCGGTGTGCCATTCTATGTTGCTGCACCTTTGTCTACGGTCGATGTAAAATGCAGGAGTGGTAAGAACATACCAATAGAAGAAAGGAAGCAGGAAGAAGTTTTGTACGCACATGGGATGAGCACCAAAATTGATAAATTTCTCATCGCTTCACCAGGCTCGACTGCGAAAAATCCTGCGTTTGACGTCACACCTG
>CAYIKG010000068.1:0-3221 GCA_964363955.1 uncultured archaeon | reverse complement strand
CTTTCCCTTTGCTCTGCAGCTTCCTCGCACTCGTCTTTTGCGCGTTCGCAATTATCCTCGCATTCGTCTTCGTCAGGTGCTAGTCTGCATGACCTCTCGCAGACATTGGCTATGCGCTCGCAGGCCTTTTCTGCAATATCGCCTGCCCTCTCGCAGAACTTCTCAGTGCGCTCAAGTATCTTCCTGCACAACGAGTCGTTAGGATTTTCTTCACAGTATTGCTTTATAGCATCCCTGCACCTGACATCGTCAGTCTGGTTCTTGCAGAATTCAAGGAATATCTGCTTGCACCTTGCATCTTCAGAATTCTCCTCGCAAAACTCCTCCATGCGCTCCCTGCAATTCTCGTGACCCGGGTGGGCTCTGCAGAAGTCAGCCACGCTTTCTCCAAGCTCATTTGATTTTACACGTCTGAACGCTTCTAAAATATAAACATTATAAGTTTTATCGCCAACCGAAAGTGTGCCAAACCATATGGTCGTGTCGCCTTTTTCTACAGAAGCTATACTCAGATCACCAATATCTGTATTATTATCAAAAACATCTGCTGTAACAGAGCTGTTACCAATGTTTATGTTTCTCAGCCTGTATTTCTGCTCGTCAAGAATAATAATGCCGGCAGTAACTTCTTCCTCTTCACCAAGTACTTTCACCTTGAGTCTTGCAACACCTATTTTGAGTAATTTGAAATCAGAAGGATCAGAAGTAGATATAGCCATGCCTTTGCCAACAGCGTGCAAAGTTTTTATTACCGGTACATTGTCGTTTGCAAATGCTATTGACAACAATAATGCCAGAACAAAAACTGCGGCCATTATTTTTTTCATTAAAGGCATATTGCAATTTAAACTATATAAACATTATTTTCTCCATGCAGAAAAGTATTCCTGCTATAATACGTCTCGTGAAAAAGGAGGTAGATAAATTCGAAAATCCTATAGTAACTGAATTAGGGGAAAGGGACCCGTTTCATGTTCTTATCGGCTGTTTGTTAAGTCTGAGAACAAGAGACGAGACTACTGCAAGGGCGTCTGAAAGATTGTTTTCCCTGGCAAACAATCCAAAAGCAATGTTGTCATTATCAACAAAACAAATTGAAAAATCCATTTATCCTGTTGGTTTCTACAAAACAAAAGCAAGAAGAATAAAAAATATTTGCGAAGTCCTGATAGAAAAATATAATGGCAAAGTTCCTAATGATCCAAATGAATTATTAAAGCTGAAAGGTGTCGGAAGAAAGACCTGCAATATAGTGATGAACTATGGTTTCAATAACCCAAATTTTATAGCAGTGGACACGCACGTGCACAGAATCCCTAACCGTTTAGGCTGGATAAAGACTAAAACGCCTGAGCAGACAGAGCAGGCCCTGATGAAGCTGTTGCCAAAAAGATACTGGCAGGATTTCAACGATACTTTCGTGACTTTTGGCCAGAACGTCTGCAAGCCCGTAGGGCCTAAATGCAATGTATGCCCTGTGAACAAGTACTGCAAATATTATAAGGAAATTTTTACTCGTCGCTGAGTTCTAATTAGATTTAAAACCATTTCAGTGATTGATATTCTATGACACCAACTATGAGATCAGGAAGAACTGGAACAACAGTAGCTTTACCTGCTACCAGGACAGAGGATCCCTCAAGCGGATATACTGCTGTCTTTACAGATGCAAGAAATGGTGCTTATGCTCTTGTTATAGGTTCGCGCATTAATCTTTATAATCAAACTAATGAGTTACATGCCGTTGACGGCGATCTTACTCTTCTATATATGGGACCTAATCACTTATATACGATCGGACATCTTTTTGGTAAACATACATTAAATTTTTCTGAACCTTCTGGTTCTATTGCCACAGGTACTGTAAGCAGGCACAAGCTTGATGGATTTGTGGGTATTACAAAAGAAAATAGCTTGTCCGTAGCAACACTTTACGGCAGCATTGACGGAGATAAAATAAACTTCATAATTCCTACAATGTATAGGGGCCCTTTCCCTTACCGTGAGATAAGAGAAAGCGAGCTTAGAAGAATGCAAGGACGTTATGATGCCTTCAGAAGAGAACGATCAACCATGTCTTTACAAAATTTAATGGTTACGGTTGAAGAACTTTTCAAACTAACAACATCTAGTTCAGCATATTATGAAGAATTTGCCAGGGATAAGCTTCCTGAAAGTTTAAGGAAATACCCTTCCTGGTTTGATTTGATCAGATGAAAAACATTTAAAAAGATTCTTACCATAGCTTGGCAAATGGCTGTTGATACTGAACCATATGTTCGCACAGGAAGAAATCCACTGCTACTAACAAAAGAGGAACGCGGAGGTCATTCTCAAGGTCACACTGCTATTTTTACAGATGCAAGGCATTCGATAGGTTCTTATGTTGTTGCAATTGGTTCACACTTCCACCATTCATATGAATCTGGGAAAGCATCGCAGGCATTGGAAGGGCCAATATCTGTTCTGAGAGTTAATGGTTCTGAAACAAAAGCTGCAGGTCCTCTTTTTGGTATTTATTCAGTAAGGCTTTCTGACAGATCTGAAAATTCATATACATTTAATGGACTTGTAGCTGTCAGAAGATTAGAAACAAGAGAACTCTATATGGCTTCTTATATTGAAACTGACAGAACTGACTTTATAATTCCTACATTTCGCTCAGCTCCGTTTCCTCATTTGCCATTAACACAAGATGATTTAGAATCATTGGAAAGACTCTATAAAGAAAATAATCAGGATGCTTTGCGCGAATTAACAATTAGGCTTTATGAACAGACAAGGGCATCCTCACATGAATATCGTGGATTAGAAACAAAAAGTGAAAGAATTTTCTGAATTCAGCTATATCTTGATTATTTCTTTGGATCACTCTAAATAAAAACTCCTAGCGTGATATAAGAAACTGCAGCGACGAGTGCTGCCATTGGTATTGTTAGAACCCATGCCCAGACCATTTTTCTTGCGATTGTCCATCTGACTTTTGTAACACCCTTGACAGTACCAACACCTATTATTGATCCTGCTATGACATGCGTCGTGCTCACAGGTATGCCTGCAGCTGCTGTACCGAAAAGCACGACTGATGAGGATGTCTCTGCGCTAAAGCCATCAACTGGGCGGAGCTTTGTTATCCTAGTGCCCATGGTCTTGACTATCCGCCAGCCGCCTGCAAACGTGCCCAAAGCTATGGCTGCGTGCGCTGACAAGATAACCCATAA
>CAYIKG010000067.1:0-3380 GCA_964363955.1 uncultured archaeon | reverse complement strand
ATGGATGCGATTGTGTTATTGGTTCAAGAAAAATTAAAGGTGCAAATATACTTATTTCTCAGCCATTAAAACGAATGGCAGCCAGTAGAATTTTTAATATGATTGTTAATGCCCTGTTCAGTTTAGAGATAAAGGATACGCAGTGTGGAGTAAAGATAGCAAAGATGAATGCAATAAAATCAATTGTAAACAATGTTTCGTCAAATGGCTTTGAATTTGACGTTGAGTTTCTATGGCACCTGAAAATGAATGGGTTCTCGGTAAAGGAGATGCCAATAACGTGGAAGCACACTAGCTATTCCAGCTTTTCCCTGTGGGAAGGTCCTGGGATGCTGTACTCGTTGCTGAAGTTGAGGTTCTATGGGAAAAGAAAATAAAGGTCTGTCAAAAAGGCATTATTATGCAATTGCGCTCGTTCTTCTTGCGTTTATGTTTTTTAATTCTCTGTCTGCCGTAACTTACTATTCAACGACGTTTGATGAGACAATGCACATAGGTGCTGCGTACTATTACTGGAAGACTGGCAATATAACACTTAACAGGGAGCAGCCACCGCTTGTAAAAATTATAGCAGGTATCCCTCTTGCCTTTCTTGACCTGAATTATCCTGAAGGTGATTGGAGCAACAAGGAGCAGATAGAATTTGGAAAGTTATTTCTTTACCACATGGGAAATGATCTGGATCTAATCTTGCTGTTTTCAAGAGTTGCGGTTGTTGCTCTTTCTTTATTATTGGGATCTGCTCTTTTCCTTTTTGTTTCAAAAATCTATGGATACGAATCAGGTATATTTGCGCTGTTTCTTTACGTATTCGAGGCCAATATAATCGCGCACAGCAGCGTTGTCACAACGGACATTGCTGTGACCCTTTTCATATTCCTGACAATATTTGCCCTGTGGCACTTTGTTAGATTGCCGACATACTGGAATGCCCTGCCAGTTGCCTTATTCTTTGCCATAGCACAGGTCTCGAAATTCACTGCGCTATATCTTGTACCCATATTCCTTGTCATGATAATATTTTTCATCTTCAGGAAATTTCTAAGATTTAGCGATGTTTTGAAGCTTTTTGCAATAATTGTCATTGTATCTATATTCACCATAAACCTGTTCTATTTGTTCCAGGGCACAGGCAAGGCGTTTACTGAAAATATAAGTGCTGATAGGATTGAAAAACATATTATTGATAATCCGCTAAGTCCGTTGGTCTTATTTGCCGCTAGAATGCCAATCCCGCTGCCAGAAAACTACATGCTCGGATTGTCTGATGCTGTGCTCCACGATATATCAGGGCACAGTGCCTTTTTCCTGGGTGAATACTCATACTATGGATGGTGGTATTACTTTCCTGTACTATTTCTGCTCAAGGTATCGATATTTCTTTTAATTTTCATTGCTATCTCAGTTTATACTTTTTACAGGGTAGGTCTCGAAAAAAAGGATGATCAAAAATTAGCAGAGTACATGGCCATTATTTTTGTTTTCTTGTTCTTCGCCATATCGGCGTTCAGCGATATAAACATAGGGATAAGGCACGTGCTCCCTGTATTTCCTTTTATTCTATTTTTATGCAGCAAGTCCATAAAATATATTAAAAACAAAACACCTATCTATATTCTTGCATCTTTATTTGCATTATCATCATTATTTGCAGCGCCGCATTACATATCATTCTTCAATGAAGCTATAGGAAATGATGGCTATCTGTATGCATTGGACAGCAATTATGACTGGGGGCAAGATCTGAGAGGTCTGAGTAATTATATGAAAGCAAATGGCATAGAAAGCATAAAACTAAAATACTTCGGTACAGCTGAGCCAGATTATTATGGCATTGAATATGAGCAATTGGAATGTAGTGCAGCCACTGGCACAATAGCCATAAGTGCTCAACATCTGCAAGAAGTTTCTTCAGGTGACCGTGGATGCTATGGCTGGTTGAAATCTAGCGTGCCCATCGCCCGTATCGGCTCGATATTTGTTTACAGATTATAGTCATGCAAAGAAATAGTACAATCTTCGAATGTTCTACAAATCTTTTTATACGTACCATCGAATATCTTTATCGTGAACACGTATGCTTAGTGGACTTAAGGCACTTTATATCGACCCGCTGGTTGCCGGCGACTTTTGGAAATTCAGGAACAACCTGAAATACATAAGGAACAAAATCAACGGCTGGCCTATCGATATCATGGTGGAGCCTACGAATGTCTGCAACATCCACTGTGTTTTGTGCCCGACATCTGCTGAGTTCATGACACGCCAGCGCGGCTTCATGAAAATAGATGACTACAAGAAGGTTATTGACAATATAAGCAAGGTGACGCCGAAAATAGCTTTGTTTTTCTCCGGCGAATCATTTCTGCACCCGCACCTTGTTGATATGATAAAATATGCTGCTAAAGAAAAGCACCTACGTGTTTCTATAAGCACAAATGCAACAAAGATAAAGGACGAGCAGGTCGATGCGCTGCTCACCTCTGGCTTGGATACTCTTGTCGTCTCGCTGGATGGCATGAGCAAGGAAACATACGAGCATTATCGCGTGGGAGCAGATTTTGATGTTGTACTAGCAAACCTGAAGAAATTGTGTAATAAGAAAAGAGAACTTGGTCTCAAGTATCCAATTATACAAGTACAGTTCATATGTATGAAACATAACCAGCATGAGGTAGAACGTCTCGAAGAATTTAAAAGTGAAATTGGAATTGATAGGATATCGATAAAGTCTGTTGCCATACCGACATGGTATTATGAGGGAAAGAAACTTGAAGAGGTAGCAGCAGAATGGTTGCCTACAAAATATTCCAGATACGAGACCGTTGTAGAGCACATTACAAATAATGGATACGGTGGGCATTCACATGATCATGGTTCTGGTCAAAGCAATGTAGTTCTTGGTTCTAGTATGAGTGGTCCATCGACTTTCGGTGAGGAAAATAGGTTTAAGATTGCAAAACCAGAAGGCACCTGCGGCTTTGTCCGAAAGTGTGTTGTTGGCTGGAACGGCGATGTCTATATGTGTTGTTATGATTTTAATGGCCAGTACAATTTCGGCAGCGCGATTGAACAAGATTTTGTCTCTATATGGGAAAGTGAAAAATATAAAGAAACACGCGAGCTTATAAGAAATTGGGCAACACCGTTGTGTCAGAAATGCGCCGCATCTATGGAAATTGTCGAAGATGTGTTCTAGTATGACATTGAGATTTCCACAAGTGATGCTTATAGTACCTGCAGAATACAAGGGCGTCAGAGAATTCCATACCCGCCCGCCAGTGGGCATAGGTTATATTGCAGAAGCCTTGCATCAAATTGGCATCGATTACACGATCATCGATATGGGCCTCGGGTACGATGTAAATTATGTTTTATCC
>CAYIKG010000066.1:890-3460 GCA_964363955.1 uncultured archaeon | reverse complement strand
ATTACTTGCCCAGGACGTCCTTGTCTGGGGCAAGAAAGGTCCTGTGCCAGGCATCATTGGCATAAGCGAGGAACAGGAAAGCGGAAAAAATATCAAAGAATCAAGCATGTTCATTGATATCGGTGCCAGAAATCTTAAAGAAGCGGAAAATATGGGAGTTGAAATAGAGTCTCAGGTCACTTTTACAACAAAATCCCATATCACTGGAAAGAATTTCATCGGAAAGGCCTTGGATAATCGCATAGGCTGCTACGTAGTTACAGAGGTCATGAAAAAAATAAAGCCAAAATGCACTGTTTATTTTGTTGCACACGTAATCGAGGAAGTCGGGCTAAAGGGTGCCCAAGTTTCGGCATTCAGACTAAATCCAGATGCGTCCATAGTTATCGACACTTCCAGCTCTGAAGATTATCCAGGCGGCCATCAAACTCCTATAAAGCTTGGCAGAGGACCTGTCCTGGCATTGATCGAGGCAGGGGGCGAAGGTCTTATAACAGATATGCGCATAAAGAATTTTCTTCAAAAAAGTGCAAAGAAACTAAACATGCACGTGCAGCTTGAAGTTTCAAGTCACGATGCCATGTCAGAAGGTCTGGCAATACAAATTACGCGTGAAGGGGTGCCGACCGGGGCGATAAATATTCCCATAAGGTATCCGCACTCTGTATCGAGCATAGCAAATATAGATGATGTGAATAATGTAATAAAGCTTCTCGTGGAAGTCGTAAACAATTTCAGCATATAATTTAAATAGTCTCAGAAAAAAATGGATCTATGTGGCACAAACTCAACGTAGAAGACGTATTAAAAAAACTGGCGACCAGTGACAAAGGACTTAATGACAAGGAAGTAGAAAAACGCTTGCAGCAGTACGGCTATAATGAGCTGAAGGAGAAAAGAAGGATATCCGGCTTGCAATTGTTTGCAAATCAGTTCAAAAACTTTCTCATATTCATCCTGATAATCGCAATGCTCGTTTCCCTCTTTCTCGGTGAGTTTATAGACGCCATTGCTATTTTTGTAATACTTATTTTAAACGCTTTCTTGGGTTTTTATCAAGAGCGGAAAGCCGAGCACGCACTGGAAGCACTAAAAAAAATAGCAGCGCCAAAATCGAAGGTCGTACGCGATGGGCAGAAGAAATTCGTGCTCGCAAGAGAATTGGTGCCAGGCGACATAATTCTTCTTGAGGTCGGCGACAAGGTGCCTGCTGATGCCAGGATCATAGAAGAGCTGAATCTAAAGATCGACGAATCAATGCTTACGGGCGAGAGCGTTCCTGTGAAAAAAACGAGTGCCAAGGTCGACAAGGATATAATACCTGAAATGAAAAACATCGCTTTTGCTGGCACCATAGTTGTATACGGCCAGTGCAAAGCTGCAGTCGTTACAACTGCAATGAGGACAGAGTTCGGCAAAATAGCAGAGGTGCTCCAAGAAAGGGAAGACATGACGCCCCTGCAGAAGCGCCTTGAAAACTTGGGACGCCATATAGGCATCATAGTTCTTGCAATAACAGCCATAGTATTCCTGGCTGGCTATTTTCACGGCATAGAGCTCGTAGAAATGTTTCTTGTTTCTGTATCGCTCGCAGTAGCTGCGATCCCCGAAGGCCTGCCTGCAATAGTGACGATAACGCTGTCAATAGGACTACTGCGTCTTGCAAGAAAAAATGCAATCATAAGGAAGCTCTCTGCCGCAGAGGCATTGGGCAGCACAACAGTAATTTGCAGTGACAAGACAGGAACACTGACAATGAACCAGATGACTGTGAGAAAGATGTACGTCGATGACCAGATTGCAGATGTATCTGGAAAGGGATATGAAACATCAGGAAAATTTTCAGTCGAAAACAAAGAAGTGATGAATGACGACATAAAACTTTTGCTAAAGATAGGCAATCTCTGCAATAATGCTGAACTTGGCAAAGAAATTCTGGGAGATCCAACAGAAATAGCATTGCTCGTTTCTGCGCACAAATCTGGCTTGCCGGATCTTAGAAAAAAATACAAAAAAATCGACGAAATACCGTTTGAGTCTGCAAGAAAGATGATGTCTGTCCTCTACGAGGGCGATGGAAGGGAAAGAAAAACAGTGTACACAAAAGGAGCAGTAGAAGAAGTTCTGAAAAAATGCAGATTTATTTACAGAAACGGCAGGGAAGAGAGATTGACTGCAAAAGATGAAAAAGAAATCATAAGAATAAATCATGAATTTGCATCTACGTCTCTGCGTGTTCTTGCCTTTGCCAAAAAAAACCTGGCACATGAAAAATTTGAAGAAAATGAATTAACATTCGTAGGTTTGCAGGGAATGATAGACCCGCCAAGACCAGAGGTTAAAGATGCCCTGGTAAAGTGCAAGGAAGCTGGCATCAAAGTTGTTATGATAACAGGTGACCACAAGGATACGGCAGTAACAATAGCAAGGGAAGTTGGCATCTTGGATAAAGAAAAGGTCCTGGCAGGCGAAGAACTTGAAAAGATGAGCGAGAAAGAGCTTTACGCCATTGTAGAAGATGTAAGCGTATATGCCCGCGCTTCACCAGAACATAAAATAAAGATAACAAA
>CAYIKG010000066.1:0-880 GCA_964363955.1 uncultured archaeon | reverse complement strand
ATTCAGAAACAAAGGCCATATAGTTGCCATGACAGGCGACGGCATTAATGATGCCCCTGCGTTGAAGAAGTCAGACATCGGCATAGCAATGGGCATAACAGGTACAGACGTAACGAAAGAAGCAAGTGACATGATACTAACAGATGACAATTTTGCGACAATCGTCAAAGCTATTGAAGAAGGCCGCGGAATCTACGACAATATCAGAAAATTTATATATTATCTTCTTTCGTGCAATATGGGTGAGATACTTGTAATATTTTTTGCAATCCTTTTCATAAAAGATCCTTCCACAGGACTTTTTGTGCTGCCGTTGCTGCCATTGCAGATCTTGTGGATGAACCTCGTCACAGATGGATTGCCGGCACTGGCTCTGGGAATCGATCCAATAGAACCAGACGTCATGAAAAGAAAGCCGAATAACCCGAAGGAAAAGATATTGAACAGGTCTTCGCTCGCTCTCATACTGACAGTAGGCACGATCATAGCTGTTGGCACATTGGCCATGTTTTATCTAGAGCTAAGCTCAGGCGAGGCTCGGGCAAGAACAGTAGCATTTGCAACCATCATTTTATTCCAGCTTTTTGCGTCGCTGAGCTTTAGGTCACGCTACTCTCTGTTGAAAATAGGGGTTTTCTCGAACAAGAAATTAATACTTGCCATTTTGTTGTCGTTCCTCCTGTTGCTGATGGTTATCTACGTGCCATTCTTCAGCGCAATTTTCGATACAACACCGCTGAGTGCAATAGACTGGGTAAAAATGATAATCGTCTCTTCCAGCATACTCTTTATTTTTGAGGGCAAGAAACTAATACAACACACGGTCAAAATAAAATAGAATCATTCTTCACTAAATTTAATCTGCAGAAATATAAAAAAG
>CAYIKG010000065.1:0-3580 GCA_964363955.1 uncultured archaeon | reverse complement strand
AATATTGGCGATGAGATATTTACAATCAATGGGAAAAAGACCATCGAAGCTGGATGGACTGCGCTCTACGGCAAATATGCTGCGCGTGAAGACGTAATACTTCCTGAGCTAAAAATAGGCGATAAGTTAAAAATAAGGAATACGCTTCTTCACGACAAGAAAACACAACCGCCTTCTAGATTTTCACAAGGTTCAGTGCTCAAGGAAATGGAAGCACACGGCCTAGGCACCAAAGCTACCCGCGCACAGATATTGCAGATACTCTACAATCGCGGTTATGTTATTGGCAGAAGCATTGAGGTAACAGAGCTCGGCATGCAGTTATCTTCTATACTAGAGAAAAATATCCCAGACGTTATTTCTGAAAAACTGACAAGATATTTTGAAGATGAATGTGATCTTGTAGAGGCAGGAAAAATAAAGCGTGATCAAGTACTTGAGGAAGCGCAGCATCGGCTCGAACGCATATGCAATGAATTCAAGAAGCGAGAAAAGAAAGTAGGCGAAGAACTGACAAAGGCAGTTATAGCCACGCAAGACAAGCAGAGCATACTTGGCCAGTGCAAATGCGGTGGCACGCTGAAAGTACACAAACTATGGCGCACAGGAAAGCGCTTTGTCGGCTGTACGAATTACAAGAAGTGCGGCACTGGCTATCCGCTTCCTCGCGAGGGCCTGATAATATCACAAGAAAAAATATGCGAAGAATGCAAGACACCAATAATTCGCGTACAACCACAAGCTCGCAGGCCATTCAGAATGTGCGTTGATCCAATGTGCCCGACGAAAAAGGACTGGCTTGATAAAAGCAAGTTAGCAAAAGCAAAGCGCGAGAGCATAAAAGCAACTAAGCTCGCAGAAAAATTTAAATGCCCTGAATGCGGCAAGGAGCATATATCAGGCAGGGCATTAACGATGCACAAGAAAGTGCATTTAATTAAGACATAAATATTTTTCCTTATTACTAATTAAGATCTGAATGTGGGAAAGAAAAGATTTTCTTGACGTCGATTCGCTTTCTAAGGAAGATATAGAAATGATACTTGATTATTCAGAAGTTCTTGAAACTCATTCTGGAAGAGGCAGCAAACTTGACATATGCAGAGGTGAAATTCTAGTCACAGCTTTTTTCGAGCCATCAACACGGACAGAAAAAAGTTTTGAAGCAGCTATGTACGTACTTGGCGGGGATGTATTATTGCATCACGAAGCAGGCTCATCCCGTGATAAAGGAGAAAGCAAGCTAGACACACTGCGTACGCTTGAGCAGTACAGTGACATAATTGCGATCAGGGAACCAGAAGCCGGCATGATGCAAAGATACGCAGATGAACTAGACATACCTGTAATAAATGCTGGAGACGGTCACAACCAACACCCTACACAAGCAATACTTGATTTATTTACAATAAAAAAGGAAATAGGATGTTTAGACGACCTCAAAGTCATCTTTTTTGGCGATTTAAAATACGGCCGCACCGTCCATTCATTGATAAAGGCATTGAGGCTCTTTGGCAGAAATCAGTTTTTTGGGGTCGCGCCACGAGGGCTTGAGCTGCCGCAATCCTTTGCAGGCAATGACTATGAAGAAATAGACATGGAGGATGTGATCAAAATAAAGCCTGATTTCATTTATGCGACACGCATTCAGAAGGAGCGGATGAGTCTTGACGATAGAGACAAATATTCGTATGAAATAAACGCGGCATTCCTATGCAAGCTCCCAAAACACACAAAAATAATGCACCCCCTTCCAAGGGTAAATGAGATAAATATAGAAGTAGACAAAGATCCTAGATTCATACCATTCAAGCAGGTTAGGAATGGACTTCATACACGAATGGCACTAATCGCATTGCTTTAAAATCATGAAGATGAATTGCAAAAAATCAGTAAATGAATATGTCAAGAAGAACAAATACTATTACGACAATAGAGCTGACAAGAATACCGAATAATATATTGCTAAAAACAAATGACACAACAAAGACTGAAATAAGAAATATCAATAAGACCAAGCCCAACATTTCACGAAATGCCAAAACTGTTATGATGAGAGCTATGGAAAATGCAACTATGGATAAAAAAACAATATTTTCTCCGACTGGGTATAGGAATGCAGATACGAGTACGATAAGAATAATCAGAATTATAAATTTAGGAAATTCTATCATTAAATATATATATCTATCAAAAATTTAAGCAAAAGGGTTAACAGAAGTCCGCTTACAATAATTACAGAAAAAAATACACTTAATACAAATGTTTCTTGTGACATAGCAAGACCTTCAAAAGAAACTCAATAAAGCCACCCATGCAAGCATAAGAGCCATTACTATGTTTATAGGGCTTGGAATTATGAAAAGTCCAGCTATTGACAAAGCCGCCATCACATCAACTACACCATCTATCTTGCACAAGAAATCACCAGCAAAACTTGGTATACCTTTTACCAGCAGGATCATCACAACAATAAATTTTATTGCTGCAGGTAAAGGAAAAATAAATAGAATGTAAAAAGCTGCAATTATATTTACAATTCCATAGATAACCGCGATCAACCTCGGGAACATGGATAACTTATCCATATAATATTTAAATAATTAGCGTAAAAGCAAATAAGCTGCATATAACGCAGCAAATTCAGCTATCTTTTCGTCATTAGCTGAGCCTATGAGCAATACATCACCATCTTCCATTTCTATACCAAGATCCAAATTCGTTTTCATTCCTGGTATTGAAAGTTTGCCCTTTTTTATTATTGTCGTTAGCCCGCTGGCCCCCATTATTATTGCCTGATCTCTTTGCTCAATGCCATATCTTATTTTATTAGCTCTGTTTTTCACAATATACGCAACATTCTTTTCGCTTATTGTTATTGACTTCTTCCCGAAAATTAACGGACCTTTGATGTTCGCCTTCAAATATTTTATAATTTTTTTACATTTTTTTGTCGGTTCATGACCTTTATTTGTTGATTTTACCAAACCATTTTTTTTCAAAAAATTCAGAATGGTTCTTGCAGATGCTTCATTTAAAGAAAGAAATTTCATAATTTTTTCCCTTCCTATAGGCCCTTCCATTAATAAAACTGCTTTTAATACATGAGATTCTGAATAACCAGAACGCTTATCAAAATTTTCTATAAATCTTATATCCATTTTTTAACCTCTTTTAGACTAGTTTGTTCTATAACGAATTCTATTTTCCTGCCTTCTGGCAAACTTCTATGTTTGCGTAAAATTGCTATTCTATAATTATCACGCTCCATTTTCTTTAATTCAATAAGAACTTTGGACCAATATTTCCCAATTGAACGAGAAGTTAATTCAACTGTATCCCCAATAGAATAAACTTGGTTTGTAACGAGAATTGGTAAATTTAATTTTCTGCACAATCTGGATAAAATTGAATATTGTGTTGCCAATTGTCTATTCAATTGCTGAAAATTTTCATTGCTAAGTTCAAGTCTGTATAGTGACACTATCGAATCGATAACTACAAGACCGACATCATCGACAATACTCAGGAGATTTTGAACTTTTTCATTCTGATCATTCCATGTAGCTGGTTCAATGAA
>CAYIKG010000064.1:0-3617 GCA_964363955.1 uncultured archaeon | reverse complement strand
CAACTTCAGATGGAACTTCTCCGCGAGAAGTAACAACTGTTAAATCATAACCTTCTCGTTGGAGTTTAGGCACGAATTCAAGAACACCATCAACAGGCAACGCGGTTAAACCTATTTCACGAGTGCCATAAATTTGGTCTTGTAGATGTCTATATTGTTCTAATGTCAAAATACCAGTATCAACAACCAATTCTCTTTTGAATTTTTCAGGCGGAATTTGAATCCCATAAAGCTGTCTTGCTCCATAACTTTTTAATCGGCCACAATCTGAAATTACGCCATCAAAATCTAAACCTATTCTCATACAAAAATAATTGGACAATCATTTATAAGCTTATATGCACGCGCCATTAACTTTGACGGACAAGAACATTTCGAGCGAAAGAAGAAGCGCTACAAGAACTACAAGAAGGGAAAATAAGATTTAATTTATTTTTAGTAATTCTACTTCGAAGACCAGTGTTGCATTGGGCGGTATAACTCCGCCTGCACCACGTGAGCCGTAAGCAAGCTCAGGTGGTATCGTAAGCTTGCGCTTTTCGCCAACTTTCATGCCCTCGACGCCTTTGTCCCAGCCAGCAATGACCTGGCCAGACCCCAATATAAAAGTAAATGGCTCATTGCGGTCAACGCTCGAATCGAATTTTTTGCTGTCAGGAAACATTCCTGTGTAATGCACAGTCACTCTGTCGCCTTTCTTTGCTTCAGCACCTGTGCCTTTTTTGAGAATTTCTATCTTCATTCCATCCACCTCAAAAGCTGTTTCTTGCATTTGTGTGCTAGTACATCCGATCAAGAATATTAATGCTACAACTGCTGCAAATATTTTCATGCTTCATCGCCCAAATATTTCTTGTGCTTTGGATTTCCCTTTTTTTTCCTTATTTGTTTCTTCTTCGGCTTTTTCAAGTAAATGGCAATCCCAGCTGCGAGTATTATGATAATTGTCAGGACGACAAAAAGGCTTTCCCGACCACTGGGTTCAGAACAGTTTTGGTTTAATTCAAAATTCTTTTCTACTATGGTTTCATTTTGCCTGAGTTTTAGCGATGCGATCATATCATTTTTTGAATCAAGACGTATTTTCAGCTGTGCCTCGTTTTCGCACAGAGCATTATTTATGTAAAAGAATGATGACTTCCAGCCGTCGGGGTGCAAAACAACGCCAGCCACATCAATTTTTACGTCCCAGCAATCTTCAACAGCAGCCCTGACAGTTATGTCAAATTCTCTGCACGCGCCTTCGACATCAATATCTATTTGTGGCACTTGCGAAAATGCAACAAAAGAAAGGAGAAGCAAAAATATAATTTGAAATTTCATCCTAATCCCAGTTTCTTTTCCGCATCTTTATCTTGAACAGGTTCTCGATGAAGTCTGTGCCTGCGTAGCCGGCGAGCAAAGCAAACTTTACGTCGTCTGCGATAAAAACACCTGCAAGAAGGCCCAATCCCCCAGAAGAGAGCAGTGTAAGCACAAGATAATCGCTTCTGATTTTTCTTTTCCTGCTTGGCGCGGCAGTAAGGTATTTTGTTATGCCGACTAAAGCGCGTATAAGACCGCCTAGGAAGCCGGCAATGAATATCTCAAGAAGCGGCATTGAAAGAAATTGTTTTGCACAAAAGATAAAGGTTATGGTTGTGCAAAAGGTATGTATTGATGCCCAGCATCAGCTGTACTTTGTTGTACGACGTAGTGCATAATATCCTCTGCCAGTTTGTGCTATAATACGCTTTTTGGCCATTGCTCTTAAGTGAATGCTTATAGTATTTGATTTTAATTTTCTCTCGCTTCTTGCATTAATCTCGTGGGCTATCTGGCTTGCTTTCTTCGGTTCTGTTGCCAATACTGAAAGAACTAGATCTCTTAGAATCTCTCCTCCTTCAGGGCCTATATTGCTTCTCTCATTATTGTAAATGCCCATTTGTCTTCTTATCGCAGCCTCGCGCTCTGAATTATGAGAAGAATAGTATTCAAGTGCTGATCTGAATTCAGGCAAAGTTGGATCCATTGTTTGTGCAACAATGCCAATGGGCTCAAGAAACTCCCTCCAGAACATCCTTGTATATTTATTTGCTGCTGCCCTTGATAGGGTTTTTCCATTAAATGTTGATTCTAAATATCCAAGGTCTGAGAGTATTGAAAGACATGAAGAAGCATTTTTGGGACTGATTTCTACAGTTTCAGCTACTTTTTCTCCTGTGAACTCTTTGTCGCTGTTTTTTTTCACATGATCAAGTACATTAACAAGATCAGTTTTTGAATGAAACCCTTCTCTTATTTTTCGTGCCCTTTGATAGACATCTTCAGGGTCTGCGCGTTGAACGCTTTCTTTAGCTTTATATATTGCCCAGCCACTGGGTCTTCTTCCTTGAATCTCTCTTGACGGAGACTCATAATCAATAAAACCAGGCCTTTCCTCAGAATAGCCTAATGAATCCAACGTATCGCCGATTGTCTCTGACAATCCAGTTCGCTCAATAAGATCTTGTTCTCTTAAAGGAACTCCAGATTTTATCAATTCTTCAATAACACGATAAACAGCCATCATTCTTCTCGTTTTTCCAGAGCTACTTGGACTTCCTATCAATTTCCACATGCTTGCAAATTCTGTTTGGCCATATAAGTGACTAGCCAATCTTGTAGCCAAAGCAGCAGCAGGCTTTCCAAAATCCTCGCCTGCGTCTGTCAGAATGTAGGCTCTTTCTTCCCTTTCCCAAGGATACAAAGTTTCCCTTACCTCAACTACTGCTCCTATCTTGTGGAGAGAGCCTCCCAAACCTCGATCAGGATGGCCATTATAATATTGCCAAACAGCATCACTCATTATAGGCATCAGCCCAGCAAATTCCCTCGCGCATGAATAAATTTCACTGCGTGTGTAAGGCCTGCCTGGCTCCATTGACCACAAAGCAATGCCTTTTGGGTCAGGCGAGGCAACGCTAATTATGCCTTCTATCTTTTTTTCCGTGTCCATTTGTGAGAATTCTCTGTATTTCATGATCTAGGATTAAAGGAAAGGGATTTAAACTACAATAATAATTTATTTATACTTACTCAATCAATTAATCTTAGACAATTTACAGATTTTTGAAATGAGTAAAAGGTTGAAATCATGGCAGAGCTTGTTACCAGGGAAATGCCTATTGGCGACGTTATGCAGAAATATCCTGCTTCTATAGACCTCATGATAAAGCATGGCCTGAAATTCGGCTGCAGCGTCAATGTAAAAGAAAGTATAGAAGCAAGTGCGCACTTTGCTGGTATTGATAATTCAAAAATTTCTGAAATGATTGAGAAGCTCAATGAAATGGCAGAGAAGACCCCAGAAATGGCGCGAAGTATCGGAGGGACCTTGCATCTTACAGATGTAGCAGCTGAGAAGCTCAAAGAAGTAATGAAGGCGCACAAGAAAGAAGATCATGCACTGCGCATTGGTGTAATGCCTGGCGGCTGCTCAGGCTTCATGTACAGCTTTGATTTTGACCAGAACAAGCGTGAAGATGACATAGTTATTATTGATAAAGGTGTGACAGTTTTTGTTGATGCAGCTAGCATGAATGCATTGAAAGATTCGCGCGTGGATTATGTTGACAGTTTGCAGGGCGGTGGCTTTA
>CAYIKG010000063.1:0-4059 GCA_964363955.1 uncultured archaeon | reverse complement strand
TCTTTCTCGAGAAAGGATACAGAGGATTGATACTGGAAGGCACAGGCCTGGGTAATGCTCCAGTGAACGTGTTGGACGATTATACAAAACATCATAAAGATATTCTAGACACCATCAAGAAATTGGTTGAAAAAGGCGTGGTTGTTGCCATGGTGTCACAAACTCCTTATGGCAAGGTTAATATGAATGTGTACAGCTACGGCAGAAAGCTACTGGATGTAGGCGTTATACCTCTGACCATGACGTCTGAAGCTGCATACGTGAAGCTTGGATGGGTTCTTGGCCACACCCGAGATAGTGGGGATGCAAAAAAGATGCTGCAAAAAAATTATGTCGACGAATTTATAGAACGCATTGACAACAGGGCTTTCTTGTTCTGATTTTTTAAGCTGATTATCTATATTTCTATCATGGACTACTCAAAGCTCGGCCTGCGCGTTGGCTTGGAGATACATCAGCAATTAGCTACAAAAACAAAATTGTTTTGCCGATGTCCAGTAATGCGCAGCGAGGAATTACCATTATCGATAAAGAGAAAGTTAAGATCTGTTGCAAGTGAGCTTGGTGACGTGGACCCTGCTGCACTGTACGAGTACTTGCGCGACAGAAACTTTATTTATCGAGCTAATCCAGAATCTTCGTGTTTAGTGGAGCTTGACGATGATCCGCCGAAAGATCTGAACCTAGAAGCACTGGAGATAGCTGTGCAAGCTTGCAAGCTTCTTGATTGCAACATTGTCGACGAGCTCCACGTCATGCGCAAGACAGTCATCGATGGTTCTTCTGTTTCTGGTTTTCAGCGCACAGTGCTTGTTGGCACAGACGGCAGCATTGATACAAGCCTTGGTCCAGTTGGTATCAATACCATTTGCTTGGAAGAAGATTCAGCAACAAAGATAGCAGAGAAGAATGGGACGATAGAATACAGGCTTGATCGCCTGGGCATTCCGCTTATTGAAATAGCCACAGGCTCTGAGATAAAAACACCGCAACAAGCATGGGAAGTCGCTGAAAAGATCGGCCTTATCCTGCGCTCGCTCCGCGTGGTGAGGGGCATCGGCTCGATACGGCAGGACGTCAACGTATCTATTCGCGAAGGCTCTCGTGTCGAGATAAAAGGCTTTCAAGAGCTTGGAAAAATGTCAAAGCTCATTGAGAACGAAGCGCAGAGACAGGTATTGCTTTTGCAGATAAAAGAAGAGCTGCACAAACGCGGCGTAAAAGACATCAAAGAAAAAGCAACTGATGTTACAGACATCTTCAAGAACACGAAAAACAACTTGCTGAGAAAATTTGTTGCAGACGGCAAAAGAATATACGCTGTTAAACTTCCTAGTTTTTCAGGACTGCTGAAACAGTCGCTTGGTGCTCATACGCTTGGCAAAGAGCTTTCATTCTACGCAGAAGCTCATGGAGGCGGTATCATGCATGCTGATGAAGATCTTGAAAAATACAAAATTGCGGGTGAATTTATTGCACTAAAAGAGAAGCTTGCCGCGAATAAACGTGACGTAATATTAATATCTGCTGGTCCTTTGAATGCAGTTAATGCTGTTTTAGAGCGGGCAAGGCATTTGTTGCGTGGCGTTCCTGAAGAAACAAGAGCAAGCTACGATAGTAGCTCTCGCTATACAAGGCCATTGCCCGGGTCTGGAAGAATGTATCCAGAGACTGACATAAAGCCGATAACGACAGCTATGATCTCGGTCGAGTTGCCAAAAACTTTGGTTGAAGCTATGGAAGTAGAAAAGAAGAAGTTGCATAAGGATATGGCCGAACAAATTGTAAAATCAAAACTATATCCATATTATAAAGCCACAATTGAAAACAATCCAGAAATAGATCCGGTTTTTGTCGCAAACACATTCCTGTCTACACTCAAGGACGTCAAAAGAAGTGGTTATGATATTGATAAAATCCAGAAAGACGACATTGCTGCGCTGTTTTCGCTTGTCGCCAGAAACGAGATTGCAAAAAACTCTATGCGAGAAGCACTGATAATGCTTGCCAAGGGCAATAGCACCAATGACATCAGAAAATCCTTGTCAATGATGAGCGAGGAAGAGCTAAGAAAAATCATACGTGTTGTCATAAAGAAGAATCCTGGAAAAAAAGAATCAGTGCTAATGGGACTTATAATGGAAAAAGTTTCTGGCCGAGCCATTGGCGCGACAGTAGCTCGACTGTTAAAGGAAATGATATAAATAAGACATATCAAGTAATTATATGGTTTCTGAATTTCTCGGCATACTTGGCATACCAGCATCGATAGGCGGCATTGTCTGGCTTTTTGTGCAGACTTTTATTGTATTTATCGTTATTGTCATTGCAGACCGCGTTATATCGCATGGTGTTGAGACCAAGCACGCGCTTATTTTATCTTTCGCCGCATATTTTCTTCCTGGATTGATATTATTTGGACTAATTATAGCTGGTATAATGCTTCCGAGCTCTATACTTCTTGTAGTGCCATTGGTTGTATGGGTTTTGCTGGGCGAATTGGTGTTGCAAGGAGATTTCAAGAGCAAGCTGATAGTGGCTGTTATTGCTTACGTCGCATTTTTCGCACTAAACGCATCGCCGCTTCCTTCCATTGTAGTGTCGCTTATTCCATTGTAGATGATGAAAATGTTATCAGTGAAAGGTATATCACCATTGATCGCAGGGGTTCTGCTTATTGCCCTGACTGTAACTATTGCTGTAATTGTAACAGCATGGACATCTGCATTTACAAGTGCAGCCCAGACTGGCACTAGCAACAAATCCAGCGAGATGGTCGGTTGTTCAAGTGCCATAATAGAAATCGAATCAGTTTACATGTCCGGCACTAGCAATGCAACGGCAGTTGTAAAAAACAGCGGTCTTGTGAACGACCTGCAGATTGTTTCAGCTCAGCTTTATGTGACAAATGGAACGAACTTTTCAGCAGCGAGCTTGCCAGTAACAAATTTTGACAGAGGCAATATAGTGTCCTTAACCTTCAGGAGCATCAATATTACGACTTCGTGCCCAGGAAGCTTCTCAAAGATCACTGTTCAGACATCGTGCCCCAGTGCTGCAGACACGTATGACATTCAAAACAGGGCACCAACTTGCGGTTAATTATTTATTCAAACCATCTTCAGATAAACAAACCGTACCAGGACGGTGAGCACCATTTATTTTTACCCATGCGCCATTATACAATTTATAAACATGATCAAATGTAGGTACAACAATACCATATTCTTGGAGGAATTTTTCGTATACCGTGTCCCCATATCCTACATCAACAATTACAGCGCATTCAGAAGGAGGCAGTATTGCAGGCTCGCTATCAAGCTTGTAAGGGTCAGGACCAGATCTTAGCCAACTTGGAAGCAAAAGGCTTGCTGCAACCAAGCCTATGGCTCCTGTAACCATACCAGATTTTAGATATCTGTGCATATCTATCACCACTATATAGTGATAAGTTATATATAAAGATTACCCATATATATACTAAATTTCACAGCCAGTTACGTTGAGCACTTCCTTGTACGCCGCGTTTAGAATCTTTATCGTGCTATTCACTGTCCTTGAGTAAAATAAATACGTTGTCTGAGTTTCTGTGATGCATTGAAATATTATATCATCTTTTCTGTCTGCATTCACGCGCAGCATCGATCCTAATCCTAGGTCTTTGCATATTTTATTATAATTAAGATCCTTGCCTGTGCATCCAGAAGGAGCGCATTTTGCAAGCTCGTCCTGGCATTCATCATAAACCTGGGATATTTCTGTGACATTTGCTTCAAATACCCCAATCCTTTGTTCAAGAGCACTGACATGTGACTTAAGCCTGTCAATTTCAGAGCTGCCAGAATCCAAAATAGGAATAGGGGATATTGGCAAAAATAAAATAACAACTACGAGCAGTATTGCAATTAAAAATAATACAATTCTGATCGAATCTATCTTCATAACTACCAATTTGAATCAGAATAAAGATGAAAAATGAAATCAGATGCTTTCTCCACTTTGTTCAATTTCTTTAATGAAAAATGCCTTTCAATATCGTCATTAATGCCATGGCGCCTT
>CAYIKG010000062.1:0-4111 GCA_964363955.1 uncultured archaeon | reverse complement strand
AGAGCTGATTCTCTGAAAGGGGAACGTGGGTTCAAATCCCACTCCCAGCGCTTATTTCACATCAGTCGTGCCAATTGCTTCGCGCTCATCGCCAAAATCAACGTTAGCAAATGTTTCGTCAAATTTTTCTGTATCCAGAAACTCAATAACCAGTGCTATAATCTCTTTTTCATTGGAACCTACAGTATAGATTGCGTTCAAAGAGTCATTTATAGAGATTTTGAACAAATTATTTACATCTAGATCCTTGTACTTCTCAGGAATCTGGCTTTTTGGTACCGGCAATCCACGCAACGGATCGATGCGAAGATAGCGAAGCTTGTTGTTTATCGCCAGAAAATTGTCGCTGCCCCGCGTTGCTTCGTGCTGCTGCTTCGCATCAACGTGCATTTTTATTAGGAGCTTTCTAACCGATCTAGGCATCGTGCACAGCTCCATTAGTTATAAGCTCGTTGAACTTTCTGCTTGAATTTTCAGTCCAAAGAACACCTTTGCCGCCAACGACGATCCGGCCCTTGCCCTCAAGCTTGTCGAGAATTGTGTTAATGCCCTTAAAATCAAGATTTTCTATTTGATGAAGAATTTCGCTTTTCAGCATCGGCTTCTCAGCTTTTTTTAGGATTTTTTCTACTACCTGCACGTCATTCATGCGTTTGTATTAGAGACAAATCTTATAATCTTTATATTCAGCCTGGCTAATACTCAAATAATGTTCAGGCAATAGAATTTGGCGGGTTTTCCACCGTAAATTAAGTTTTTGGTATATTTTATTCACGTCCCCCTCCCAGCGTGAAAGACTTATGGGCACATATTTCGGTCTTTAATTATTTGTGCCCATATACAAAGAGACGCAGTCTTGCTTTTCTCCCAGCGTTGCAAATCATCGATATCATTTAATCTTTATATCAGGTTTTGTGCAATACAGAATTAGATGTACATGAACGTAACATTATTCCTTTGGATTGCTATATTGCTGCTGCTGGCGAAGATATTTGGCGAGATAACAGAGCGCTTGAAAATGTCATCGTTGGTGGGCGAGATATTTGCAGGCATTTTAGCAGGCCCAATATTGCACTTAGTGATGCCAGACATACTTCTTGAACAGATAGCAGGTATAGGCGTTCTTTTGTTCTTCTTCATAGTAGGTCTGTCTATAAAATTCGATGACATAAAAAAGGACGTATACGCAGGCAGTGTGCTTGCACTGGGCGGAACATTACTTTCTGTTGTAGCCGGCTTCCTCGTCGGTTATGTATTTTTCAATGACGTCAATATTGGTATAGTTTTGGGCATAGCATTTCTTTCAACAAGCGACGTTATAACGATGCGCACCTTGATGGAGAAAGGTGAGCTGAACACAAAGGCCGGAAAAATGATAATCATGGTCAATATGGCTGATGACGTTGTGGGCATAATAGCCCTGTCATTGCTCTCCATGTACATTTCTGCGACTATTGAGATATGGCAGACAGCCCTGCTATTCTTTGGAATACTTGGTTTCTTCTTGTTTATCCTGACGTTCGGCTCGAAATTTATCAATGCATTTCTTGAACTATTCCAGAAGATGCGTGATGAGCAAATACTGCTATCAATATCTCTGGTCATCATGTTTTTTGTAGTGTGGCTGAGCGAGAACATAATTTTTGTAGGTATTGTAGGCGCTTTCCTCGTCGGCATGGCCATGAGCAAGTCCAGCGTAGCAGGACCTGTTGTAATGCCAAAGGTCAAGACTATAGGTTATGGATTTTTCATACCGCTTTTCTTTGCATACAGCGCAATATTGCTGGACTTGTCATCATTGCTAGAATCATTCTGGCTGATCCTAGCATTGGTCGCAGTCGGGGTTCTTGCAAAATTATTCGGGTCTGGTTTTCTTAGTAGAATTTTCAGGTTCAAAGGCCGTGACCAACTACTCATAGGGATCAGCATGATACCACGCGGTGAATACGGCATAATCGTAGGACAAATAGCATTAACAGCTGCCATGATAACTGCGCAGACATATACTGCTATTGTATCAGCTATAATTGTAACCGTGGTTCTTGCACCAGTCCTCATGCGTTTCCTTAAATAATTATCAACTGATATGGGATACGACTGCATTGCTGAGAGCAATGGATGGGTCAAAAATTATAATAATATGGGATACGACTACATTACGAAGTAATGGAGGGGTATTATTATGGCACTAAGACCAGGTAGAGCTTATAGAAAAATAGAGAGGCCTTATACGAGGCAGAGCCAGAGAAAGCCTAGAAAAAGCTACATAAAAGGCGTGCCCAAGCCAAAGATCACGGAATTTGAGCTTGGAAAAAAGGGTGAATATGAATACAAATTATTATTGATTGCGCAAAGGGCAGTGCAGATAAGGCATAATGCACTTGAATCAGCGCGTATAGCTGCTGTACAAACACTGGAAAAAAATATTGGCAAAGGCGCCACTTATTTTCTGAAGATTCGCATATACCCTCACCATGTCCTTCGTGAAAATGCGCTAGCAACAGGTGCAGGTGCTGACCGCTTTCAGCAAGGCATGCGCCAGAGCTTTGGAAAGCCGATAGGCACTGCAGCGCAGGTAAGAGTAGGACAGCCTCTCATTGAAATAAGGACTAACAACGTAGACGTGGGCAAACTTGCGATGAAAAAGGCAAGCTACAAACTGCCGACACCGTGCAAGACTGTTGTTGAGTGATGTTATGGTTGGAAGTTTAGGACCAGTGATGCAAGAACTTGTAGGACATCTTAGAACACACGACTATGCAGCAGATAATAGATTTGTCTGGAGAAAATTTCTTTCAAGATTACCAGATCGAAGAAGAGAGACTGTCTATCAAGCACTCGCAAATTATTTTGGTGTTGATGCGTCTGTTGCCAGAGAGAATTACAGAGACTTTAGAAGAGAGTATACCTGCAGAATCCTTACAGAATAATCAATAAAAACATTCTTCTCCTTGTAATCAAATGCAGGCCATCGAGATAAATAATATTTCGAAAAAATTCAAGATGCAGGGCAGGCCATTTTTTGCGCTGAAGGATGTAAACATTTCTGTGCCCAGGGGCGAGATCTTTGCATTAGTCGGGCCCAATGGGTCTGGAAAGACAACTTTGCTGAATATCATAAGCAGCATGCTCGTACCAGATGCTGGCTACGTGAAAATTCTTGGCAAGGATGTGCAGAAAAATAGGGGAATAATCGAAAGTATGAGTTTTGTATCTGCAGAAACAAGGTTCCACTGGGCACTGCGCGTCAGGGATGTGCTGAATTTTTATGGAAGGGCTTATGGATTAAGCAAGCACGAGCGGGAAAGAAGAATTGCACATCTTTCTGGGTTCTTCGGCATAAAAGATATTATGGAAAGGAGGTTTGACGCACTATCCACTGGCGAGAGAATGCGCCTGGTATTTGCGAAATCCCTGCTCAATGAACCAAAAATCCTGCTGATGGATGAGCCTACGCTCGGCCTAGATCCTGATATGGCACTGAGACTGAGAAATGAAGTGATAAACATAAACAAAAATTTCAGTACAACTGTATTTTTGACAAGCCATTACATGCAGGAAGTTGAGCGCCTTTCCAAGCGCGTTGCGTTCATCTACAAAGGGCGAATAATAAAGGTAGGAAAGACTAGGAAAGGCATGGAAAACTACTTCATAAAAACCATGAAGGGGCTTAGAGATGAGGCTTAACAAAATTCTCGCGCTGCTGTACCACGATGCGCTCGTGTTCTCGCGCGTTAAATGGCGACTGGCTGAGACGTTCTATTTCCCGATAACGAGCATAATAATCTGGGGCTTTTTCGCGGTTTACATGAGGAGTTTTGCGCTAGAAGCAGGGCTCATGGTTCTCGCGCTCAACGTATTTTGGAATTTCTCTTACATCGCACAGAGCCATACCAACATGCAGATGATGGAGGATACGTGGAGCGGAAGTCTGAAGCAGATATTCTTTTCTGGCATCCAGGAATTTGAATACCTGTTTGCAAGAATTATATTCTCCACAATAATATCCGGCTTTGTGCTAGCAATACTGATATTTCTCTCTATTGCATTTGGGTTGGGGGCAATAACAGCTAACATTTCCATATTTGTCGTGCTTCTTTTTGCAACACTT
>CAYIKG010000061.1:0-4132 GCA_964363955.1 uncultured archaeon | reverse complement strand
AGCACAGCCGCACAATATTGTTCAGTTGCAGCTGTACATGCATGTTCTTGGTGTTCATGATGGAATTCTTCTGTACATTGACAAAAGGGACCTAAGAACAAGGATTTTTGAAGTGAAATACAGCGAGAAAGAGGCGTTGGCGATTATAGGGAGATTCAAGAAGCTGCACGAGCATCTGAAGAATAACGAGATACCTGATCCAGAAGCTCGCACTATCCAGGAAACAATGTGGATGTGCAGATACTGCGAATACCGCGATAAGTGCTACCAGGAAACGCCCAAGAGCGAGAAGTGGCTATAAGTAAGCCTTTATTGTTTTTAATATTTTTCAGATAAGAATTACAAAAATTGTAAAGGTTCTGAAATGAAGATTGCGTTTCTATTGCTTGTTGGTATTTTGGCTGTCAGCGCCTGCACTCAAAGCACAGGATACGCAACAAATACACAAAATTCACCATTGCCAAAAAACGTGCAGCAGCAAGAAGGCGCAGTAGAAGGCATGGTTGGCAACGAGATTGGCCAAACGCCTCCTGATTTCACTGTTACTGCAATAGATGGAAGGACAATTAAATTGAACGAGTACGCAAGAGATAAGCCCACAATAGTTTACTTTATGGCAACATGGTGTCCTTTCTGTGCCCGCGACTTTGCAACGCTCGAGCAGGTGTTTCCTGAATATAAGGATAAAATAAATTTCCTTAACATAGGACTTGACCTGACAGAAAATGAGGAAATACTGAGAAATTACAAAAGCAGAAAATATATTCCTGGTGAGCTTGCTCCAGGAGCACAGAAAATTTTAATCGATTATCAGGTGCGCTCAACAACGACAAAATACCTTATAAAGGACGGCGAGATAATATTCAAGAATTCAGGCGCAATGAGCGCTGACCAGTGGAGGCGCTTGTTAAATGCATTGTTAAGCGCGTGATTTTTATGGTAGATCCAATATTGCTCTCGTTCGCATTCCTAGCAGGCATTGCTGCGTTCTTCAATCCCTGCGGCATGGTAGTGCTCATTTCTTATATATCACATTATTTCAAAGGCCGTGTTGATAAAGGCTTTTCCAGAAACATCGTGCATGGCCTAGCTGCAGGAGCATTAGCCACGCTTGGTTTTGTTACATTATTTACAGTAATTGGTTTTGCAATAGTCTTTATTGGCAACAGCGTAAAAACAGCGATACCATGGATTAGCGTGTTGCTTGGCACTGGGCTTATTTTAGTCGGACTCTTAACGATTTTTGGCAAAAATATCGGTATGCAAATACACACAAAAAAACCTAGAAGCAAAGGCTTTGTTTCATTTTATGAATATGGATTATTATACGCATTGGCTTCGCTTGGCTGCGTACTGCCAATTTTCCTTACAGTCGTTGTAAGTTCTTTAGCAACTGCCGGCATTTTTGACGGCCTCACTGTATTTCTTGCTTATTCAGTTGGCATGGGCAGCGTGATGATAGTTGTTACTGCTGGTCTGGCGTTGTCAAAAAGGGCTTTGACCAACCGCATAAAAAATTTCCTGCCAGTAATGAATAAAATAAATGCGCTTATACTTATTGCTGTCGGCATGTACCTTATTTATTTCCAGTTTAACAGCGGTTTTATAACATTCTGACTAGATTTAAATAACTTGTCATTATGCTACTAAAATATGTTTAGATTAGCTTTAGATTATTTTAAGATAGCACCATACAGGCACATTTCATCGACAATACTCGTGAGTTTAGGGTCTCTTTTCGCTTATGATGCTGCAGAATACTTTTCACAAGGAAAAATAGATCAAGGCTTTGTTTTAACTGCATTTTCGTTGGTTTATTTTGCACCTGCTGCTTTACTTGAACGTTCTGTATTTAGAAAATACAAAGGTAAGAAAGATATCACTGAGATTGAAATATTATTCCCCCAGGTCCGGGTATTTACAAAGGAAATTAGTAGAAAACAAAATATCGGAAGAATCAGCAAAATTCGCAGACATTTTCCTTTTTCTTTGAGTGCTTTTTCTTTACAGGCATGCAAATCACAGCTTTCTCCTTCCCGGCAGCTGTATATAAGCATTTTGATGTTTCAGTAGTAGACATGTATCTACTATTGAATGGCAACAAACGAAAGCTTTTTAAGTCTTATTTCACTAAATAGTAGTGATAGATATGATGAAACGTATCCGTGGTTTCCTGACCGGAGAGGACATGGAAATACTCAGGGAAGCTTCCCAGAGAAAGCTGAAATACCCGAAGATATTCACAAAGCAGCTGAAATGCACTGCGTGTGACTATACGTGGTTTTATAGAACCATGAAATGCCCTTCTTGCGAATCTACGACAATAAAGGTCTAATCATTCGATACTCTTTATAACTCCTTTCTCCCATTCTGATATTTCATTATCCAGTTTCTTGCCTTCTTCTATTTCAGCTATGCGCGTAGCCAGTGGTTCTGCATCTGCCCATACGCTCTCAAGCATATATCTCATCATTTTTACCATGTTCTTGTTATTTATTATCATAATTATGTCGTCAGGAGAACCTATGTCTGGACTATCGTCTTTTAGATCCAGCATGCAGAGCATTTGATTGTCAAAACATGATGTAACTGAATGGACTTTGTCCACGTGGCGGACTTCTGCTTTAATATTTCTAGCGGCCTCTACGTTATTTTTTGTCACAACTGTTATGACGCGCACGCTTACACCGCGTGATCTTGCGTCATCAAGATACTTGCCTAGATACTTGTGTATGCGTATAATGCCGTTCTGGGTTGTCATGATCACCAGGTCCTTTTTTAACTCTTTGAAAAAGTCTGGAAGTGCCGTGAAAAAATTTTTCCTGCCGCGCATGAAAACTATATCTTCTGCGAGCTTTCCTGTTTCTATTTCCATTATCTTTTCTTCAGCACTTGCAGCAACGGTCCATTCAGCTTCCAGAAAACTTTGGAACATCGAAGCGAATTTTGCATCATTGCTGTAAAGTGCAAGCGGTGAGCTAAATTCAAAAATCAGGACAGAATTTTCTGTTATTGCCATTTTTTCCTGCATCGATGTCTCGTAATGCCTTACATCTGCAAAGCGCATCCATTTCTTTACAAGCTCTAAATTGTCTTTATTTATAGGCACCATGACATCTATCTCTGCATTCTTCGAGGCTTTTTTTGCAATGTTAACAAGATTTCGGATATCAGAAATATTCAACACCAGGAGTACACGCTCTCCTGAGTTTATCATGTCCTCGAATTTTTTTCTTATAGCCTTTCTTGAGCGAAAAACGGCAAAATAGCTTTTTTCATCATGTGGCTCAGAGATTTTCTTCAGTCGCTGCATCACCTCGTCTCTGATCTTTGATATTTCTTCTAGCTGCTGCTGCCAGCTTTTCATCTGCATTTCGCAAACTGACTCAAATGGTATTGCACGGAATTTCATGACCTTCTCTGGTATGACTTCTACAAAGCCTTTTTTGTTAAGGCTCTCTGCTATTTCGTACAGCTTGTTTCTCGGAATCTTTGCATTTCTGGCAATGTCAGACGCCCTTGCATCATTATGAACGAGCAGTGTAGTATAAACTTTAGCCTCGTTTGTGTTTAAACCAAATTTTTTCAGCATAGAAACAAGCAATTCCATGTAAAAAATAAGCGGACAATGCTTTTAACCTTATAATTCTGTTTTTTGTCCTATTAAGAAGTAATAACACTCCAAAGAAAATGCAAGTAATTCTAGAGAATTTCTTGTTTATGACTAAGTTTATAAAACGTGCAAATTTGTTACTCATAAAGGTAACGGACACTGCTTTTTACGTCAAGAAAAGTACAATACCATTACGGGGAGTGGTATGAAAGTCTTGAAACTCGAAAAGATCCCAGAAGGGCTTTCTTTATCCAATAATTGCCCGCGCTGTGGCTCGCAGAAAATATACCACTCGCCACACGACTTCCTGTGCCTGACGTGCCATTACATGGTGATGGAAGAGTAAAAGAATAATATGGTTAGACTTTTTCGAAGAAAAAGGGTAGGTGTCAACTATGCACGTAATAAAGATGGAGAGAGTACCAGAGTTGTTTGTGCACGCAGCAACGTGCCCGGAATGCGGCTCTTCGAACTTCTACCACTACAGAAGGGATATGTACTGCCTCAGCTGCTCGCTCG
>CAYIKG010000060.1:0-4624 GCA_964363955.1 uncultured archaeon | reverse complement strand
CAAATTAGGCAATACATTTGCTATAGCCGGTGTTTATGGCCCGCGAAAAGTTTTTCCAAAGCACGACGAAGAAGCTGAACGTGCGATATTGCGCACGCGCTACAGCATGGCACCATTTGCCACAACTGAGCGCAGCCGTCCTGGCCCTAGTAGAAGAAGCATGGAAATATCTTTTGTTGTACGGCAGGCACTGGAATCAGTAATATTTCTTAATGAATTCCCGAAAACAACTATAGATGTTCACATCGAAGTATTGCAGGCCGATGCATCGACACGCTGTGCTGCAATAAACGCAGCTTCACTGGCTTTGGCTGATGCAGGTATTCCGATGCGCGACCTCATTGCTTCTTGCTCTGCTGGCATTGTAAAAGGAGAAATTATGTTAGATATAGAAGGCAAGGAAGACACAGAAGGCGAACTGGATCTGCCAATAGCTTACTATCCTAGGAAAAAAGAGATAACACTTCTCCAGATGGATGGCATTGCAACCCCCGAGCAGGTCAAGCAGATAATCAAGCTTGCAATAAAGGGATGCGAGCAAATCTACGAAGAGCAGAAGAACGCAGTGAAAGGAAAATATATTGTAGAAGAAAAATCAATGGAAGAAGATGATGAAATATGATCGAAATCGATACAGAACTGATAAAAGAAATAACAGACAAAGGCATGAGAATAGACAATCGCCCGTTTGACAAATATAGAAATATTTTAATTGAGAAAAATTTTGTTTCTTCTGCCGAAGGCTCGGCACGCGTAAAATTGGGCAACACAGAAGTTATCGCAGGTGTCAAGCTTGGCGTGGGCCAACCATTTCCTGATACACCAGACGAAGGCGTGCTTATGGTCTCTGCAGAGTTCGTGCCGCTGGCAAGTCCTGAGTTCGAAGCAGGACCTCCACGCGTAGAAGCTGTTGAATTAGCAAGAGTTGTTGATCGCGCAATTCGCGAGTCAAAGGCAATAGATTTCAAGAAACTTGCAATCAACGAAGAAAAGGTCTGGATGATCTACGTCGACATAGATGTAATTGATGATGATGGCAATCTCATCGATGCGTCATGCCTCGCCGCTGTCGCAGCGTTAAGCACTACGCAGGTCCCGGCACTGGAAGACGGAAAAATAAATATCGAGAAAAAAACCGGGCCGCTGCCAATGAGCGGGCTGCCAATCTCTACAACATTTGTCAAAATAAATGACCGCATAATTATAGATCCAAATCTTGCAGAATACAAGGCCATCGATGCACGCCTCACGGTAGGGACTATAAACACAAAAGAAGGCGTAAAACTCTGCTCAATGCAAAAAGGCGGCACAGTTGGGCTGACACTGGAAGAGGTCGAGCAAATTATTGAGATGGCTATTTCTAAGGGAGAGGAACTAAGAAAGCTTGTGTGACTTCATTTTCTCGTAATATTCTTTTGCATATCGTACTCGTTTTTCTGGCGATGGATGTGTAAAAAATATAAATTCCAGCAATGGGTTGGCTTTTGTAAGTGACAAATGCATGTCAGCCAAGCGCCTTTCAGTCGATATATGCGCATCCAGGTCTTTCGTCAATTTCAATGAAAACAAATCTGCTTTCTTTTCTAGCCAACGCGAATACGTATTTGTTATCGGCATTGCTATTAGCTCGAGCAGGATGAACGATAGCATTAGAAACGGGAAACTTGAAATATCAAAAGGAATTGAATAAGCCCTAAATACATTATCGACAACAAAAAGAATAAACGCCATCTTTAGCGTTTCTATTATCACGTGTTTTATGTTGTCCTTCCCAACATAATGACCAAGCTCGTGCCATATGACACTTTCGATTTCTGGTTTTGGAAAACTGTTTATCAAAGTGTCGAATAGTCCTATTGTCTTCGTCTTGGCAATGCCCATGAATACTGCATTGGGCTTTTTTGATTTCTCGCTCTCCTTGATCACGACAACGTTCTTTACATTTTTAAGTCCCAGCTCTCTTGTCATTGCCAGCAATCTTTTCTTGTGCTCTTCATTCCCGTAGGGCTCGATCTTGTAGAAAAATGGCAGAATTATTATTGGAAATACATAGCTCATTGCAAGAACGAGAAGGAAATATAGTATAGTTGCGTAAAGCCACCACAACTGAATCCCTATTATCATGAAAAGCCCTGTGATAAGGGGAATGAAGAATACGTATCCAAGAAATATTCCTTTGAAGTAATCGACAAACCAGCTAAACAGAGTATGATTTGAAAGTTTGTACTTGTGCTCATAGACGAATGATGAATAGAATCTAGCTGGGAACTGGACAACGATCATTAGTGTCAAGAAAATAAATGCATACACAGGCACGGCTAATATCCCAAAAGAATGTGCAACGCCAATAATTTTAGAATTTAATCCAGAAGAAACAAGAGCGAGAAGGAATATTATGGGAACAAATATTCCGTTGAGTATTCCCATTGCTATCTTGATTCTTGAATAGCGTTTTGCCATTTCTCTTTTTTTCTTATTGTATTTGTACATACATCACACATAATTCTCGAAATATACATTTTCTATTCCTAATTCATTGCATACAGCGCGTGCAGCTTCTACAAGGTATATCAAGCCACAAATATATACAGCATCTACATTTTTTATTTCCTGCAGCGTAGTCTTAAGCTTTTTGCTGAACTCTTCTTTTTTTAAACCTGTATGTTTGCGAAGCTTGAAATTTTTGCTTTTCGCTAAATCGTTGAAATAATCCTCGTACATCATCTCATCTTTTTCTGAAATGTAAATAAGCTCAACATAGGAATTATCCACTGCCTGAACCGTGCTTTTGAACGGAGCAATGCCCGTGTCAAAGGCAATGAAAACAATATTTTTTGCACTGTCATTGATCGTGAAGACGCCAAACACATTGCTGATTTCCAGTTCATCACCTGGCTTTAGTGCGCAAAGTTTGCTGGAAACGTAGCCAACATCTTCAACGAGCAATTCTATCTGCTCATTTGGCAACGATGCTATAGTATATGGCTTCTTTATCTTCATGCCCCATTTCTCGACAAAAGCATAGATCCACTGGCCTGGCTTGAAGTTTATTGCCATATCTAGCGTGATTATCTTTACGCCTTTTACTGAATCTTTTACATCGACAACCTTTGCAATCTGCGTTTCCATTAGAATAGAATCATACAGAAGCTTTAAGCTTGTTCTTGCAATTCATCAGCTGCTTTTCTGAGTGCGACGTAGAACGGATCATGTTCTCCAAAAGCAACTTTTCTCACAAATTCCAACATTTCAGGCAATGTGCCTTTGGTAGAACCTAACAATTCTAGAAGGATCTAAACCATCTTCTAACAGTCTTAAAGCTACATATTGAGAAATATCTTCTTCGCCTCTAGGTATTCTACCCAAGTTAGTTTTTGTATATTTGTGAAGAGCTTCAGCAACTTCTTCAAATTGATCGAAGCTATCAGATGCTATTCTGTCTGAGAGTTCGGAATAAAATTTTTCGTGTACATCATCAGGAAAACGATTCATATTTAAACGTCCTACATAAACAGCAGCTCTTGCATATTGTTTCCTTTCAAGCATACCATAATATTTTATTACTGCCCTGGCTTCGTAACTTTCCTCTCCTAAAAATTGTTTCAACTCCATTCTTATAGAATCTCTATCAATCATAGTGCAACAATGTACAAAATGTATTTAAATTATGCCTTAATTATCGCAGGCTTGTATCTATTCAGCAGCATCGAGTTGCCGACGACCGTGATAGAAGATGATGCCATGGCTATTGCTGCGAATATCGGGTTCAGCAAAAGGCCGAATGGCAGTAAAACGCCTGCTGCAACTGGTATGAGCGCAATGTTGTAGAAGAATGCCCAGAAAAGATTCTGCTTTATCTTGCTCACAGTATGTTTGCTCAAATCAATTGCACTTACAACATCAGTGACCTTGTTTTTCACAAGAATTATCCCGCCTGTTTCTTTTGCTATGTCAGTGCCGCTGCCTATGGCAATGCCTACGTCAGCTTGCGCAAGTGCTGGTGCATCATTAATGCCATCGCCGACCATGGCTACAATCTTTCCTTCTTTTTGCAGCTGTTTTATCATCTTAGCTTTGTCTTGCGGCAAGACATTTGAAAGCACGCGCTCGATACCAAGCTTGGCAGCAATGGCTTTAGCTGTCCTTTCATTGTCGCCTGTGAGCATGATTGTTTCTATGCCAATATTCTGCAATTTCTTTACAGCATACTTGGCTTCTTCTTTCAAAGTGTCTGCAACTGCAATGATACCGACAAGATTTTTGTTAATTGCCAGAAGCATCACTGTCTTGCCCTCATTTTCTAATGATGTTATTTTTTCTTCGTGATTTTCAAAATCTACTTTGTTATCTTGCATCAATTTTCTGTTACCGAAGAATATCTGGTCTTTTTTGTACTGCGCCTTAACACCTTTTCCAGAAACAACAGTGAATTTCTTCGGCTCCTCAATGCGCAAATTCCCCTTCTTTGCTTCGTTGATAATGGCTTCTGCAAGCGGATGCTCTGAGTGTTTTTCTACCATGGCTGCAACGCGTATCACGCCTGATTCACTGCCTTTCACTGCAATTATATTTGTTACAACTGGTTTCCCATGCGTGAGCGTGCCGGTCTTGTCAAAGACAATTG
>CAYIKG010000059.1:0-4732 GCA_964363955.1 uncultured archaeon | reverse complement strand
TACAAGATATACCTTTTTGGCAGAAAAGTCTGGGTAGATTTCAAAAAACCAGCCCTGGCAGACAAGATGCTTGCAAAAAAGGCCATAAGATTTGCTGAAAAAGAAATGAAGAAAGCGCCGCACCTTCTTTTTCTAGACGAGCTCGCGCTTGCTGCGAATTATAATATTGTAAGCAAATACGACGTTCTGAAGGCTCTGAGAAAAATACCTGCGAGAACTGACGTAGTAATAACAGGCAGGTATTGCCCGAAATGGCTCTATAAACGCGCAGATTTTGTCAACGAAGTCACAGACGTTAAAGCGCCGAAGAAAACAGTCACAAGAAAGGGGATAAATTACTGATTCTTGAAATACGCTGCAAGAATCCTGCTGTTTTCTTCGCGCCATTTGACTCTTCTTTTCATCCTTTCGAATGACCTGCTCATAGTCATCTTGTATCTGACCGGGTGTGTCTTGAAGAATCTCATCAATTCGCTCTCATTCTTTTTTGTTACATACGCGCTGATGAACGATTCTATCACGTGGAGGAATATCTTTCCGCTCTTCTTGAATGATTCGAGCTTCTTCCAGTTTTTTCTTACCCATTTGAATAAAATTTCTCTTGAATACGGGTTTGCTGCTACAGAAGCGACAACAATAATGATGTCCTGCCTTCTTACTTTGTCAGTGAGCGAAAGTTCAAGGAACTTTTCCAGTATTTTTGGATTTCTGAACTGGCCAAGGGCAATAAGAAGCGCCCTTTTCTCCTCAGGGCTCTGTGTCTTCAAGTACATGTCCAGCATCTTTTCATAAGTATTTTCATCGCCTTTCGCAGCTGTTATTGAAAATACAGGAGATTTTATATCTGGGTGCAGTTCTTGCCCCTCCAGGTATCCGCTGAATTTTTCTTCCGCGATTTTCAGCACTTCTGGATCTTCTGCAAACCCAAGGTATCTTATGGCCAGCTCTCTCAGCAACGTGTCTTTCTGGCTTTCGCCGCTCATTGGCGCCCAGCCGAGCTTGTTGAGAATTCTTCTGAATGTAACTTTGTAAATATCCCTGAACCCCGTCCATGCTTCGTTCCAGAAATCTTCGCGCGAAAACACGAAATGGATGCTGCGCATGCTCTGGTAAATGCTGCTCAAGACAAGATAGCTGTCCTCATTGCTGTAAGATTTAACGAAATTCAGGTACTTGTCCAAAGAAATCTCGCCATTGCGGCAGAGCTTGAACAGGTCATTGTGCAAGCCCCACCTGTCCATAGGATCTAAACTCCTTGCAGAAACAAGATTTTTCAGCTTTGGAAGATTTTCCTCAGGATATCTTACTGTATAAAACCCGGTCTGGCCATGATTTACCTTGAACCATTCGTGCTTTCCGATGATTATTTGTTTTTTTGGTCTGTCCAAAAGTTCTATCAGCAGCTTGTCGTTTGTTTTTATAACCAATGGTATCATCCAAGTTGCTTCATTTTTGTAATTAAATACGAATTTTCTTTGCTGAAGAACCAGCTTATTGCCATTCGTGGTTACTTCAACGACAGGGTATCCTGCCTGGTTGACCCAGCTCGCTGCAATCTGCTTTATTGGCTTGTTCGAAATGCGCGACAGATGATTCCATAAATCTTTTGATGTTGCGTTGCCATATTTGTGAGCTGAAAGATAACTTGAAACGCCTTTTCTGAACATTTCCTCGCCAATATAGCTCTCGAGCATTCGCAGAACGCTGCCGCCCTTTGAGTAGCTGATGGCATCGAATATTTCTTCTATTTCATGCGGATCTTTGACCTCGACCTCGATGGGATGGGTGCTTTTCAGCGAGTCTTCGTCAAAGGCGTGGCCTGTCTCGCTGCTAATAAAATCTTCCCACAATTTCCATTCAGGGAAAAGCTTGTCTACTGCCTTGTATGCCATGAATGTTGCAAAGCTCTCGTTAAGCCAGAGATCATTCCACCAGCGCATTGTCACCAAGTTGCCAGACCACTGGTGCCACAATTCATGAGCAATAATCATCGCTATGCGCTTCTTTGCTGCCACTGATGTCATCTTAGAATCGAATAAGAGATATATATCCCTGAACGTTATTGCGCCCCAGTTTTCCATGGCACCAGAAGCAAAGTCAGGCAGCGCGATCATATCAAGTTTCGGCAATGGGTAAGATATTCCTGAATACTTCTCAAAATACTGAAGGAATTTTTTTGTCAATTCCAGCGCGAAGCGCGCTTGATTCCTTTTTCCAGGCATTGTAACGATTCTTATCAGCGTACTGCCAAGCTTATCTTCAAGAAATTCGAACTCGCCAACGCCCATGTACAGCAAGTACGTAGGCATTTTGGGCGTTCTCTGAAACTTGACTAATTTTTTGCTGCCATCAGTACGCTCTTTCTTTACAGGCATATTGGATATTGCCTGGAGATTCTTGCTGATTTTCAGTGTGACATCAAAAGTTGCTTTGAGCTCTGGCTCATCAAAGCAAGGGAAAGCTCGCCTTGCATAAGGCGCCTCGAACTGCGTTGTGGCAAGGTATTTCTCTTTGTTGTTTTCCAGATATTTGTTTCTGTGAAAACCAAGGAGATTGTCGTTGAGCTTTGCGCTGAATTCGATGTGCAGCTTTGCCCTGCCTTTCAGCTGCTCATTAAACATTAATGTAAGCTTTTCTTTTTCACTCTCAAACTTTACTTTTGGTCTTATTTTTTTGTTATTAGAAATTAAATTAACAGCACTTATTTTCATGTCAGTTGCGTGCAAGATTATTTCTGAACATGGCTTGCGTATAACTAGGTCGATTATTTCCTTTCCTGAAAAATTGAAAGTCTTCATGTCTACGTCAAAGAACAAATCGTAGTTTACAGGAACGATCCCCGAAGGAAGTCTGAAGACTTTGTTGGCACTCATCATTATTTCTTAAAAAATGAAGGATAAAAACGTATTTGCATCACGGCAAGATACTAAAGATGCCAGGATATGCTATTGCAGATGCTATCGTAGGCCAAATGTATATCCAAATGAATTTACAGCTCTAATATACTCTTCTCCGATCTTCCTTTTCAAACGCCACACGTGTACCCTAAGACTTTCATTGCTTCCATGCCCTTCTCCCCAAACATTGTTCATAAGCTCATCTGTTGTCATCGCCATTCCTCTATGTTGCATCATATACTGCAGAAGATCAAACTCAATTTTAGTCAGACGCGTATCTTTGCCGTCAACGTATAGAACCCGAGAATTTATATCGAGTTTCATTGCACCATATTCAATGACAGGACTAATCTGCATAAAATATTCTTGAATTTCTCTTGCGCGTTTTGCAATCTCTTCTCCAGTCAGGTTTTCAGCTTCAATATCTCTGCGAAGACCTCCGCATCTTTTCTCTATTTCAGAAAGATCTGACAAGTACCTCTCCACGTCTGAAGGCGCTATTTTCATCCATTGTGTTTTTCGAAAAACTACTTAAATCTAGAGGAAAATTATAATTAACCATGCCAATGGCAGATACAGGAATAAATCGCCTGAAAAAACATTACCCGAAGGCAAAATATTACCTGAATTTCTCTAACCCATTGGAGCTCATGGTCGCTGCCATACTTTCTGCGCAAGTGCGCGATGTAATTGTCAATGATGCAATACCAGCTCTGTTCAAAAAATACAATAGTGCCAAAGCTTATGCCAATGCAAATTCTGAGGAGCTGATAAAATACATAGACAAGATAACATTTGCAGGCAGCAAGGCAAGGAACATCAAAGCTGCGTGCAAGATACTTGTCGAAAAGCATAGGGGCAAGGTCCCTGACACAATGGAAGATTTAGTGCAGTTGCCTGGCATTGGAAGAAAGACAGCCAACGCAATATTGATAAACGGGTTTGACAAGGTTGTCGGCATCCCGTGCGACACACACGTTATTCGCGTTTCTTATCGCCTTGGATGGACAAAGAACACAAATCCAGACAATATAGAGCAGGATTTGATGCAGTTGATCCCAAAACAATACTGGAAAAAAGTTCCTTATTGGCTGAAAGATCATGGACGAGCTGTTTGCAAGGCACCTATACCTGAATGTTCAAAGTGCTTTCTGAATGACGTATGCCCGAAAGTAGGCGTGACAAAAAGGCTTTAAAAATTTGTGTTATTTGTTTTATAATGAAAGAAAAAACTGAGCTAGTAATTGCAGCGTGCATAATTTATAATAATAAACTTCTTCTAGTGCACCATGAAAAGTTAGACAAGTGGTTGCCACCTGGAGGACATATCGAACCAAATGAAACACCTGATGAAGCAGCAAGACGAGAAATTAAGGAAGAAACTGGACTTGATGTGGAATTTATAGATAAAGAAGAGTTATCAGAAGACAAGAATATAATTACCCAATTGGCACTACCATTTTATGCTAATGTACATAGTGTAGGAGACCATAATCATGCGTGCTTGTACTACCTATGTGCACCCAAACATGATAGAGTAACTCTGTCGCATGAAAGCAAATCATACAAATGGGTTGCACTTGAAGAACTAGACTCGCATGAAATTCCAAGTGATATAAAGAAGATAGGGAAATTGGCATTTGAAAAGTTTAAACAAAACTTATAACCTTTAAAATTCACTAAATCTTATGCCAGTTAAGCGCTATCGTGTCGAGTACATCCGGACCGGCTGCATCAGCGGTGATATCTGCACGTTTGTAGATGAAGAGAGTTTCAAGATGAACGAAGACCAAAAGGCAGATTTTATCGATGCTAAAGAAGAAAAGCCGGGACTT
>CAYIKG010000058.1:0-5399 GCA_964363955.1 uncultured archaeon | reverse complement strand
TTTTGGCCAAGCAGATTTCCGCTGACAAGGAAAAAATAGAAATAATCGATATTATTTCAGACCACGGATTGTCAAAATCCAAGTCCATTGTCCTTGTGTGGGAAGAACCTCCGAAAAAGAAAGAAAAGGAACCGGAACAGGTAAAAGAAGAAAAGAAGGAAAATGAATAATTATGGCAAAGAAGAAAGTCGAGCCAGAGGCAAAAAAACAGCCAGAATTGTTAAAAGGAAAGAAGCCCGAAGCTGTTGTAGAAGAGCCTCAGAAAGAGGAGAAGCCAAAGAAAGAGAAGAAATCGCAGAAGGAACGGCCGAAATCAAAGACAAAGCACAAAAATATACACGTATGGAAGCTCTACGAGATAAAGGATAACAAGCTGATAAGAAAAATAAAATTCTGCCCGCGATGCGGCTCAGGCACATTCTTGGCTGAGTACAAGAATCGCAAGTACTGCGGTAAGTGCGGTTTTAGCGAGATTGCCATTGAAGCGAAATAATCTAATTTTATAATTCTCTTTGATAACCTAGACCCAGAATTAATTCTTCATAGGCTTCAAATGTTTCTCGAAGAGGCCGAATTGTTCTCTCATATTCTTCTTGCATTCGATCCATTTCATCTCTATGCCTTTCAATTTCTTGTTTTGTTTGGACGACAGACTTATACCCTATTCCTCTTGGTTCGGGTGGATAAGGTTTGGCAACAGAAATTGTTACATGGCTGTATGGAACCTGCATATGTGATACAGGAACTCCAAGTACCCTCTTTTTAGGTTCCCGTTGAGTATAGAGACATGTGCATATCTCTAGGTTGTCTCCCTTTACTACCACACCATCATATTTTAATTGAAGATCGACGTTACCGTTCCTCGCCTTCAGATATTGTTCAAGCGTATCCATTGTAAAAGGAACCCGCACACCATTAACAGGAATCGAAAAACAGTCATGTTGATCACCATAATAATTATAACAATCTGGACGATCTAATCTAAGTGTTGGATCGTACCCTGCTAATATATCTAGAACTGGTAAGATAGCATCTTTCTCATTTTGCACAGGTTTATCATACGCACCACGCATAATCATTTTATGATGACAAAGTATTTATTTGTTCTGAAGTAATGCGAAGAAATTACAATTCACCCAACATAGCTCTGCTTTGGCATTTCTGGCTTTAGGCGTGTCGCAACAACTTTTCTTTTTGAATGATGATCCTTGTATATGCCCCACGTGCGCTTTGCAACAGGGCCTTTGAGTATCTTTACTACAGTCATTCTTGGCACTGGCTGCGATTGCATCGGTCTGTAATCCACGAGAACAATATCATCTTTTTTTACCTTCATGCTTAGCTGCGTTTCTACAAGGACGGTTATCAAATTCTCGTCCCACATCTCGAGCATTGCCTGTGTGCTTGTGTCAACTCCATCGATATTCTTATCCTTGCTTGTAAATACTTCAAGCACGCGTCCTGGGTGGTACATGCGTTTAACTTGTCAAAAAAGCTTTAAAAATCAGTTTGGATTGATTCTACTATGCTCTGCCTTGGTGTAGAAAGCACTGCACATACCTTTGGTATCGGCATATGCGATGAAAAGCAAGTGCTCGCCAATGCGCGAAGTGTGTACAAACCAAAAAAAGGCGGCATACATCCAATAGAAGCTAAAGAACATCATATTGCTGCAAAAGAGAAAGTCCTTGAAAGTGCTTTGGCTGAAGCAAAGCTGCAGCTAAATGACATTGACGTTTTTGCTTATTCAGCAGGACCAGGGCTTCCACCATGCCTGAAAGTCGGTGCAGAATTTATTCAGAATATAGCAGGCAAGAAAAATATTATTGAAGTAAATCATTGTATTGCGCATATAGAGATCGGCCGATTTGCGACAAAGGCAAGAGATCCTATAGTAATCTATGTCTCAGGCGGCAACACGCAGGTTATTGGCTACGCAGAGCAGCGCTACCGCGTTTTCGGCGAGACACAGGATATTTCTGTTGGCAACGTAATTGATTCATTTATCCGTGATACTGTTAGCGGATTTCCCGGCGGCCCGATATTTGATGAGCTGGCGAAAAAAGGAAATTATATAGAATTGCCCTATGTGGTCAAGGGCATGGACGTATCTTTTTCTGGCATTCTTACTGCAGCAAAGCAGAGGCATAGAAGTGGGGCTAGCGTTGAGGATCTTTGTTATTCATTGCAGGAAACATGCTACGCCATGCTTGTCGAAGTGACTGAAAGAGCTATGGCGCATACAGGCAAGAGCGAAGTGCTTGTCGTCGGCGGCGTTGCTGCTTCGCAAAGGCTGAAAGAAATGCTTGATATTATGTGCAAAGAAAGAGAAGCAGAATTTTTTGCAGTGCCAATAGAATATGCTCGTGACAATGCAGCTATGATCAGTTATACAGGATTGCTCGCATATAAAGCAGGCCAGAAACCAACAACAAAACCGGACTTCAATCCCAAATGGCGCACAGACCAAGTGGAGATTTTATGGATATGAAAAAAATTATTTTAATTTTTGTAATTATTGTGGTTGTTTTAATTTCAATGATAAATTTTTTCAATATAAGAACAAAACAAGATAAAGAAATCAACATAACTCTGCAGCAAGGCTTTGCTATCAGCGTATTTGCTGAAAATCTTGGCAAAAGCGACGTAGTTTATCCAGGACCTAATACGGGACCAAGGATGCTTGCGTTTAGAGATGATGTCTTGTATGCCAGTATTCCTAGCCAGGGTAAGATTGTTGCTTTGCCAGACAGAAACAATGATGGCAAGGCAGATGAAGTTGTCACAGTGCTTTCCGGCCTTCAGCAGCCGCACAGCTTTGATTTTCACGAAGACTGGATTTATGTTGCTGAAGAAAATGCTGTAAGCAGGTTTAGGATGCAAGGCATTTCTGCTGACAGCAACAGCATGGAATTTTTATTTGATTTGCCAAGTGGCGGTCACTGGACAAGAACATTGAAGGTACATGATAATTTTCTGTATGTCAGCATCGGTTCATCGTGTAATGTCTGCCACGAAGATGATGAGCAAAGGGCGGCAATTTTAAAATGCACGCTTAATGGAAATTGCACAATTTTTGCCAAAGGACTGCGCAATGCAGTTGGCTTCATTTTCTATGAAGGCAAGATTTATGCTACAGACAATGGCAGGGATATGCTTGGCGATGATCTGCCGCCAGAAGAAATCAATATTGTCGAAGAAGGCAAAGATTATGGATGGCCGATATGCTACGGCAACAAAGTACATGACACAGAATTTGACAAGAACGTATATGTACGTGATCCGTGCGAAGACACAATGCCACCGCTAATCGAGATGCAAGCACATTCTGCGCCGCTTGGCTTAGCTTTCTACAAAGATGATCTGCTTGTTGCATTTCACGGCTCTTGGAATCGCAGAGAACCGACTGGCTACAAAGTGGTGCGCATAAATTTAGCAAGCAAGAGCGTCGAAGACTTTGCCTCTGGGTGGCTTAGTGACGGCAAAGTCTCTGGAAGACCTGTGGACGTGATTGTCCATAACAATATTATTTATGTCAGCGACGACAACTCTGGGCGCGTATACAGGATATACAAAGTTTAATATTTTTCCATTAACATTATTTGTTTAAAATGCAACTTGCAATAGGAACTGACGCATTGAAATCAGAGATCCAAGAAATTGTAGGAGATTCTCTGCAAGACCCATTAACTGCGAGCTATGTTTCTGAACTTCTTGTATCGCCACCTATTGGAACAGAAGAGATAAGACTCAACTTTATAGGTCTGCGTTATTCTGAGTTTCCGGAAATGAAATTAGCACATTCAAGAGAAATGGGAGATAGATGCCTTGCTATAGGTATTTTCTATTTAGAAGACTTAGAAAGGGAAGGTCAATATCTGCTTGATCTTGGAAAATCCAGTTACCGCGTTGCATCTATGTATGCATTTTATCTTAGAAGAGAAGATCAAGGACAAACATATGCCAGCTTGTCAGAGCAGTTCTTTCCAGCTGTTGCAAGTTTGTCTTATAACATGATGAGACAGCTTTGGGGCATACATCCACCAGAAAGAATAATTGTATGGACACCAGACAGAGAAAGACTGGTTCTTTCAAGAGGTCAATAAGCCAGAACTACTGGGAATAACGAGCCTATTGTGAATGTTGCTGCAGTTGCAAGCATTCCTATCACAAGCATCTCGATGCCACTTATTACCCAGCTCTTTTTCGTGAACACAGTTTTCGCAGCGCCTGCACCGAACAATGCAGTTCCTGTCATAACCAATGATGCTACAAGCGCATTTTTCGTACCAAGAAAGAAGAAAGGAAATAAAGGTATTATGGACGCTAATATGAACGCAATGCCGGTTATTGTGGCAAGTTTAACCGGGCTCTCAAATTTTTCACGAAACAACCCGAGCTCTTCTTTCATCATGATATCCAACCAGCGTTTCTCGTCGCTCGTAAGATGTTTTACGATGCGTTCAAGTTCTTTTCCTCTGAAGCCTTTCTGTCTGTAGATTTCACGGACTTCTTCCACTTCTTCGTCTGGTTTTTCCTTGATCTCGCGTTTCTCACGCTCTATCTCGCTGTGATATAATTCTATCTCTGATTTGATTGAGATGTAATTGCCAAATGCCATGGAAATTGCCCCAGCTATGGCGCCAGCTATGCCTGCAAGAATTATTATGCTGGTGTCGTATGTGCCGCCAGTGACTCCTGCGACCAGGGCTAGTATGGAAACCAGGCCGTCGTTTGTTCCCAATATCCATGATCGCATCGATCCCCTGCTCGACGCTATAAGATGCCTTAGCTTCTTTTTCATAAAATTATTTTCTGACGGTGATTTTAAATAATCAAGTGGCAAACAAAAATTATGAATGTTAATGAGCTGGTAGAGAAATACAGAAAAGGTGAACGCGATTTCAGTAATATTAAACTTCCTAATGCAGATCTTTCTGGCTTAGATCTCCGAAGAATGATATTTATAAGTGCTGATCTTAGCAATTGCAACTTTTCAAACAGTGATTTGACAAATTCTGACTTCAGCGGCGCAATACTCGACAGGGTAAATTTTGCTGGTGCAATTTTGCGGAACACAAACTTTTCAGGTGCACACATGACCAATGCAGATATCAGAAATGTGCAGATAGATAATACGAATTTTGCTCGCGCCAACCTCATGTTTGCCCATTTGTGCGGCAATGATCTAGTCAAAGCAGACCTGAATAATGCAGAGCTAGATTGGTCATGTTTGGTCGGTTCTGCAATGACGCAAGAGCAGATTGCCACAGTGCCCAAACAAGCCATGATAGCAACAATAACTCGGCAAGATCAAATGCCGATGCAATCTGGGTACAGTTTAGCATTAGGCGAGTCAAATAGCACCTATAAAATACGTACAACTGAAGACGTAATTG
>CAYIKG010000057.1:0-5450 GCA_964363955.1 uncultured archaeon | reverse complement strand
ACATATGGCCAAGAAACAGCAGACATTTTTTACAAACAGAAATATAGCAATTATAATTGCAGCGTTAATTCTGCTTTCATTGTTGTGGCTATGGACAACATATAATAGTCTCGTTACAAAAGACATCGCTGTCGACGCACAGTGGGCGCAGGTCGAATCGCAATACCAGAGGCGCTCAGACCTGATACCGAATCTCGTCTCTTCAGTTCGTGGTTATCTTACATTCGAAAGAGATCTGCTGACAAACATAACTGAACTGCGAAGCAGATGGCAGTCAGCAGCGACACAGGAAGATAGAATAAAATTTGGGACGGCACTGGATAGCGCTATAGGCCGATTGCTCGTGGTTGTAGAAAATTATCCAGAGCTCAAAGCAGACAAGACTGTGACGCAGTTGATGGATGAGCTTGCAGGCACCGAGAACCGCATCGCAGTTGAAAGAATGCGCTATAACGAAGCAGTGCGCGACTTCAATACAGCAATCAGAAGATTCCCTGCAAATTTTGTAGCAAGCAGTTTTGGCTTCGAGAAGAAGCTTTATTTCAGCGCGACGCCTGGAAGCGAGGAAGCGCCGACGGTTACCATTTATCCTTAATCTAGAGATTTTTCAACATAAAGTAAAACTTTCCCTTTCCTAAACTCATCTTCCTTATCTTTTTCCTTTACGCGAATAAACCCATTTTTCAGATAAAAATTTAGTCCTTTTTTATTATGTTTATTGACGAACGTGAAGTATTTTTTGTACCCATTCCGTTTGAGAAAAACTTCACATTTGGAAAGAAGTTCTGTTCCAATACCTTTTCCCGCGTGGGAGAGATCCATGTATATGCTTACTAATTCACCTTTCATTTTGCGGATAATAACATGACAAAAACCTATTATTTTCTTATTCAATTCTGCTACTAAAAAAAGCTCTTTTCCCGCCGTAGCATTCTTCAGTGATCTCTCAAGATTCTTTTCGGAGTAATATTTCGTTACGAGATATCTAAGTTTCTTATTCGGAATGTGGGTGTACGTTGATAGCCAACCTTTTAGCGCAATACGTCTTATCTGGGCGAAATCCTTTTGTCTTGCGTTTCTAAATCTGATCATCAAAATCCCCGTCCAGCACCACCGCCTCCAGAACGGCCGCCGCCAAAGCCACCAAAACTTTTGCCACCTCGGCCTCGCGCACCCATACCCATCGCAGCAGCGCCGCCTGATTGCACTATATACTTGTACCAGCCGCACTGCAGGCAGTATATCTTTATTTTTGTCTGCTTTTGATTTGAAGAAACAATATTTCTCTGCAATTTTGCCCTGCACTTCGGGCATCTATTGCCGAGTCTATTGTAAAACAATGCTATGGCAAAAACAATGATTATTGAAAAAATTATTATATAAGGAAATATCTCGACAACAAATGACTGCTGGCGCTGCCCAGCTATATACTCGTTTTTTATAATTTCTGAGATTTCATTTACAATTCCTTCTAGAGCCACTCCGTAATTGCCTGCGCTTAGTTCTTCTACATGACCATCAAGAATGCGGCCGATCCTGCCGTCTGGCAGTATGCCTTCTAGACCATATCCAGTTTCAACGTGAATGCGCCGTTCCTCTGTAGAAATTAAAATGAGCAACCCATTATCTTCACCGCGCTTGCCGATGCCCCATTCATTGAGCAATTTGTTTGCGTAAGTCTGAACGCTTTCTCCAGATGGCAGAGAGTTTATTGTAACTATCGCTATTTCAGCTCCTTTTTCTTTTTCCAGTTTGTCGATTTCCAAAGAAATCAGGTATTCGCTGCTGTCATCAATTATATTTGCAAAATCATTGACAAAGCCACCTGGCTTTGGTATTTGGGCAAGTGCAGTAAAAGTAAGTAGTAATATAAAAATATAGGAACGCATAATTCTACTATTGAATAAAATTTTAAGAAACGATTATCATGGTCGCAAAAGATAAACTAGAGGAGTCGGCAAAGAAGCTGGATATAAGAGGACTTTTCATATCAGCAATAGTAACAGCTCTTGCCTTCGTTGTTGGCTTGTTCTGGAACGATGCCATAAGATCAGCCATAGAGCAGATAATACCAACAGGAGAAAAGATTTTCTATAAGTTTATTGCTGCGGCGATTGTAACAATAGCTGTTGTGATCATTTCTTACCTGCTTTACCGCAGCCAGCAGATAAAGGTCCAAGATATTGCAGGGATTGTCAGCAAGGAAAAAAAGCTTGCACAGCATAGGTTTCTTAAGCTCACAAAAAATCATCGTGAACGTCGCTGATTACTTTTTATAAAGGTTTTTCCTAACTTAATTAAACTAAAGCTCCGTTAGTCTAGTCCGGTCAAGGATATCGGCCTTTCGATCGGGCGAAGATAGCCGAGGACCCGGGTTCGAATCCCGGACGGAGCATATAATTTCTAGTTCAATGTCCCGTACCAGATAACATTATATACTTTTCTGAGATAGCTGGAAATATGAAAGTGAATAAAGGTCAAGTAGCAATAACAATCACAATGTCAGCAATACTGGTTCTGGCGACACTTGCATTTGCACTGCCTGCAGCGCTTCCCGTGCCGCAGGTGGCAAAAGATAAAGCAAAAGCCATAGACAGCGAAGGCAACGTAGGAGCACCACCTCCAGAACAATTACCAGAAAGCCAGCTGACAAAAATCGTCTTCATAAGATACGCACCACCAAAATACGCAAAGGAAAAGCCGTGCAATAACAACGGTGTCTGCGACTCAGGAGAAGGCGGATGGTGCGCTGACTGTAAGAGCACTACAACGACCACAACAATACCAACGGTCTGCTACGGTTTCCTTTCAGGTGCAAAGCCGCACTGGAACTGGGTAGAGGATTATCACGTCGACAACGCAGGCCTTGCAGCAAGCTCTGCATCGGCTGTGGGCACTTGGAATGCAGCGACTTCAGCAACTATATTCAGCAGTGCCCAATCCGGAGCAGGTTCATGGGGCGTTTACGACCTCAAGAATTCCATAGTTTACGGCAGCTACGCAGATCCAGACGTGATAGCAGTAACGTCCATATGGTACCAAGGGAAGAACATCTATGAATATGACATATTGTTTGACACAGATTATTTCCCTGGCGATGGCTCAGCTGACCTCAGCACAGTGGTGCTGCACGAGTTCGGCCACGGTGCAGGACTGGATGACCTGTACAACACTGCATGCGCGACAGAAGTCATGTACGGCTTCTATCACGGAATAGATCTTGATCTGGGCAGCGGCGATACAACAGGAATACAGAAACTCTACGGAGTTTAATTCTTTTTCCCTTTCTTATTTAATTAGGACGCTTACCCTAACAAATAGATAGGATATAAATAGTCGCTGAATAAAGCAAAAAACATGAGAATATCAGATTTGATCATCTTTGGGTTAATTGTATTAGTTGTAATTGCTGCATTGGTTATGGAACAACAACCAGAACTGTCGTCTCAGGTAAATAAGTTCTCTTCTCATGAAGAGCTGAACGAGTTTGTGAAAACAAATGTAGAGCAAGCACAATATGGTTATGGATTTGAAGCACGCGGCATTGCACAACGCGCGACAGCTGATGTCGGCGCGCCTACCGCGCAAGAAGGCGCGAAGTCAGTTGATTATTCAACGACAAACGTACAAATCGCAGGCGTTGACGAAGCAGATATCGTGAAGAGCGACGGGAAATATCTGTACATAGTTTCTGGCCAGAGCATTGCTATTGTCGATGCGTATCCTCCAGAAGGGGCGAAGATAGTTTCAAAAATTGATTTCAATAGAGCGCTGAATGAAATATTCATTAATGGCGATAAACTAGTGGTATTTGGTTATGATTATAGTCAATATGAAATCCAGCCTGCTATTGGTGCAGAACCTGTTGTAGAGAAAATAGCTTCGCCCTTAATATATCCTTATTATTCGTCAAAGACTTTCATCCATGTCTACGATGTGTCGGACAGAACCAACCCCGTGTTAACAAGGAACCTATCTCTGGACGGCGATTACTTTGACTCAAGGATGATCGGCGACCATGTTTATGCCATAATTAACCAGCCTTTCTCGCTGCGCGATGACGTAGTGCCGCTGCCAAGAATTTACAGCGCCGGAAAGGAAGAGCAGATAGCTGCGACAGATATAGCTTATTTCGACGTACCAGATAGCTCATACAGATTTGTTACCATTCTTTCATTGAATGCACAGAATGACGGCGAAGATATATCAAAGAATGTTTATATGATGGGCTACAGCGAGAATCTTTTTGTATCGCAAAACAATATTTATGTTACGCATACAAAGACACTTCCTAATACTTATTACACCGAACGCCTTGTTGAACAGGTTTTGCTTCCTCTTGTGCCAGAAGATATAGCAAATGAAATGAGATCAGTTTTGCAATCAGATTCACCAAGCTACGAGAAAATGCAACAAATAGATCCAATATTTGCGAAACACTTCAATTCGCTTGGCGAAGATGAAAAAAATGAATTGCAGGAAAAGTTAGATGTAGAAACTGAAAAATACTACGAAGATCTGGCACGCGAAACGCAAAAGACAGTAATTCATAAAATTTCTATAAGCAGCGGCAACATCGAATACAAGGTACAAGGCGAAGTTCCTGGCAATGTGCTCAACCAGTTTTCAATGGACGAATATAACGGCAATTTCAGGATAGCTACAACAATAACAAGCGATTTCAGAACAGGCGCAACGCTGAATAATGTTTACGTTCTTGACGGCAATATGAATATTATCGGCAAACTGGAAAATCTTGCGCGAACAGAGCGCATATACTCTGCGCGCTTCATTAATGACAGATTATATCTTGTGACATTCAGGCAGATTGACCCACTGTTCGTCATAGGTTTATCAGACCCAACTGCGCCAAAAGTTCTTGGCGAGCTGAAGATACCTGGCGTGTCGCAGTACTTGCACCCATATGACGAGAATCATGTAATAGGAGTTGGAAAAGATGCAATTTCCATTGATGAAAGTGGTAGGGAATTTGCTCTATTCCAAGGAGTAAAAATATCATTGTTCGATGTCAGCGATGTATCAAACCCTAAAGAAATTGCAAAATACAACATAGGCGATCGCGGCACAGAATCAGAAGTGCTTTATGATCATAAAGCATTTTTGTTTAGCAAGGAAAGGAGCCTGCTTGTATTGCCTGTAGTGCTTGCAGAAATCGAAAAGCCACAAGGTGAGCAATTTGCATATGGCGAATATAAGCTGAGTGGCGCATATGTTTTCGAGCTCACCCTGGAAAACGGATTTGTTCTGAAAGGTATCGTGAAGCATCATGAAAAAACAGATGAAGAATACTATTATGGTCCTTCAGTAAGGCGCAGCACGTACATCGACAATGTCTTGTACACGCTGTCAGACAAGCTGAAGATGAATGACCTTAATACGCTTGAAGAAATAAATGAGATAGAGCTGCCAAAGCAGGAAGACATCTACAG
>CAYIKG010000056.1:0-5535 GCA_964363955.1 uncultured archaeon | reverse complement strand
CTTCTATTGCTCTTTTTCCTTGCATATCTCTCGGCCTTATTTTTTTATTTTCCTGCCTAACAGCTTCAAAAACAATTCCGCCGTTGTATATAGCTTCTAGAAAAAGCGGATCATAATTTTCTTCTCGTGCAAGCTCAGTCCTGGCTATATCCTTTGCATCTTCACCAATAACATATCTTCGGAAAATAACATCCATCGCATCTATTAATGATATGCTATACGGCAAATATACTGATCCACTTGCTTTGAAATAATCTAATCTTCTTGACCCAGGCTTAGCTGGGTCTGCTTGTTCGTCCCAGGCAGATTTTATTTCTGCAGCTATGTGAACGCATATGACACTTGCATTCTTTGCAGTGTCCCAATGAAAGTCTGGACAACCGCAATGGAGTGCTGAATAATTTATACCATAACCAGCTCCATGATAAAACAAAGGCGATTTTATGCTAACAGGCCACCTTGAAAGCGTTTCGCCTTTCACAGCAGAGCGCCGCGATGGCACGTGGCCTGTAAGAACATCGTGCCCCATGTAACCTCTTATCTTTTTTCCCGATGTCCAAAGTTTTGTTGTTCCAGTCCCCATTTCTATTCTGTCGAGCATGGCCTGGCGCAATCTTCCTGCATCTGCATCAACAAGGTCTTTTCTTGTTCTTGGCAGCTTGTATACACCTTCCTCTAATCTTTGCTGCATGTGAGCTCTGTATTGCCCGACTGCAGCGTCTTTTTCAGCTGGCGATGCTGCAAGAAATGTACCTTCTGCATATCGGCTATAAGTCAGAAAAGGCTGTGGTCCATTATGCCATGATCCATACGTGTTCCCGTACGCGCGCATCGTAACTTGCGGTGTTTCTATCAAATCTTCCATAATCATCGTTACACTTAAAATCTTAATAAATAAATAGGAGCATGCGATATATTTTAGTTATGTCATTATTGGCGATAATTCTTGGTACTGCGTGTACGTCGAACCTGGAAACAACAAAAGTGAATGTAGCTGGTATTGAGATTATTGCAGAAATCGCAGATGATGACAGTGAAAGAGCAATAGGTCTTATGAACAAGACATCCCTCCCAGAAGGCAGCGGCATGCTATTTGTATGGAATGACGAGCGACAAAGAAGCTTCTGGATGAAGAACACGCTGATACCGCTGGATATGATTTTCATATCAGCAAATGGCACGATCGTCGACATGACAACGATGCAGCCCTGCAAGAGCTTGCTCTGCGAGAGCTACAAATCAAAGCCAGCTAAATATGTATTGGAAGTTAATGCAGGGTTTGCGGAAAAAAATAATGTAAAACTTGGGGATAAAGTAATAGTTAATATATAATTATTTCTTTCTTTTCAATTCACTTAGTTTTTGTCTCATATCATGGCCACAATTGCTGCAATTAATGCCATCAACAATACTTTCAATTTCAGACAAAATGGCATCCCTTTCATAACCTAGCAATGCGCGAAACTCTTCCAAGGTCTCGACAAAGAATCCGCAATTGCTGCAGTAAAATGAGCGGTCGCCGTGCTTTACCCATTCGTGCTGGCACTCTTTCTGGATGTTCATGATTAATCATCTTACATATACCTGTGCATAATGTAGTGCTTTGCTACATTGCCAAGCTTTCGTTTTATGAGCACGTATTCGACAAAGTCTCTTATATCAGTTGCATTTGCATCCTTGTTTTTGTAGCGCCTGCCGAGCTTGTAGATTATCTCGCGTGTCACTGATTCAAGGAGCAGTCCATCGTGCGTGTGCGCCTGCTTGAATGCTTTCTGCACAGACTTGAACAATTTCTCTGGCGAGAACTTTTCCTTGCGCCCGCTGCGCTTGATGATGCTTCTGATCTTCACGGGCTTTGCGTGCAGCCAGACCAGGGCATAGAAATCGCATACTTCGTGGTGCTTGTTTCTGCGCAGCACGGTGCACACAGCACTTCTTATATGCTCTGTGTCAACAGTTTTTTTGCGCTTAAGATCCTTTATCACGCCATCTGTGATTTTTTCCTCGAGGCGCTTGTCACTGATGCCAATTCTGTGCATTGATATGTGTATTGATCTCAGCAATTTGTGCCTGCTGAATTCCTCGACTTTGCCACTATGCTTTTTTACCTTCACTTTTTTTCACCTTTCTGTGCGGCAGCCTGCGCTGCCCTATTTTCTGCGCTATATACATCAGAGATATTAAAGCAATGCTGCCTATGGTCAGCGGCAGCAAAAGCCAGTCTAGTACTGTCGTTATTATCCATGCGCTGATTCCCAGAAGCATCAGTCCGACTGCAAGGCGCATCTTGCCTCTGTGCTCTTTTCTCCAGAATTCCATTTTTTTATGACCAATGCCTTTGTAAGCCAAGTATATTATTACCAGCAAGGGCAAGACAAATATGAGGTTGTAAAGCATCAGAAATACCAAGGCACTGAAAAACTGCACGCCAGATTGCGACATCATGGTTATTATCGCAAGATAAGGCGCCCCTGTGCAAGGCAGCTCGATCAGTGTTACTAGCGAGCCAAAGAAGAATGCACTGACCAAGCTGGTGCGTGTATCTTCCACATTGCTTTCAATGTGCTTGACAAACCTTTTTGGTATTGCCAAGCTGAACCCGCGGCCGTACCAGAAATAATCTTTTATTTCAAGGAATGCTGCGATCAGGACAAATGCACCGACCACGACATAAAATCCCTGGCTGATGAGCTGCACTGACCTGACTGCGTTGAATATAGAAAGCAGGGTAACACCGCCTAAAATATATGTCACATAAACGCCAAGGGTATACATAGAGCCCTTGGTGAGAATAGCCCTTTTCTTGTTTGCCTTGAGCAAGACTGTAATAAGCAGCAGAAGCACGCCTATTACGCAAGGGTTTATCGAGTCGATCAGTGCAAAGCCTATTATTATGGGCAGGGTTAGTTCTGGTGTCAGCTGCGCAGTTGCTTTCTGCTCTTCTTCAGCTATTGCTTCGCTTGGCCGCTCGTCAAATACTATTTCTATTTTGTCGCCATCTTTCCATATGTAATCGCGAAACGCACTGCTGGGCTTTCCATTGACAAACATCTTTAGCGTTCCAGGGCCAACGCACAGGTCGCCGTTTGTTTTGTCCAATATTTTATCTGCGCTGAAATCAACTTCCATGGCGTCGAAAAAAGCACCTAATGTAAGCAATGCCGGGTCATATATCTCTTTTGTCACAGGATCAATGCGCAATCTTTCATGGAAGTGTATCAGATTCTTTTCTTCGTGCGTGTGCGGCCCGTTTAAAGGGCCTTTTTCTACTGCAAACCGGTAGCTCTCGTCGCCACAGACATTGATTGCGGCTGATGCATGAATATGGGCGCTCCAGTAGCACTCGTTTGCAGACGTACACACTATCACGCCGCGTTGGGCTGCGCCGCTTGTGTAAACAATATATATAGAATATGAAAGCCCTATGACTGCGAGCAAGAGCAATGCGACAAACAAGGCTACCTTGAACCTTCTTGACTGCATTGCATAGAACGCTGATAGTGCAATGACAAGTGCAGCAAGAACAAGAAACAACTGCTCGATCTCCAAAGACCTGCCATCCACGCTTATGTCAATCGTTTTTCTTATCTCCTCGCCTTCATGAACAAATTCTACGTGTATTTCATGAGGACCTGAATTCGCAAACGCATATTTTATAAAATAATGCCCTGGCTCCCGCTCCTTAGCAGCAACAATTTCTGTAAAGCCTATGTCGTGCTTGTCTATGACAAAAGCAATGTCGAGGGATTCGACCAAGGTTCCGTTTCTTTCAACCTCAGCTTCTATGGCAACCTCATCGCCCTGGAACATCTGCAAAGGCGTCAGGTGAATGTCAAAATCAGATGACAATTCTTCGTGGCCAAATGCAGACGATGCAAGCAAAGAAAGCATGCAAATTAGCAAAACTGAGAATTTTTTCATGATTAGTATTTCATTTATTTGTAAATAAAGTTTTTGACATAAAGAGCATAAAGAAAAAATACATTAAAAAAAGAAATTCATTTACTGCCATGAACAGGGCAGCCTGGATGGCTCTTCCACTTGACTATTTTTGCTATTGCCAGCACCAGCACGCCTATGAAATACCATGCCAGAAGCATTCCAGGGCCAGTCAATGTAGGTATTCCAGAAAGTGCTGCATTCACATCAGCAAGATGCAGCGCAAATGCATTCACAAGAGCGTATAGCGCCAAGGAGAACAAAACAAGCGCTACAACTGTGTGTCCCCAGCTCATAGTACATTTCCTTACTAAAGCTTTAGCCATTTTATCAACCTATAAGATGTTTGTTCAGCTGGGTATATATGCTTTAGCCATCTAATTGATTTGTGAGAACCACTGCAAAAATCATGCGCGCTGTGTTGCTTTCAGCCATGAGATGAGCTTTTTGTCAACGTCCTTTTTTCTGCTTATTTTGACTTGGCATTTCCATGAAGTTCCCATACCAGCACCTGTTATAAACATAAGAAAAAAGAAAAAGAAGCAAAAAATTACTTCATTATTCCGCTACCAGCAACTGCTCCTGCTATTGCGGCTATGGTCTCAATCATGTTCTGGTCTAATAGAGGTCCTATTGATGCTGTCTGCCCTGTTGCATAGCCAAATAAGATGACTGCTGCAATAGCATGAACAACACCTACTCCCAGGCCTCCTAAGGCTGCATCTACCATATTGCCTTTTGCTCTGACTACGAGAACGCCTGCCCACCATCCAACAAGCAGTAGTACCACTGACCCTATTATCAGTCCACTAGCTTGCAGATTGGTACCGACTCCTGGACGTACCCATGCGGCTAAAAAGGCCAAGACAACCAGCCCAACAGCAAGTGCCCATGCTGGAGTTGCTTTCATTACTTTCATTGCCATACAATTCCACACCTGATAAAAATTGGGCTAATGCGCTTAAATAACTGCCTATAGCAGGTTTGCCACTTTCTAGATATAAATAGTGTAGTTTAATAAACAACTTGCCAGAATGCGACTTGTCACTAAAAACCTGGACCCAGTATTTTCCTTCCTGTGCGATAAGCTTCTAACGGTATCTCATAAGCAAGGGTTCTGGCAGTTCTTGTTGCCAGCCATGGTAAAGCAGATGTCAAGGTTCCAAAAACTATAGCTCCGAGAGATCCAAGGTCAGCTGAAACATCGCCTTCTATTGGCCAAAAGTAAGGATTTTTCCCTTCTCTTTTCAACCGGCCGGCACTAGGGTAGGTTTTCATAAGCATTTCATAATCAAGCGGCGTTTTGTGACCTGCCATGCCCCTGCACGTGCCTATATATGGGCCGCTAGCTGCATAACCTACAGGAACTACTATTACTTTGACGATACCTCCAGCAATAGACATGGTTAATAATTAGCAATAATCCTTAAAAATCTATAAAAATACAGCTCTGTGCAGAATAAATATAATAAAAAGAAAAAATACAAACTAAAAGGAAACCATATGGTTTATGGCTTATTTCTTGGATGCCAAAGCATATACTGCCTTGACTGCTGCTATAACAGCTGCAGGCGCAACGAAAACGCCAATAAAGCT
>CAYIKG010000055.1:0-5569 GCA_964363955.1 uncultured archaeon | reverse complement strand
TTTTAGAAAAAAGTTCTATCAAAAACAAAGAAGAGGGTTGTTGTGGCTTCAGAGATTGTGTCTGAATTTCGGCAAGAAACAAAACTTGAATTAAAAGCAGGCGAGGAGCTTCTTTTCAAGTCTGCCTCGCTTTGCCCTGAATGCTTCCGTCTTATTCCGATGCTTGTTTTTGACAAAGACAATCGCGTCCTGCTCAGAAAGCTGTGCAAAGAGCACGGCATCTTTGAAGACGTCTACTGGGCAGACACTGAATTGTTCAAGAAAGCCAAGAAATACGAGGTCAAAGGACGCGGGCTTTCAAATCCTGCAGTGACTGTGCACTTGGATAATCCAGAACAAAGCTCAGGTCCTATATGCCCGACAGACTGCGGCTTGTGCAGCTTGCATGAAACGCACTCTGGTCTCACTAACTTGGTTATTACAAACAGATGTGATTTAACCTGCTGGTATTGCTTCTTCTATGCAGAAGCAGCTGGCTACATATATGAGCCAACAATGCAGCAAATTGAATGGATGGTTGCGCAGATAAAAGGCGAAAAACCAATTGCAGGAAATTCCATACAGATAACTGGTGGGAATCCTGAGCTGCGCGATGAGGTATTAGACATTGTCAGGCTTGTCAAGAAAGGTGGTATTAATCACATACAGTTTAACACAAACGGTACTCATCGCTTGTACAAGGAGCCTGAATTCGCCATAGCATTGAAGGAAGCAGGCGTGAGTAATCTTTATCTTAGCTTTGACGGAACGACTCCAAGAACGAACCCGAAAAATCATTGGGAAGCACCTGGCATCTTGAATAGCTGCAGACAAGCTAATCTTGGCGTGGTGCTTGTACCAACTGTGATAAACACTGTGAATGATCATGATGTCGGTAATATATTGAAATTCGGTTTCAAGCACAATGATGTTGTTCGTGCTGTAAACTACCAGCCTGTCTCGCTTGTAGGCAGAATGCCTGGTAAGGAAAGGGAGAAATTCAGGATAACAATACCTGATGTAATACACAGGCTAGAAGAGCAGACAGACGGCCAAGTGACCAGGGATGCGTGGTATCCAGTACCTTGCACAGTAATATTAAGCAACTTCATCGAAGCGCTGAAAGGCGGGCCAAAGTATGAGCTCAGCATAAACCCAGCGTGCGGCATGGGAACGTACATCTTCAAGGACGGTGACAAGATGGTGCCGATAACTGATTTTGTTGACGTAGAAGGCCTGTTTGAATATCTCAAGGAAAAAACGCAAGAGCTCAGGGAAGGCAAGAACAAGCACTGGGTACTTGCAAAGATGGCGCTAAAGCTGAGCAGCTTCATAGACAAGAAGAAACAGCCAAAGAGTCTTGATCTTGGAAAGATGCTGCTAGAAGTTTTCCTCAAAGGCAACTACAAGGCTGTAGGCAAGTTCCATCAAAATGCATTGTTTGTCGGAATGATGCACTTCCAGGATCCTTACAACTGGGATATACAGCGTATCAAGAAATGCGACATACATTATGTGACACCAGACAAAGAAAGACCGATAATACCGTTCTGCACATTCAATGTCATTCCTGAGTGGTACCGGGACAAAATACAGCGAGAACATTCGATAAGCATCCCTGAATGGGAAGCAAAGACAGGAAAAACACTGAAAGGCGGTTATTACAAGAGAAAGATAAAAGAACTTGAAGCAATGCAGCTTTATCAAGAGACTTATGCTGGTTTTGTCCAGCCAAAGGCTCAGGTGCAAACAGTACCGCAGCTCGTGGTTGCCAACAACGATAGCACGTGCGGACCGACTGGCTGCTAAATTTAATCTTTTCTACAGTAATAATTATTATGGCCAGTACCTCCTTCAATACATCAGGTACATTGCTCTTAATTGCAGGTATTCTCATGGCCATTAGCTTGGTCACGCATCCTGTGCCAGGCGCAACGCCTGCTGAGAACGCGCAGATAATCTTGAATACGCCAAACTGGGCATTGATTCATCTTGGTTTTGTCATCGCTGGATTATTCTTCGCAGCAGGTGCAATTATCATAGTTGGTCAAGGACGTGCTGGCTCGCTTAATCCTGGGCTGTGGAGCCTCGTTGCTGTTTCATTTATTGCTTTTAGCACAGCAGTCATATCTGAAGTAACCACGATACCTTCGCTGATTGACGCAGTTTCAAAAGGCGCTGCAACAGAAACAGCAATATTCAATGCATTCAATTCTTTTGTGGGAGGTGCTGCAACAATCGGAGTAACAATCTTCTTGCTCAGCTTTGCAGCAATTGCCTTCATCGACCACAGGTCAAAGCAGGTAGTACCGCAACCAGCAATATCGCTTCTCGGCTCTGTTGTATCAATCGCTGCTGTCATCGGAAGCGTAGGCCCTGACTTCGGCTACATTGTTTTTGCCCCGCTATTTTTTGCAAACATCTTTACAGCGTTATACTTTGCGTATTTCGGCTGGAACCTGAGAAAAAAGAAGTAGTCTGAAGCTTTAAATATTTAATAACATATTATATTTTATATAATAGGTAATATAATATGAAGTCAGTGACTAGGGCAAGAAAAATTGGCGGCTCGATAATGGTCACTATACCTAAGGAAATCGTGAAAGAGGAGGATATCAAAGAAGGAGAGCTCGTTGAGATAGAAGTGGAAAAGGTCAGAAAGAGTTATTTTGGTGCTCTCAAGGGCATTGGCAAATTCACCAAAAAAGACGAGCTCGATACGCATGACTAAATATGTCATAGACTCCTATGCATGGATCGAGTATCTTGAAGGCTCCGAGAAAGGCAAAAATGTAGAATCCATAATATCAGACAGCTCAAATGAAATCTACTCACACACACTTACTGTTTCTGAGGTGGTTAGCAAGACAAAAAGAAGAGGTATGAATGTAGAGAGCGCGTTTAATGCTGTCACTATATTCTCAAAACTTATTGGCATAGATGCAGAATCAGCGAAAGCTGCCGGAATATTCCATGCAGAGATGCGCGAAACAGTCAAAGGCTTTGGGCTCACTGATGCTTTCATACTAATCTTAGCGAGAAGAATGAGTGCAAAGATTGTCACTGGCGATCCTCATTTCAGATCCTTCAAAGAAACTGTTATGATTTAAATATTAATCCCAATCATCATAGTGATACATATGCCAAAAGAAAAGAATCTGAAAATCCTCGTAGCAAGCGACCTGCACGAAGATCGTCGCGCAGTAGAGCGCTTGGCTGAAAAGGCAGAAAAAGAGGATGTGGACTTAATAATATTGTGCGGCGACATAACATATTTTGACAATGAATGGCGCGGCATGATAGGCCCTTTTCTGAAGCGCGGCAAGGAGGTGCTCTTTGTGCCAGGCAATCATGAGAGTATTGCTACTACTGCACTACTGACAGAAAAATATGATATCAAGAACCTGCAAGATTATTCAGTAAGTATAGGCGATGTCGGCATCTTCGGCTGCGGCGGCGCGAATGTTGGTCCCAATATTATGAGCGAGCGCGATATACACGACTATCTAAAAAAGAATTTCCGCTACGTAAAGAATGCAAAAAAGAAAATAATGGTCACGCACGTGCATCCAGCAAACAGCTTGGTAGAAAAAGTGTCGTTTGAGGGCAGCAAGTCCGTGAGAAAAGCAATTGACGAACTGCAGCCAGACATACATATTTTTGGCCACATACACGAGACAGAGGGCCTTGAGGAAGACTTTGGCAAGACGCGCTCTATTTGTGTCGGCAAGCAAGGGAAGATAATCAGTTTATGAAAGATATAGCAGGAATGATATGCCAAACATAGAAGAGATTCGTGAAACGCAACGTCAGATGTGGAATAAATTCTCTTCTGGATGGAAAAAGTGTGACAGCTTTACCATGGACTGGCTTCGTCCAGTAGGTGAAAAACTCTTAGAATTAGCTGTTCTGAAAGATGATTACATTTTGCTAGATGTAGCAACAGGCACGGGGGAGCCTGGATTGACAGCTGCCGAAAAGTTGAAACATGGCAGAGTAATTGGTACTGATCTTGCAGAAGAAATGATTAGAATTGCTGAAGAAAAAGCCAATGAAAGAGGAGTAACAAATTATGAAACTCGGGTGTGTGACGCATCTGAGTTACCCTTCGCGAATGACTATTTTGATGCTATTGTTTGTCGATTCGGAATAATGTTTTTTCCTGATACGCTGACTGGTCTTAAGGAATTGGTAAGAGTGCTTAAGCCAAGAAGAAGAATTGCCATTTCTGCTTGGGCACAACCAGAAAAAAATCCATGGGCAACAAACATTGGTGAAATTGTGAATTCGATGCTTCAGATACCTGCACCGCATCCTGATGCGCCCAATATTTTCCGGTGTTCTGAGCCAGGTACGCTTACTTCTTTATTAAATCAAGCAGGCCTTGATGATGTTAAAGAGATTGAAATATCTGGCAAGGTAACATTTGATACACCCGAGAATTATTGGGAATTTATGACAAATGTGGCAGCACCCATAATAATGGCTCTCGCAAAGGCTGATGAAGAAATGCGTGAAAAAGTGAGACTTGCAGTATTGAAATCAGCTATGAAACATGTAAATGGCGGACGCTTGACAATGCAATGGAGCTCGTGGATTGCAAGTGGAGTTAAGCAGCCTCATTAACATTTTAATCCATTCTTCTCTAATTTATTTTATGAATGTTGAAAATATACTGCACGAATTCAACAAGGACTACGAGAGCAGTGCAAAACTCGTTTCAGCAGAAGAAAACCTGATAGTCATAGAAATGAAAGGCAAGTCAGAACAGGCAATAGAAAACAACGTGCACGCGCTCAGAGAGCGCATAGAATCTGTTTCAAACCAGTCTTTTATTGTCCAGAAAATAAGCAAATCTGGAAACACATTCACAATAACTTTTTCTGTGGAAAAAAAACCTTCTGAAGATATACTGAAAATTCTGGAGGGCTATGACGAAGGCACCTCGCCAAGGGACTACGTGCCTGAGGAATGAGTTAATTCATATTAAGATTGTTATATCTTAAAAGTGGTAAAAAAGATAGATTTATATAAATATCGGCAAAGTAAACAGCATGGGAAATCACAAAGAACTTGGATACGAAATCACGGGTATCCACTTTTTAAGTTTGCTTGGTGGCGCAGCCACAGTTTTAACGGGCTTAGCTACCAATGATCATACTTTGTCGTATATTGGCGGTCTTCTAAGTATTGAATCAGCAGGATATTTTGCGGGAGTGGTTGCAGCTCAATATCAAGCAAGGATCAGGGAATATTAGGTTCTGAATTGAAACAGGATTAAGCGAGTTTTAATTATTCATTTTTTATATTTCTCTGGACAATTTTTATCATGGGTTATGTCTATCTTTATGTAGGCACAGGCGCTGGAAAAACAGTCAATGGACTGGGCCTTGCACTTAGAAGCATCGGTCATGGCCACAATGTTGTCATTATCCAGTTCATGAAATCATGGAAGAACACGGGCGAATACAAGATCATGAGAAAGCTGAAGCCAAGATACAAGATATACCTTTTTGGCAGAAAAGTCTGGGTAGATTTCAAAAAACCAGCCTTGGCAGACAAGATGCTTGCAAAAAAGGCCATAAGATTT
>CAYIKG010000054.1:0-5722 GCA_964363955.1 uncultured archaeon | reverse complement strand
AAAAAACAGAAAAGAAAGAATAAATAATATGGTCTAGCAAAGGTGATAAGTTTCAAGCCATTACCTGAAATTAACATAGGAACTGTGGGTCACGTAGATCATGGCAAGACATCCCTTGTCAATTGCCTGACTGGGAAGTGGGCAGACACCCATAGCGAAGAGCTCAAGCGCGGTATTACAATCCGCATTGGATACGCTGATTCTACGTTCTATAAATGCACAAAATGCAGCTCATACGGAACAAGCGAAAAATGTGCCTCGTGTTTTGGTGATGCACGTGCTGTTAGAACAGTAAGCTTTGTTGACTTACCTGGTCATGAAACGCTTATGGCTACTGTACTGTCAGGATCAGCAATACTCGATGGTGCCTTGCTCGTTATATCTGCAAATGAAAAATGCCCGCAGCCACAGACAGCAGAACATCTGAAAACACTGGACGTTGCTGGCATAAAAAATGTTATAATAGTACAGACAAAAGTCGATATCATTGATGAAGAGCGTGCAGTGGAAAGCTATAAAGAAATCAAGGAATTTGTCAAAGGCACTGTAGCAGAAAATGCACCCATTGTGCCGGTAAGCGCAATACACTGCACAAACATGGATGCATTGATAGCAGCGATAGAAAAATATGTGCCAACACCTAAAAGAAGCGATGGCGAACCGCGCTTTTTTATTGCGCGAAGCTTTGACGTTAACAAGCCAGGAACAGGTGTAAGCAAACTTGTTGGCGGTGTTATCGGTGGCTCTGTTGTTTCCGGGATTATTCGTGTTGGCGATGAGATAGAAATAAAGCCAGGTGCAAGCGAGAAAAACAAGTGGACGCCACTTAAGACAAAAATCACAGGAATTGTCCAATCTGAGCAAAACGTAGAAAAGGCACAGCCAGGAGGCCTTATTGCAATACAGACTGATCTTGATCCTTCTGCAACAAGAAGCGATGGGCTCGCAGGAAATATTGCGGGCAAAAACCTTCCAATGGTTTTGGATGAAATAAAAATAGAATCAAGTCTGTTCGGCTATGTAATAGGCACAGAAGGCTACCAGAAAATAGAATCCATAAGAACAAACGATGTCCTCATGCTAACAGTTGGGATAGCGAAAACTGTTGGTGTTGTGAAATCTGCCAGAGGCAGTATTGCTGAGCTTAAATTAAAGATACCTGTATGCACAGAAAAAGGCGATCGCGTATCTATCTCAAAGCAGATCCTAGGCCGATGGCATCTTGTCGGGTGGGGAAAAATTTTATAATAAATGTTAATATTTATGCAGAAATGAATATAGCTGATGCATAAGTATAAAAGTAGTTGCAAAAAGAGATTGTACAATGAAAATTGTTCTTGAGATCAAACCAGGTGCTTCAAGGTTACCTGACCTATATGATCTTCTTTCTAAAGTCGATATTGTCTCTATAACTGATGTTGGAAAAATGCATGATTCATTCGAGACAGCAAGTGCGCTCAGAGATTATGGTGAAACGCCTATTGTGAACATAGCTATCAATGACAGAAGCGAAGATGAATTAAGACCTTATTTTGAACAAGCAAGGAGAGAAAGCACAGACATTGTCATAGTTGCTGGTAATCGTTGGAACAGGACTTTGAAACCAACTGACATGATAAAACTTGCTTCGGAATATGGACTAAATGTTGGTGCTGTGATCAATACAAATGCAGGAGACCCAACACAAGAAACTGAACTTGCGGTAAAGAAAGTTATTTCAGGTGCTGGGTTCTTTCTTACCCAACCTGTATGGGGTTATGTATCTGCGGATATATTTCGTGAAGGAATTTACAGAGCATTGGATGAACATATTGGACGTGATCTTCCTATAGATATTTACTGGGGGATATTTCCAGCAAAAGATTTAGAGGGTGTAGCTAGATTAAGTAAAAGTCTAGATGGGGTTTGTGTTCCTCAATATATTTTAGACATGTCAAGAAATGGCACAAATGGTGTTGAAATATCGCGAGGTCTTTTCCAAGAATTCAGATCGAACCGTGAAAGTGTCTATGTGACTGGAATGAGATATGATACAATTAGAAAAATAGTCTAGTTTTCTTCTACAGCTTCCTTCACAGCTTCGGCAACATTTTTTGCAACAGTCTTATCAAGGGCACTAGGGACTATACTGCTCTCAGATGGGTCCTTGACACACTTGGCAAGTGCATAAGCAGCTGCGAGCTTCATCTCATTTGTTATTTTCTTCGCTCTTGCGTCCAGTGCCCCGCGGAAAATGCCGGGAAATGCGAGGACATTGTTCACCTGGTTTGGGAAGTCACTCCGGCCTGTGGCAACTATTCGAGCACCAGCTGCCTTAGCCTGATCAGGAATTATTTCTGGTATTGGATTTGCCATCGCAAAAACAATGGCATTATTTGCCATGGACTTTATCATTTCCTCAGAAACTATATTGCCTGTTGAAACGCCAATGAGGACATCAGCATCTTTCAGAGCTTCTTTCAATGTCCCGCTTCTCTGCTGTTTATTCGTGACTTCTGCAAGCTTTTTCTTGTGCAGATCAAGATCGTTTCTGCTCTTGTCTATGATGCCCTTGCTGTCGCAGATAATTATCTCTTTTACAGATGTGCATATGCGCCTGTCATAACCAACGCACAAAAGTATGTTTGCAGTTGCTGTACCAGCTGCGCCCGAGCCGCTTATTACTATCTTCAGGTCTTCCATTTGCTTTTCAACGACTTTTGCTGCATTGATGATGCCTGCTAAAATAACTACTGCTGTGCCATGCTGGTCATCGTGCATAACTGGGATGCCTATGTCTTGTAATTGCTCTTCAACATAGAAGCAGCGCGGCGCTGAAATGTCTTCGAGATTGATGCCTCCGAATGCTGGTGCTATGTTTTTCACAATGTTTACAATATCTTTTTCATCCTGAGTCCTTAAGCAAATAGGAAATGCATCTATATCAGCAAATTCCTTGAACAAGACAGCCTTTCCTTCCATGACAGGCAAAGCAGCTTCTGCACCAATGTTACCAAGACCAAGCACAGCTGAGCCATCTGAAACGACAGCAATGCTGTTTGCTTTCATTGTGTAATCATATGCAAGCTCTATATTTTTTGAAATAGCGTCGCTGACAGCAGCCACACCAGGGGTGTAGGCAAGTGTCAAATCTTCCCTAGTTTCTATTCGGACTTTTGACTTTACAGCCAGCTTTCCTTTATATTTCTTGTGAAGATCGAGAGATTTCTTTTTTATGTCGTCCATGGAATCAACTATAGAAAGAATCATGACCAATCTATTTTAGCTTTAGGCTTTCCTTCCAATTCCTGCAAATAATTATACGCGGTCATGCCAGCTTTTGCACCTTCGCCAGCAGATACCACAGTCTGCTTATACGGCACGTCTGTCAGGTCGCCTGCAGCAAAAACACCTGGCGTAGCTGTTTCGCACAATTCGCTGACTATAATCTCATTGAGGTCATTTAGCTTGACAAGGTGCTTGACAATTTCTGTATTTACAATATAACCAATTTCGACAAAAATGCCATTGACAGAAATTTCCTTTTGATTTTTTGTGTTGATGTCTTCGATAACAAGACCTGAAACAAACTTGTCGCCTTTTACCTCAACTGGAATGTGATTGAAAACAAACTCCACGTTTTTCTTTGTTTTTAATTTATCAATAGTTATCGGATCCCCACGGAACGCATCGCGACGATGAACAAGGTACATCTTTGTCGAGAACTCGCTGCTCAGCAACGCCGCCTCAAGCGCCGAGTTGCCACCGCCGACTATCGCAACGGTCTTGTTTTTAAAAAGCGGGGCGTCGCAGGTCGCGCAAGTCGAAACACCACGGCCGATGAATTTTTTCTCGCCAGGAATGCCAAGTTCGCGCGGCACTTTGCCATACGCAAGTATAAGCGTTCTGCCCTCATACTCTTCATCGTTGCTTAGCTTTATTCTAAAGTTGGTGCCAACTTTTTCTATTTTCTCGGTCTTGCCATAAACAACCTCTGTGCCAAAGCTGATTGCCTGGTCAAGGAATATCTGCATGAGCTTCGGTCCTGAAAGCTCTGTGTACCCTGGATAGTTTTCTATATGACTAGTGAGATTCGTCTGCCCGCCTATATCTACTGTAACAAGAAGTGTGCTCATCTTCTTTCGGCACGTGTATATAGCGGCAGTCAGGCCAGCAGCCCCTCCTCCAACTACTATAGTATCATAGATTTTATTTTCTTCCATATAGTTCACATTAAATGCCTTATAATTTAAAACTTATTTCTTTATCGACACAGGGCAGAGCGTGTCGCCATAATCGCAGAAAACGCAGCAGCTTTCCTTTGCTTTTATCATGCTTTTGCAGTTCTCGCACTTATAGAAAGGAATGCAGACGTCGTTTGGTATTGCCATTCTCTGCTTGTGCGAGCAATTAGGACATGTTACGTTGCCGAATTTATCTGACATAACTACCCTTTTGCTAGAAACAGCTAGAAATACCATCTCAACAAGCTACCTTCGGTAGCTTGCTACACTGGTATTTCATGCCGCTCAAGTCTAGACCATATTATTTTAGATGAAGTGCTTTTTCCAGTGCAGGGCGATTAAACCCGACAATGATTTTTCCATCTACGTCAATCACAGGAACGCCCATCTGACCGGACTTCTCAATCATTTCCTCAGCTGCCTTGTCGTCTTCTTCGACATTGATTTCTGTATATTTTACATCATTCTTCTTGAAAAACTCCTTTGCCATTAAGCAGTATGGGCAATGGTTAGTGGTGTATATTTTCACGTCCATGAGTATCGCCTGATTAGTATAGCAACCCTCTGTTATTTAAATATATATTAAAGCGTTCCCTACAGAATTAGAAAATGAAATCTGCATGACCATAGACGAGTTCGGTATCGATGAAGCAGTCATTGACGAACGTGAACCAAAGGTTATTGAATTTATTGCTGTCAAGAAAGGAAGTTTCAAAATATACTGCGCGCCATGCTGGGAAGGGCCTTATGGCCGCGGGCATCCGGACATAGAGGCGACGTTGGTCGTGAAGTGATTTATTTTTTTTCCTGCCATAGATAATCTATTAAATAAAGCGTTAGAAAATAGTTACAATGAAGTTAAGACTGAACGTCTATGACTACATGATTGTTATACTCATTATTGTCGCAATAGCCGGCTTGTATACAAGCATGTATCATCTACAGCAGCTTATTATTGTTCCGCTGATAGCTGCTATACTCGATTACGCCATAAAATATTACCGCTTCAAATCAAGGCAGTTTCCAAAGACAGCCATAATCTCAGGGCTGCTGATTGGCATGATAATTGAAGCTTCGTTGCTATTGCAGATAGCAGCTGCGTTTGTTGCTATACTTTCAAAGCACATCATTGCAAGAAAGGCGATCAACATATTTAACCCCGCAGCCCTTGCTATTGTCACAACAGGATTTTTTGGCGCAAGCGCATCATGGTGGGCTGCATCGACTCCATTAGTATTGCTGGGAGCATTCATAATATATAAAATAAGAAAGGTCACCCTTGCAGTTACATTCATTGCAGCATATTTTGCCTTATCTGCAATAACTGCGGGGCAGTTCTCTTTGCTGCAGTTTTACAATCTCACTGTACTTTTCTTTGCGTTTTTCATGCTCATAGAGCCGAAGACGTCTACGCACACAAGAAAATCCATGATTGTGTTCGGTATAGGCACTGCAATCCTTGCATCTTTGATACTATCCCTTCCAACAGATTTCCTGCT
>CAYIKG010000053.1:0-5919 GCA_964363955.1 uncultured archaeon | reverse complement strand
GACATGCTCAAGAAGAAGGAAGAGATAGCAGACGACGTCATATTCCAGCTCTCAAGGAGTCTAAGCGACATGAAGAAAGGTAGAATCAAGAAGTCGGACTAGAAACTGTTCAGAAACTCTATGAACTCTTCCTTGTGAAGCATGACATAATCTATTATCTTCTGCTGCTCCTTCTTAACACTGTAAGAAATGAGCAGAATTCTTGGCTTCTTCATTGAAATGATGTAATAGAGCCTCTTGTTCCCGAACTTCTTTTCGCGAAACCAGTCAAAATGCAAAGGCTTTCCAGCTTTTGGGTTTGCCCTCAATTGGAATTTCATTTTCCTGATCCATTCTCTTTCCTTCCCAGTCAGGGTTTCAAATATTCTAGAGAAAGTCTCAGTCTCGTATATCTCGTATTCGGGCATTAATTACTTATCGTCTGCTTGGCTTAAATCTAAATAAAAATTTCAGTATCTCCTACCCGAATTTCAAATTCGTTCGGCGTCGGGCCCATTTTTCCAATTACATGGGTGATGTTTTGTGCAAAGGAAAACCGGTTTATAAAGTTTTCTTCAGTAGGTTTGTAGATGGATACCCAGAGATTATTCATGCTTTTTTCTGACGACAACAAGTTGAAGGGCTTTGCCAAGATTCTCACTATTATTACTGTTGCTACACTTGCAACTTTATTCCTCGGAGCTATTACAGGCGCAGCGCCTAACAAGATTCCAACAGGAAACCCAGGCAATAATCCTGAAAGCTGCTACGGCTGCCTTCTTGGAGCGCAGGAAATGGGCCCTGGGCATAAAAATTTCGAGGCAAAAAAGGCGCAATGCTGCCAGGGGCAGTGCAAGAACATGAATACTGGTATCATTTCTAGTTCTTCATTAACAGAAGCTGAAAAGCAGGATCTATTAAACTTGTGGACAACTATGTGTGTGCCACCAACTACTACGACCACCACTACAACAACTACGACAACATCAACGACTCTGCCTATATGTGGCAATGGCATCGTCGAAAGCGGCGAAGAGTGTGATGACGGCAATACGGTGAACGGCGACTGCTGCTCGAGTACTTGCCAGTTCGAAGCTGCAGGCAGTGCCTGCAACGACGGCTTGGTCTGCACAGTCAGCGACGTCTGCAGCAACGGCGCGTGCATAAGCGGCGCTCCGCTGGACTGTAATGACAATAATGTTTGCACGCAGGACGCATGCACTGAACCTGCGGGCTGCTCATTTGTGCCCCTAAACCTTGGCAGCACAACATGCGGAATTGGAGAATGCCAGAGAACTGTTCAAAATTGTGTGAATGGTGTAGCGCAAACTTGCACACCCGGAAGTCCGAGCGCAGAAACATGCGACAATCTTGACAATGATTGTGACGGCGCAGTTGATGAAGGGATAAGCCTCTCGTGCGGCACAGATGTCGGTGAATGCGCACTAGGAATCCAGACCTGCACAAGCGGGGTATTTGGCAGCTGCACAGGTGCAGTAGGGCCGACGCCGGAAGTATGTGATGGAAAGGACAATGACTGTGACGGCATAGTTGACGAAGGCCTGCCTGATAGTGATGGCGATGGGGCAAATGATTGTAATGATCTCTGCCCGAGCGATCCGAGCAAGACAGTACCAGGTGTCTGTGGATGTGGCGTACCTGATGCTGACAGTGATAGTGACGGCGTGGCAAACTGTGTGGACAACTGCCCGAGTGCTGCGAATGCAGACCAGGCTGATTGTGATGGCGATCTTATAGGAAATGTTTGTGATGCTACGCCAGGATGCTAGGAAGAAATCGATCTTTATTTTCCCAGTTGATACATTTCAAAATGCAGGAATATTGGACTTCAACAAAGCCCATTTTATTTATTTAAATAATCTTCTGAAAGTGTATGCACGACAAATATGCCCGAAATACTTGCGGATATTCTGAACAATATTAATGGCAGGGGTTGGAACCTGTACCGAATTGAAGGGAACGAAAAGCTGCCTTACACCATCAGCCGCGGTCCTGCGAACAAACTGACTGTGGGGCAGTACCTGGTTATGCCCGCTATAAGGGAATCGAGGAATCCTGAGGCTGTTTCAGAGAGAATGCAGCTAGTTTTGAGAGGCGGGGAATATCCAAGAATAGTTAGAGGAGACATTTCCCCAGGGATTATGTATTTGGAGCTATTCCAAGATGAAATAGTCATCAAGGAGCGGCAAGATTACAGATACTCGTATGAGGATTTCCTAAAAGCGCTGGACACATTGCCTATTCATTTTTCAGAGGATTAAATTGGGTTTTCCACACCATATGCTGCTTACATCAGTTAAATAATGTAATTGGAATGGGGCTTTCTTCTGCCTTCATATGATGGATATTTCCAGTATCCCCCAGTCACATTTCAAATTCGTTCTTTACAAAGGAATTTCTGTGGGACGCCAGTGGGAAGATATTTATACTTTTCCGTCAAAATTATGAAGTGATAAAATGGATGACCCACTTAGTAATAAAGGCCCACATATCGTTAATAGAAAGGTGTTATGGATGGGGCGCAGAGTCCCCGCAGGCATTTACGATACTGAAGGTGCACCTGTAAGAGAAATCTTACCTGGAAAAGAATATTTGGCAAGAATGAATCATGAGCTCGTGCCTGTAAAACTGGGATCAGATGGTTTGATGCATCCTTATGGAGTAAGTCAACTTCCTGGTATATACAAATTATAAGTCTTGATATTTACCGCACTTTCACACCATTTGACACCTGCTTTTCTGGCGTGAGTATCGTGCCATCATCAGCAGCTAGAAGCATGCCATCACTGCGTACTCCGCGAAGTTCTTTTGGCTCAAGATTGCACACTACAACCACTTGCTTATTTTGTAATTCTTCTTTTGTATAGATGCCCTTGAGTCCAACCACTAATTGTCTTTGTTCATTGCCGAAATCAACTTTCACAACGTACATCTTGTCTGCGTTCGGATGATCCTCGACAGAAATGACCTTGCCGACGCGCAGGTCAAGTTTCTGGAATTCTTTTATTGACAGCATACCGTTCACTATGTTTATCGTATCTGATTCTTTTATTTCTGTCTCTTTCATTTTTGATATATCGATTTTATCCATCTCAATTTTCTTAAATAGCATCAGGGATCTTATCTTGTGACCAGGTTTTAACGTGTCTTTTCCGATATTTTTTATATTTGATTTTGTACCTAGTGCGTTTAATGCTGTATCTATAGAATTTGGAATAAATGGGTAAAGCAATGTGCATATATCTTTCAATAAGTTGACAGACGTATACAATGTGTCCCCAGATTTTTCTGGCTTTTCCCACGGCTTCTTGTGCTGAAAATAGCGATTTAGCTCCGTTACGAGCAGCATTGCTATCGCAAGCGCTTCATTTAAGCGAAAATTATCCATCGTCTTTGAATATTCTCTTGATTTTTTCATAATTTTTGCTGATAGTTTCTTATCAAATATTCCTTTTGGTATCTTCCCGTTAAAATTATTCTCGATAAATGACGTGACTCGGTAAAAAAGATTTGAGAAGTTTGCGACCAGTTCATTGTTCGCTCTGTCAAGCAAAACGTGCTCAGAAAAATCGCCATCTTCGAATGTTGGCAATTTTAGCATGAAGTAGCGCAGGCGATCTGTGCCGTATTTTTCCATTACAACAGTGGGGTTCAGGATATTGCCCAAGCTCTTTGACATTTTTTGACCTTCGGCTGTAACATAACCGTGCACAAAAATTGCTTTTGGCAGCGGCAGCTTCGCTGAGAGCAATATCGCTGGCCAATAAACAGCATGAAATCGGATGATGCCCTTGCCAATGACATGCACATCAGCTGGCCATAATTTTTTATAGAGATTGCTGTCAGACCCAAAGCCAACTGCTGTCTGATAGATATTCAATGCATCGAACCAGACATAGATAATCTGCTTTTCGTCGCCAGGTACTGGCACACCCCATCCTTTGGCGCGCTTTACGCTCCGCGATACAGAGAAATCCTCAAGCCCGCTTTTTATGAAAGCTAATATTTCATTTTTTCTTGTTTCTGGCACGATCTTCAATTTGTCTGTTTTTATTAAATTTTCTATTTGTTTTTGATATTTTGACAATCGAAAGAAATAGTTTTCCTCCTCAACAATCTCTGGCTTTGTTCCGTGCTCAGGGCATTTGCCATCAGCGAGCTCCTGTTCAGTGTAAAACGCCTCGCAGCCGATGCAGTAGAGTCCCCGGTACTTTTTCTTGTAGATATCGTGACTACATAGTTCCCACAGCCTTTGCGCTCCTGTGAAATGCTTCTGTGACGAAGAACGCATAAAGCTGTTGTAAGAAAGTCCTATTTGCTTTGCCATCTGCCTGAATTTTTCAGCATTGATGTCGCATAATTGCTGTACTGTAATACCTGCTTTCTCTGCTGCCTGGACATTCTTTATGCTATTCTCATCAGCGCCTGTAGTAAGGAACGCATCGAAACCGCAAAGCTTCTTGTAGCGATATATTGTATCAGTTTGGATAAACTCAAGCGCATGACCCAAATGAGGTTCTGCGTTCACGTATGGAATTGCAGTTGTTATATAGAATTTTTTGAATTTGATCACCTAAGATTATTAAATTGTGTGTAAGATTTAAACCTGTTTCTTCATGACAAAATTCAGTGTTTCGCGCTTGTAAATCTTGCCATGCATCTGGCTCTCGTCAGAGATAGGAATGAATTCAACTATCTTGAAATCCGAGAATTCTTTTTCTACATCTTCTTTTGTGAAGAGAACTGAAGCTATATCCGTATAAGGATCGATTATGACATTGTTACTTAGCTCGAGCAATGGGCCGTAAAAACCATCTTTTTTGCCAGCAAGCGAAAGCACAAAAAATCCAGATGGCTTCAAAACGCGTCTTATCTCTTTTCTATACATTTCCCTTTTCTTCGAATCAATTTGATGCTTATAACAAAAAATGTCTATAATAAGATCAAAATAATTGTCTGGGAATGGCAGAGACTCTGTAACGTTCTGGCAGACTGTATTTATTTTTAGCCCAAGTGTCTTTGATTTTTTATCCAATTCCTTTAATGCTGACTGCAAAAAATCTATTGAATATACATTGCAATCGTTCTGCGCAAGAAAAATTGAATTCCTGCCCTTGCCGCAGCCAACATCCAAGGCGTTCCCGGAAAGATTGTATTTCTCGGCAAAGATACGCACAATTCTTGTCGGAGTTTCCCTAAACGAAGATGGTATGCCTTTTCTTTCATATTCTCTTCGCCAAAGTTTTTTTGACATTTTTATTTCATCGACAATAAATTTTAAAAAGAACTAATCCTTGAGCAGAAATTTATCCAAGTGCTTCCTCGCAGCTTCGCGGCGGCTCTGATGCTGCTTCAGGAATTTCTCGACTTTCTTTGCAAGCAATTCTTTTATCTCGCCTGTAGTCATGGCCCCGCTTTTGTATGAATCATGGATCTCTTTTATTTTTTCATCGCTTTCTTCAAAGACATTATAGAGATATTGGTAAGCTGTATCAACCTGCGGATTGCCCCCGTGCTTTCGATGCTCCTCTAGCGAGGGCGCGCCGCCTGAAAATGATTTCATTATCTTTCTTCTCGCAGCTTTTGGGTCATCTGTCGTGAATATAGCTGAATCTGGCTTGCTGGCACTCATCTTGCTGTCAGGTCCTTGCAGTCCTGGCAAGAAGCGGCTGTGTACGGCTGCTGGCTTGTAGTAGCCCAGTCTGTCCGCGACGTCGCGTGTTATTCGCCAATATGGATCCTGGTCTATTGCTGCAGGAATAAGCACTGGCACTTTCTTTTTCTTGAGCTCGCTGGGCAAGAAGCACGGAGCAGCTTGCATCGCTGGGAAGAACGCCATGCCGATATTAGTCGAGTTCTCGAAGCCAAAAACAGCGCGAGCTGTGCTGAACGTCGTAAGTTTTGCAACCTTTGTGGCTA
>CAYIKG010000052.1:0-6018 GCA_964363955.1 uncultured archaeon | reverse complement strand
GCCTGTTGTCCATGTCATGAGGCAATCCAGAGCCTCCCAGCCGTGTGGATTCAGAAACAAGATTCATGCCATTGTAGACTATTTGCAGTCCCATAGCAATCATCTTGGCGGCGGGTCGACTTTGATAAGGTTGTTTATGTACTCGCCGAATCTGCGCACCTCGTGCTCTAAAGCTTCGATGGTCTGCAGCGTTTCTTTATCCGAGCTCTGCCTGTGTTTTTCAAATTCAGAAAGCGTACTAGCTATGTTCTTTTTTATCTTGAAGAAAAAAGCATTCCTGAGGCCTTCAAGCAGATCGCCATCCATCTGCGCATAGACGCGGCGATCACCTGCATTTTTTATTTTCTTTACAATGCCTACAAGCTCCAGTAAGTCGAGCGAAAGCGATATGGCTGAAGGTGAATAGCCTGTTTCATTGCTTATCTCCTCTGAAGAAAGAGGTCTGCCAGCGACCATAAGAACCGATATTATCCTGCCGTGCACTTCATTGTAACCCATGCTCGTAGCGACTGCCGCGAACGTGGAATGTATCTTTTCATGTATTTCCATATCTAAGCTATACAGAGAAAGTTTTTATAAGAAATTACAGCAAAGTCACGTCCCCAGCTTCGACGCTTGCTACGCCATCTATTGCCTCTATAGCCTTTTCTATGCTGTCAGTGCCGTGCGCGTCAGGCATTATGAGCAAAATGTGCAGCGCCTTGAGCCCGAATGCAACAGGCTTTTCTTCCATTGATTGCAATTTCACATCCTTCTCACTGCTTACAACTTTTTCTATCTCCTTCTTGATTTTTTCAAAATCTGCATCAACTGAAGAAGGCATTACTTTCAATGTCGCTGCAACTGTTCCCATAATATCACTTTCAATAGGAGAGTAGGGTTGATACATGGAGAATCGAAGATTCTCCTGTACAGGTGGAATTATAATTCCACCATGTAAGGGCGAGAACCTAGGTTCTTGCACTTATGGCCCTTCAAAGCCGCACTCCTTGCAGATATATGCATTGCTCTTGCGCCGGCATTTGAGGCATCTTATTATGGCGCTTTTGCTGCACGAAGGACACAAAAATCTGGTGTAGTTGTCCTCTGATATAAGATTATCATGACACGATGTACATTTCATACTATCCCCATTTTATTTTTGTGCTCTATTTATGGTAATCTTTTTAAGCATTAAAATGTGCGACTTTTTAGAATATAAAACGCCTTCATAGTCTAGCTTGGATAGGACGCGAGGTTGCGGACCTTGTAACGCGGGTTCAAATCCCGCTGGAGGCATATGAAATTCTCCTTCATAATACCGACAAAGAACGAAGGCAGTTATCTTGAGGAATGCCTGCGCTCCATAAAGTTACAGAGCATCAAGGATTACGAGATAATAGTTGTCGATACAAACAGCACTGACAACACAAAGGCTATAGCAAAAAAATACGGCGCCCGCGTGACCAACGAGCCAAGAAGAGGCGCTAGTGTTGCTAGGAACAGAGGGGCATCTGTATCAAAATGTAATATACTTATATTTGCCGACGCAGACGTAAGGTTTGATAGCGACTTTCTTTTGCGTATTGACAAGAAATTTAAGCAGGGTATTGTGGGTGGCGTCTTCAGGCTTTCTCTATATGACGCAGCTAACGTAAAATACATAATTGTCTACGAGATTTTAAACAGGTTGATAAAATTTCTTATAGGAATTGGCTTTCATATGACTGGTGGCAGCTGTCTTGCCTGTAGCAGAAGTATATTTAAGAAAATCAGCGGGTTCAATGAGCGGTTAATGAATAACGACGACCATGATGTTGCCAGGAAGGCTGGCAAGTTGGGTAAATTCGTGTTTTTTGATGACATCATAGTTCATACATCGTCTAGACGTGTCAAGAAAATGGGCATTCTGAAATCATTCAAGGTTTACTCAAAGGCAGTCTTGCTGTATTTTCTGAACCACGGCTATGTCAGGGACTATTGACAAGGCTTCTGTAAACTTTCAAAAGAGCGTTAGCACACCTAGTCGCATCATATTTTCTGGCCGTGAGTGCACAATTTTTTTTAAACTTCTTTCTGAGGTTGCTGTGAAGCACATTTCTTACTTTCAGTGAAAAATTCTTGCTGCTGGCGACAATGCCTATCCTGTTCTCCTTAACAAACTCGCTTATGACCGGGGAGTCATAAGCTACTATAGGCAGTCCGCGCAAAGCAGCTTCGAGTAGCGTTAATCCTTGCGTCTCGCTCCTTGAGGCCATGACAAAAACATCTGCTAGTGCATAGTAGTCATCAAGCTGCTTCTCATTTAGAAAGCCGGTGAATACTATATTCCTGTTTTTTCCTGCCAGCTTCTCTAACTGCTTTCTGTAAGGACCATCTGATGTTATGATGAGCTTTAAATTACCTTTCAGTATTTTCTTGAGCGACCTCATTATAAATTGTATATTCTTTTCTTTTGAAATGCGTCCCACGTGAAGAATTATTTCATCGTTTTTAGCAAAACCATACTTCTTTCTCAAGGACTTTTTTGATGTTTTATTTTTCTTAATTTTAATTCCAGTTGGCACGACAGCAACATCGTCAATACCGTGCCTTTCCAGAATTTTCTTTATGTAATTGCTCGGCGCTATGGCCACATCACATTTGCTGTAAAATATTGATGAGTATTTCCACAGAAATTTTTTTGTTATTTTTTCAGTGCCCCTAAATGAAATGTATTGGGCAAATTCAGGAAGCAGCGTATGGAACGTGCCGACAACAGGAATCTTGTAATATTTTGCAAGAGCAATTCCGATTATGCCTAATGTGGCTGGTGTATGAACGTGTATGATATCAAAGTTTTTCACCTGCCATGGCTTCAGAAGCGGCATCCCTATTCTGTAGCCCTGATAGCGCGGGAATTCAAAAGATTTCAGCGCATATATATCCTTTCCGTTTTTATAGCCAGGCGACGCAGGTGAGAATATTTTCACTTCATGACCTTTTTTTCGCAGCGCCCGAGCAAAAAAATTTATTGACGTTACAACGCCATTCTTCTGCGGTTCATACGTGTCTGTGAAAAATGCTATGCGCATACAAATCATACCAGAGTGGTTATAAGCGGACCGAATAATATCATAGTTATTGCCAGGGTCAGGACAAATACCGTGAAACCGATCGCAAGAGAGTAAGAAATCAATGAACGAAAGGCTATTTCATCGCGGCCGTTCTCGATGCCGTTTATGAAATAGGATAAAATAAAAGAAGTCTCGATAAGATAAATCCCCACAACAATGACAAATTCAAAGGATGTTATTGTACCTTCCCCTATTTGTGTCAAAAATGGCACAGCACTGATGCCAATGCCCGCGACCTTTTCTGAGATTTCTATGAGTATGCGCAATACAAGAACTGTTATCGCAGTGATGATGCCAGAGATAAGCGGCGATAAAAAATATAGCTGGAATTTCATGGAGCTCAGTGCTTCGCTCAGTTCCTCCTTTATATCTTCCTGCGTCTTGTGCAAATCCTTTAGATATTTTGAAATAGAGAGCATTGCAATGCTCGATGTCCTGCCGCCTCGGCTCGAAGATTCTACTATGACGCGCATTATTGTTTTTATCAGGCGCGATGGGAAGTGTCTAACAGCGCCGTACTGCTTGTCAAAGAACGCCTGCTGGAATGTAAAACCAGTCCTTATATTTTTCAGGGCAATTTGGAAAAATTCTTTTATCTTCAGGTTCCTTATCCTTTTCATCGAATGCTCTAGGGAACTCTCTATGGGGACGCCTGAATAAACCTTATTCCCAAGCTGAAATAATGCTTCTGTGAATTCGCCTTCTATTGCCCTCGTCTTTTCTCTAATAATCACTCTTTGATAGCTGATAAGATAATAAAACACGGCGAAGCCAGCTGCAATGCTGCCTGTCATAAAAACAGCAGGCAAAATTCCTTCTGGATCAATTGAGAATAGAACGAGGCCTATGATCATCAAAAATGCAAAGGAAACAATTGCGAACGGCCAAGAAGGGACATCTTTTTTCCCTAATCTGAATTTTCTTTCTTCTGGCACATCGGGACTTTCTGATATGTCTATTTTGCCGAAAGTAGAAGGTCTCTTATCCAATATATTTGATATAATAAAGAACAAAACAAGTGGGAGCACAATATCGTAGCCGATAAACAGTGCCAATGCCCCGACGCCAAGGAATATTGCCACAAGCGGAAACATAACAAGGCCAAGTACAGGCAGAATGATTCCCATGGCGTGCACGACCATGACAGGCATTCTTAAATCCTGGTTGAAGCGCCTTGCACTATCGCGATTGCCTTCAAGTATGATGTTCACAGATTCGTCGAGCATGTTTATTCTCTGGCTGGTCGGCTGGTCAATAGAATCCATTATCATTTCCACAGCTTCGACAAACTCCCTGTTCTTGTGCCATTTTTTTGAATAACCCAAGAGGGCTTCCTGCACGTTTGTATACCTGCCAGTTTCAACGTCCCACAGAAGCTTCCTCATCTCAAATGCTATAGGCCCTCTCGAATGTGTTGATGCAAATTTTACTGCGTTCTCCAGGTTCGGAATGTTTCTCATGTATATGGAAATGTAGATTATCAGCGAAACAATGTCTGAACCTACTTCCATCTCATATTTCAGCTTCAGGTGCATCGGGTACGTGTAAACATAATAGACTATTGGAACCAGCAACAGCAGAAATAGAATGCCGTAGCCAAACGGGAGCAGGGAAATGCCAGCAATATTTGCGAATGTCAGGACAGTTACTGGAATAACGGTAAAGATCAGAAAAAGTATTGTAAATGAATAAGACTGGGACGGCGTTATGTTAAGATGGCAAAATTCTATTGCCTCTTTGAGCTTGTCTTCTGCCTTTTTGCCAGGACTTGCAGGCAATATTTTATTTGCCTTAACACATGCCTTTTCGTACAGTGTGACCGGAACGCCCCTTAACCGATCATCCTCTTTGAATATTTTGTATTCTCTTGACTCAAAAACAGGCATATAATTAATTGCGTTGCATTTATAATTAGATTTAAGAAACTAATTTTGCATATTTTATTATGAAATGCATATCTTGCGGCGGTGAGGCGCATTCAATGCTTCCAATGAAAAACAGGAGCTATGGCGTCTGTAGAAATTGCAAACCAGCGATAACGGTTGACATGAAGAAATTTGCCTCTTAATATTTGCTGCTCAACCATTTCTGCCATCGCTCAAATATCATCTTGCTGTCCAAAGTGCCGGTATCTTCCTTTACTTCATTACTGATAATATGAAACTGCGAGTTTGAATCTATCACAGATGGCGCTTCCAGCAGCTCGGTGTTTTTGGCCTTTGCATATTCTACAAGATATTGCAGAACATTTGCTCTTAGATTTATGTTTTCCCACACAGCTTCCCAGCGGCCTCTCCAGTCACGCACACGCGAGGCTATATCATTTAGTACCTGCGATTCTCCCATGGTCAATGTTCTCGTTGGCTTTAGCTTATCTTCTTGAGCTGAGTATTCTAGAAGATTTACAAAACCACCTTCATCATAAGGATCACGTTTCCAGTGCTTTCTCACTTCAGTTACCTCTATAAGGCGCCTGAATGAACGCAGCCCATCAGGCGATCGAAGCATATTTGCGATAAGTATTATGTCAGTTGCCTTGAAGCTCGTCGGGGGTACGTGCAGATCATTGACAACGCGATCAAAAACACCATAAGCACTTTCTCCATGTATCGTGCCGCCAACAAAGTTTGCGAGAGCTCCGATGCGCATAGCTTCGTACAAAGCCGAGGCCTCGCGGCTGCGGACTTCACCGACAATGAGACAGGAATCGCCAAGGCGCAGGGCAGTTCTCAGTGCCTCTTCAGCTGGGAGTTCTGTTTCTACGTGTGTTATGACACTTCGTGATTTCAAACGTTCAATGTTATAGCCAAGTTTGTGCAGTTCTTCAACTGGTAATTCCAATGTGTCTTCCAGAGTTACGATGCGCAGTTTTGGCATTACCTGCACAAGGAACTAAAGGCATCAAACTTTGAGACGGTAAAGA
>CAYIKG010000051.1:0-6152 GCA_964363955.1 uncultured archaeon | reverse complement strand
TCAAGCCTTGTAAAAGATATACTTATGGTTATGCAAAAATCTGGCTATATAGGTAAATTCGAGTTCATCGATGACGGAAAGTCCGGACATTTCCGTGTGCAGCTTGTCGGCAGGATAAACAAATCGAGGTCTATAAAACCAAGATTTGCTGTGAAGAAGAATGAATATGAAAAATGGGAAGAAAGATACTTGCCTGCAACAAATTTTGGCATTCTCATTATTTCAACACCAAAAGGCATAATGCACCAGAAGGAAGCAGAAAGTAAAGGCCTTGGAGGAAGATTGTTGTGTTATATCTATTGATCAAAGAGCATTGTGAGTGTTGGTACGTATGACAGAAAGGATAATTAATATTCCAGACGGCGTTGTAGTCGTGGTCGATGGAAGAGAAATTCTGGTCAGAGGACCCAGGGGCGAATTAAAGAAAGATTTTGATGATCCACGATACAATAAAGCCATATCGTTAATAAAAGATAATGATAAGATCAAGATTGCTTCTGAATCAGAAAAAAGAAAGATAAAGGCGGTTATCGGTACGATCAGCAAGCACATAATTAATATGGTTCTGGGTGTTACGAAAGGCTTTAGCTATACAATGAAAATTCACTACTCGCATTTTCCTATATCGGTTTCTGTGAAGGATGATAAAGTCCAAATAAAAAACATCATAGGAGAAAAAAATGCCCGTGTCGCCAATGTGGTTGGTAACGTGGCTATCCAGGTCGAAAAAGATATTATAAAGATATCTGGTATCGACATTGAAGACATCAGCCAAACTGCAGCCAATATCGAACAAGTATGCAAGCTGTCAAAGCGTGACAGAAGAATATTCCAGGATGGAATATATATAGTAGAAAAATCTCATCACGAGGGATAAGCAAATGCCAAAATTCCTTAGACAAGATTATCATACGTACAAAAGACTGAAGCTCAAATGGAGGCGCCCAAAAGGCAGACAGGGCAAGCTACGCGTCAACAAAGGCGGCAGCGGTGTAAGGCCTCGCATAGGCTTCGGGAAAAAAAGCAAAGCACTGTACGTGGTAAGAAATATTTCAGAGCTCAAAAAGTCAATGGGAGCTGTTCTTCTGGCGTCGCAGCTAGGATCAAGAAAGGTTGCAGAAATAGCAAAAAAATCACAGGAGCTTGGTATTATGATCTTGAACAAGAAAAAGCTGAAGAGATCTGAAAGAATAGCCAAAAAATTGAAGCAAGATCAAAAAAAGGATCTGAATCAACAAAAGGAGATTAAATGAAGCAGAAAAAAATTGCATCAAAGATATTAAAGGCTGGTGTCTCGCGCATTTGGATAGACCCATCCAGGATAAGCGATGTAGAGGATGCCATAACAACTGAAGATGTTAGGCGACTTATTAAGGATGGATTAGTCAAAGCAATGCCAAAACAAGGTGTAAGCACTTCAAGAAAGTCAAAATTGATGCGTCAAAAGAAAAAAGGCAGAAGGAAAGGCCTTGGATCACGAAAAGGTAAATCAGGTGCGAGAACCTATTCGAAAATGCAATGGATGAAAAGGATAAGATCTATTCGCGCATTGTTAAAGCAAATGCGCGACCAGGGTGCTATAGAAAAAAGCACGTACAGGAACCTGTACATGACGTCAAAAAGCGGTTTTTTTCGCAGCAAGTCCCATCTTATGACTCATCTTGAACGAAACAACTTGCTTAAAAAAACCAGCTCGAAGTGATCATGATGAAATACAAAAGATCAAAAAAAACAGATTACAGAAAAAGACTGAAACTTCTAAAATCAGGCAAGATACGCCTGGTCATCAGAAGAAGCCATAATAACCTGCACGTCCAGTTCGTAAGGTACGAATTCAACGGCGACAAGATTCTTGCAGAAGAAATATCAAAGAACATAAAGAAGTATGGGTGGAAGGCGCATTGCGGCAACATGCCTGCTGCATATTTAACTGGCCTGCTTGCTGGTAAAAAGGCATTGGAGAAGGGCATCGGTCATTGTATAATTGATATTGGTATGCACGTTTCGAATAGCAGTATTTTATATGCTGTTGCAAAGGGCGTTATTGATGCTGGCATAAACGTGCCTCTAGGATTTGCCCTGAAAGAGGAAAGGATAAAAGGCCTACATATAGCAGAATATGCAAAACTTCTGAAGAAAGACAGTGAAAGGTACAAAAAACAATTTTCTAATTACATAAATGCTGGGCTTCATCCTGAAAATCTGGTGCAGCACCTCGAGGATGTAAAAGCAAGCATATTGAAAAGTTTTCCTGAAAAGCACGTTGTAGAGGCAAAATAATGGCAACTTATAATGAAAGGTCAGACATTGAGGAATGGAAGCCAAAAACCCAACTTGGCAAGGATGTGCTTGAGGGTAAAATAACATCCGTTGATGAGATATTTGCCAGCGGAAAAAAGATCAAAGAACCTGAAATAATTGATAAACTTCTGTCAGGTTTAAAAAGCGACATTATACTTATTGGAGGTTCGCCTGGCAAAGGTGGTGGCTCAAAGAAAACTCCGACAAAAAGGACTTCTCGTATGCATCGCTCGGGCCGAAGATACAGAATATCTGCAATGGCTGTTCTTGGAAACAATGGGTACTTGGGCATAGGAAAAGGTACTTCAAAGGAGCACAGGAGTGCAATTGGCAAAGCAATGCAAGATGCAAAACTGAATTTGATACCTATAAAACTAGGTTGCGGCTCATGGGAATGTGCTTGCGGAGGCGATCACTCAATTCCTTTTAAGGTGGATGGCAAATCAGGTTCTGTGAGGGTCGTGCTCAAGCCAGCACCAAAAGGTATCGGACTTTGCATAAACAATGAAGCAAAGAAACCATTGAGCATTGCAGGCGTAAAAGACATATGGAGCAAAGATTATGGGCGATCAAAAACAAGGACAAATTACATAATGGCGATATACAATGCATTCAAAAAAATTAATAAAACGAAACTGCCTGAAAAAGTGCTGCACGAAGAGGAGATCACAACATGATAATATGGGATAGAGGGGTATTATGACACTCGCGGCCGTGCTTCTAAGAGGCCATATAAAAATGAACAAGCAGCACCGAGATACTCTAAAAATGCTGGGACTGAAAAAAATAAATACAGTTGTCTTGCTTCCTGAGAATCAGATCTTTAAGGGCATGCTGAAAAAAGTTGAAGGTTTTGTTGCGTGGGGCGAGATGAGCAAGGAGCTTGAGCATCAGCTCAGCAGCGCGAAACGCCATCACGTGAAGCCGCCAAAAAAAGGGTTCAAATCACTGAAGAAGCATTATCCAAAAGGAAACCTTGGTTACAATGGTTCTGAAATAAATAATCTCATCAAAAGGATGACGTAGGATGCCACCAAAATTCAGGAAAAAGATGACAAGGCAGCATGGAAGGCGCAGCCATGGCTGGGGCGGTAAGAAAAAACACCGCGGCAAAGGCTCACGCGGTGGCAAGGGCTACGGCGGCTCAACAAAGCACAAGCGCAGCTATATTTATTCTTACGAACCAGATCACTTTGGTTACAGGGGCTTTCATTCGCTAAAGAAAAAAGAGAAAGCTATAAACGTCGGTGACCTGGAAAAATTCGGCAAAGCAGAAATAGATCTGGGCGAGTATGGTTATGGCAAATTACTCTCAAAGGGCGCTGTATCCTTACCATTGACTATAAAGGTCAGAAAATACTCACAGCGAGCAAAAGAAAAGATAGAGGCAGCTGGCGGCAAAATTTTATAGAAGTTGATTGAATGTCAGTGTACGATTCTCTTATTTCAAAATTACCTGGTATAGCAGAAGCAAAAACATACCTGAGCTTTCGCTCAAGACTGAAATGGACCGCGCTGATACTGCTTCTCTTCCTTGTTCTTGGGCAAATAACATTGTTTGGTGTTTCTCCTGAATCACGGCAGCAATTCCAGTTCTTTGAGCTCATTCTTGGTTCTTCGATTGGTTCACTGATAACATTAGGCATAGGACCTATCGTTACTGCATCAATAATTCTGCAGCTGCTTTCAGGAAGCGGCATTCTTGGATGGGACCTAAAGACATCAGAAGGCAAGAAAAAATTCCAAGGCACGCAGAAATTGCTTGCAATATTCTTTTGCATATTCGAGGCAATTGCCTTTGTGTCATTCGGGGCTGTGCAACCAATAAGTTCAGACAGCTCTATATTTATGCTGCTGATACTGCAGCTTGCGTTCGGAGCTTTCTTGCTTTTGCTCATGGATGAAGTTGTAAGCAAGTGGGGCATTGGTTCTGGAGTCTCTTTGTTCATTGCTGCAGGTGTCGCAAAAACCATATTTGTCAGGGCATTTAATCCAATCGAAGCGCCAGGAACCGGTGTACCAGCAGGCCTTATCCCGCAGTTAGTTGTTTACATGGGGCAAGGCGATCTTTTCCAGGCAGCTGTCGCGTTGCTGCCTATACTTGCAACGATAGTTGTCTTCATGGTTGTCATTTATATCCAGGCCATGAAGGTAGAGATACCACTTGCATTTGGCTCTATTCGCGGCTTTTCAAGAAGATGGCCATTGAAACTGATATACACGAGCAACATTCCTGTCATACTTGTTGCAGCACTAATAGCAAATGTCCAGCTCATTGGCAGCATGATGGCAAGACCAACGGAAATTGGAAGGTGCGGATTTCTCGGCTGCTTTGATCAAAATGGTCTTCCTGCATCAGGCGCTGTTTATTTTTTGCAAGCACCTACTTCATTGCCTGTACAGATATTCTTCCTCTTGTTTATGGCAATAGTGTTTACATTAGCCCTGCTGTTGTACTACCTGAGATTCAAAAGCATAGGTAAATTGATATTGTTTTCTTCTATTCCTGGCATTATTCTATCACTGCTGGTGACAAACTTCTTTGTAGGACTGCCAACTACACTTGATACCATGCGGGTAATTGTGTATTTGCTCGTCCTCGTCGCAGGCGCTACAATATTCTCGATATTCTGGGTCTCAACAAGCGGAATGGATGCAAGGAGCGTTGCAGACCAGATAGAAGGAATGGGCATGCAGGTGCCTGGCTTTCGCCGCGATCCGCGCATAGTCGAGCAGGTTCTCGAGCGCTATATACCGACGCTGGCGATAATATCAGGCATGACAATAGGCATTCTAGCTGCCCTGGCTGATTTTACAAGCGCATTAGGTACTGGAACAGGCATACTGCTTACAGTCATGATAATCTACAACTTTTATGAGCAGATATCCCAGCGCTATATGGAAGACATGCACCCAGCAATGCGCAAATTCTTCGAGTGAGCCCTTTTCTTTAGTAAAGAAAAGCCCTCAAGGGGAAAAGAAACTATAGTTTTCTCCTCTGTGGGACACAAGTGGGATAGATTTTTATAGTTTTAGGAATAGTTTCATTATGAAATTCGCATTTGCTGCAGGACATCGACATGACACACGTCTGAAATATTATGACCATATTGAAGAAATTCCCCTTTTGCACAGATCTGCGGCAGAAGGGGCAAGGGCTACATCAGAAATACACTACGGAGTTCCAGTAATACTTGTCAACGAAACCTCAGCTGCCATAGCGTGGACCCCTGAAAAATACAGGAGTGGGATAGGCGTGGGAAAATATTAATACTTTTGCGATATATGATTTGCTTGATATGACAATGTATACTGGACCTTTGGATCCATTAGTTTCAATAAGCTTTAGTAATCACGGAGCACTTCAACAAGTTAGAAGAAGCGGCTTAATGGGCGCATATCCAGGCTTAACATATGCGCAGATAGAAGCTATAGATTGTGCAATAGAAGACCACATGGATAAAGTTGAGAGGGGACTAATTGGTCGAAAGCAATCTTGGACCTACGGACTTGAACAAGAAGGATCAGGATTTACATTATATGTTCAGATGGAAAAAAGAAATAAAGAGCTCCATCTGCCACATAGACTTCCGAAGAAAAAAATTGTTGATTTCTAACAGCCAATCTCTCTTTTTATTTTTAATTGATCAGTTACCATTATGCAAATCTCTCCTGAAGAACTGAAAGAAAGGATTAATGATATTTTTCTTCTTGATGTGCGCACAGACGAGGAATACAGGGACTGGAATATTCCACAAGCTGTGCACGTGCCGATGCAGTATGTTATGCAGAAAGCCAATGAGCTGCCAAAAGACAAAGATATAGTCACGGTGTGCGCGCACGGCAACCGT
>CAYIKG010000050.1:0-6202 GCA_964363955.1 uncultured archaeon | reverse complement strand
AAAAAGTGGCGTATCGCCTAGGAGTATACCAGGCCAGAAAGGTGGCGAATATGTTGCTTCAAGCTACGAACACGACGAAGAAGGCTTTGAGCGCGAGGAAGAGGAAATAAGAATATCAATGCACGACAAACGTTTCCGTAAGCTGGAAGAAGCAGAAAAAGAAATAAAGAACCCGCCTGTTATTGGTAATGGCTATTCAGATATTACGATAATTTCTTGGGGATCCACAAAAGGACCAATACTTGATGCAATGAAAATGCTCGAAAAAGATGGCATCTTCACAAACTTCCTTCAGATAGTTTATATGAGTCCATTCCCGGTTGAACAGGTGACAGAAGTAATAAGCCTTGCAAGAAGAACAGTAATAATTGAGAACAACAAGACTTCGCAGCTGGGTGGTCTGATCAAAGAACATACAGGATTCGACGTAGATCACAAAATTCTGAAATATGATGGAAGACCTTTCTCGCCAGAGCAGATTTACGAGGAAATAAAGAAGATAGTTTCTGAAAAATCAGAATTAGTTATGAAAGAGACGGTGATGGAATGATAGAATTTAGAAGATTAGTCGATCCTATGACGATAGGAACTGGATTAATTCTTACCGCATCTGTCGCAACTATAGCATATGGTTTAGCAGCAGGCAAACTAGATCTGGTTTCATTTTATGGTATTCCTTCAATGCTTCTTGCAATAAAAGGGTTGCATATTTATTCAGCAGATTCTGGAGGTAATTATAATGGCTAGTGTTAAAGAACTGTCAACAAAAGAGCAACCGACGTGGTGCCCTGGTTGTGGTGATTTCAGCATTTTGAATGTCATTAAAATGGCAATATCAGAGCTTGGTCTGGAGCCGTATAACACATTGCTTGTATCAGGTATTGGTTGCGGCTCTAAAACACCTCATTTCATTCGCACGTATGGCTTTGAAGGATTGCACGGCCGGACACTGCCTATTGCAACAGGCGCAAAGCTTGCGAATAAAGAGCTCAATGTAATAGTTGTCGGCGGCGACGGCGATGGATATGGTATTGGTGGCAATCATTTCATGCATACCATGAGAAGAAACGTGGATATTACTTATCTTGTTCAGAACAATGAAGTGTATGGCCTTACAAAAGGCCAGACATCGCCCACAAGCGAAAAGGGATTCAAGTCACCATCCACACCGCAAGGTGTTCTGGAAGAACCTGTAAACCCAATGTCGCTTGCTATAATATCAGGTGCTACTTATGTTGCCCGAGCCTATTCATTTGATTTACAGCACATGAAGAAGCTCATCATGGATGGCATAAGGCACAAGGGCTTCGCAATAATTGACATCTTCCAGCCGTGCACAACTTACAACAAGATAAATACAATGACTTGGTACCAGCCAAGACTGTACAAGCTTGAAGAAGATGGCCATGATCCGGGTGATAAGATGGCCGCGCTTGCGCGCGCAGATGAATGGGGAGACAGAATACCAATTGGTTTATTCTACAAAACTGAGAAACCAACTTACGAAGACGGTCTGCCGCAGATAGAAGTGCCGCTGGTGAAACAGAACATATTCAACGTAGATATTAAACCGTTGCTTGCAAGATTCAGATAACTTTCACTAAAGTGAATCAGATGGCACATGATTTGGGAGAAAGGACTTGGAAAGATGTTGTTCAAGATTATACACCTGGGTATGGTTTTTATCGTTTGGCTAACAGAACAGATGGTGTGTCGCCACTCGGAACTTATGACACGTGGCAAGCAATTTATCACAGCATAATTTCTCCTGGAATACTGCTTGCTGCATCGCTAAGTATGTACGTAGTGTTAGTGGAAAATTTGTAGTAAAAGCTTTTTAGGTAATTAATTCATACAAACTTTTTCCAATTCTTTATGTCTATTTCTTTCTAATTTTCTGATAACGGATATCCTTTCTTCTCTTGTTGGCTCTCTTTCGTCTTCGCCTAATATGGCTGCTAAATTAAATACAAGTTGTATTTCGTCAGAAAATTGCTCCATTCTTTCATGAAGCTCGTAATCATCGATTTTGTATGGCTTTCCAAAACGCCAGTATTTAGCTACTTCGTCGTAAAGAAGTTGCCCAAGTTCCATATATCTAATATCTCTAACATTAATATGCTCAGGACAGTAAGGAGGCGAGATAGTTATAACATTCCTTTTGATGAACAAAGGCCCTTTTTTCTGAACCACAAAATCGTGATAGTATTCTCTATCATCGCCACCGTAAAAATAGGAAATTGCCCATCCTTCAATTTTCTGATTTGTGTTTCTTGCATATTTTTTTACAATAACTGATAAGTCTTCCCTCATATCTCTGTATGTTCTTCTCTGACTTACTTCCACTACGTAAGGTGCCTTGCCTGTCATGTCTATTTTTATTTCAGCACACCTTTATAAACTTCCTACACAAAAAATAGTCATGGAGCCAAGATTCTTCTCTGTCGAAGAAGCGAATAAAGAGTTACCAAGAATCAAAAATATGTTCGACGAGATTTTTCATCTTAATACCAGCATAAAAAACATTACCAAAGATGTACAGGAATTAGTTGACATATGGGGGGAAGATGTAACCAATCCAAGGAATATTGACAACAAGTTTTATATAGAGAAAATTGATAAGCGGGCAAAGTTCATAGATGATTTGCAATTATCTGTTGAAGAAATAAGCAAAGCAGGTTGCGTTGTCAAGGACATAGACATCGGCCTTGTTGACTTCTTCCATAAAAAAGATGACGATATTATGTTTCTCTGCTGGCGATACGGTGAAGAAAAGATAGGATATTGGCATCACGTGAATGTAGGCTTTGCAAACCGCAGGCCAATCGAGGAGCTTTCTGCAATAATTTAATACTTTGCATGCTCTTTCTATTATGCAATACAAAATAAAATGGCACGAATGGTCAGATGAAACTTTTGATAAGGCGAAGTCTGAAGGAAAGCTTGTGCTTCTTTACATAACTGCGGTCTGGTGCCATTGGTGCCATCGAATGAAAGATGATACTTTGAATAACGATGAAATTGCCAAAATGGTTAATGAAAATTTCATACCAATTAAAGTCGATACAGACAAAAGACCGGATATAAATGAACGCTATAACATGGGCGGGTGGCCGACTGCGGCTGTGCTAACTCCTGAAGGAGCAACAATATCAGGGGGGACTTACCTGCCGCCAGCGCAGATGAAGAATTTTCTCGATGGTGCAAGAATATTTTATCAAGAGAACAAAGAAAAGATTAAAATTGGTATCTATGAGCAACCACAAGAACGCTATGCAGATCTCAATGAAAGTATGATTGCAGATGTCGTTGACACTGCTGTAAGCTTCTTTGATGCTGATTATGGCGGCTTTGGCCGCGAGCCAAAGTTTCCCATGCCAGAAGCATTAGAATTATTAATGATGCTTCATAAGAAAGATAAAATGTTCACTAAGATGATAACAATAACACTTGATAAGATGTCGATGCTCGCTGATAAGCATGCGCACGGATTCTTCCGCTACTCTGTAACAAGCGACTGGAGGCATCCGCATTATGAAAAAATGCTTGAAACAAATGCAAAATTAATTATCAATTACCTGCATGGATATCAGATAACAGGCAATGAAAATTATAAGCAAATTGCAGAAGAGACCATTGGCTATATAATAGAAACACTATCAGATGACACGGTATTTTATGGCAGTCAAGATGCAGATGGTGAGGAAGAGTATTACGGAAAACCAGCTGGGGAAAGGGAGAAATTGCCAACGCCGTTTATTGACAAGACAATATACACAAACTGGAATGCCATGATGATATCTGCACTGCTCGAAGCATCTATTATTTTGATCAATGACGGCTATAAAAAGAGGGCATTGAAAGCAATAGATTTCCTCATCAAAAACTGCTTTGACAAATGCGCGTATCATTATTTTGATGGCTCGAAGCATTTGCCAGGCTTGCTAAGCGATCAAGTACATTTCATTAAGGCTTTACTCGATGCATTTGAAATTACGCAAGACAGAAAATACGTTGAATACGCAGAAAAAGTTGCAAACTGGGTTCTAGAAAATCTTAAAGATGAAAAAGGGTTTTTTGACACTACAGAAAAAGGCGTTGGAAATTTAGCAATAAAAAGCAAGCCAATAACAGAAAATGCGATGGCTTCTGAGTGTTTTTTGCGCTTGGCCTTTTTCACAGGCAAAGAGAATTACAGAAAAATAGCAGAAGAGACGCTGATCACGTTCAGCTTTTCTTATACTGATTATGGGGTGCACGCTGCGTATTTCGCAATAGCCCTTGAAAAGCTTTTGAATGGAATAGAAATAAAGGCACAGCAGGCGGAAATAAAAAAGCTGCTGAAATGGCCAGAACCAAGAAAGATGCTTATGCAAGTAAGCGAATCTGGTATATTTACGTGCGCAGGCGGCGTCTGCCAGAGATTTTCTGATTACGAGGATTTTACAAAAAATTTCACAGCTGAAATAACAAATTAAAAGATTTTGCGGCAATTATAGTAGGTAGTTTTAATGGCTTTTGTAAAAGTTGCAAATGTAAATGATGTGCCAGAAAGCGAAGGCAAGATTGTCAAAGCCAACGGCCGTGAAATTGCATTGTTCAAAGTTCAAGGCCAGTTCTATGCAATAGACAATACCTGCAAGCATCAAGGAGGTCCTCTTGGTGAAGGCTGGCTAGAAGATAGTATAGTAAACTGTCCTTGGCATGGATGGAGATATGACATAAAGACAGGACAGAACCAGATGTTTCCTAATGTCAAGGTTGATACATTTCCTGTCAAGGTCGAGGGCAGTGATGTCCTTATTGATGTTTGATTTCTGGAGATATAAGAAGCAAAGAAGTATATTTTTATGGAACATAAAAAATTTCTTTTCGTCTCTATAGATGGATTGATCAGCGATATTGCGTGGCAGGTATTAAAAGAAGGGCACAAGGTCAAGTACTATATCGAGGATAAGGAAGAGAAAGAAGTAGGCGACGGATTTGTCCCAAAAACAGAAAACTGGGACGAAGAAGTTGACTGGGCAGATGTTATTGTTTTTGACGATGTGCTTGGACAGGGGAAAAAGGCACAAAAGCTTCGCGAAGAAGGCAGGCTTGTCATTGGCGGCACACCATACACAGACAAGCTTGAAGATGACCGCGCATTCGGCCAAGAGGAACTAAAGAATGCTGGCGTATCCATAATTCCTCAGGAAAATTTCATTTCTTTCGATGAGGCGATTAGCTATGTCCAGCAGAATCCGAACAGATATGTTATAAAGCCCAGCGGCGAAGCGCAGAATTTGAAGCAACTGCTTTTTGTCGGCGAGGATGAAGACGGCAAAGACGTTATTCAGGTGCTCGAGGACTATAAGCGCGCATGGTCAAAGAAGATAAAAGAATTCCAGTTGCAGCGCCGCATCGTTGGTGTTGAAGTTGCTGTAGGCGCTTTTTTCAACGGCAAGGAATTTGTGCATCCTATTAATGTCAATTTCGAGCACAAGAAATTATTTCCTGGCGAGATCGGCCCACCGACCGGAGAGATGGGAACGATGATGTTCTGGAGCGAACCAAACAAGCTTTTCAACGCTACATTGAAAAAGATGGAACAGAAGCTTGCTGAAGAAGGATACGTGGGTTACATAGACATAAACAATATAGTCAACGGCAATGGCATATATCCACTTGAGTTCACCGCTCGTTTCGGCTATCCGACCATAAGCATCCAGCAAGAAGGAATGCTGATGCCTATTGGCGAATTCCTTTCAAGGCTTGCTGAAGGGAGCGTAGATACATTCAAGGCACGCAGCGGCTTCCAGATTGGCGTGCGCGTTGTTGTACCGCCGTTCCCGTTCAAGGACAAGCAGACATTTGAAAGCAATTCGAAGGATGCGGTGATAATATTCAAGAAGCCTAACCTCGAAGGTGTGCACATAGAGGACGTGAAGCTTGTCAACGATGAGTGGCTTGTCACAGGCACATCAGGCGTAGTCCTCATAGTAGTTGGCACTGGCCCTACGATGAAACAGGCCCAGAAACAAGCATACAACAGAATTGATAACATAATGATACCGAACATGTATTACAGGAAGGACATTGGCGACCGCTGGTTCGAAGACAGCGACAAGCTGCATAACTGGGGCTATCTTAGGGAAGGCTGATGCCACGATCATTAATTGTCGAATCATTGAGAAAAGTCATTCTGAAAACTGCGCCAGGT
>CAYIKG010000049.1:0-6229 GCA_964363955.1 uncultured archaeon | reverse complement strand
AATAAAATCCTTTGGAAAAACAGGTATTGCGGTAGAGCCAGAAACGGGGTTAGAAGCAATAAGTAATTATCTTCATCTCATAGATCTTGTTTTAATAATGACGGTAAAGACCGGTCATGCTGGTAGTGCCTTTATGGACATGAGCCATAAAATTAAAGAATTAGCAAGGATTAGAAAAGAGAAACATCTGAAATTTGAAATAGAAGCAGATGGTGGTATCAACGATAAGACTATAAAAATAGTACGCGATGCTGGCTGCGATGCGGTAAATTCAGCTTCTTATATACTCAATAATGATTATGAAAAAGCTGTTAAAACACTTAAGGGATTGATATGAATCTTGCCACTCGCGAGGGTTATGGAGATGCATTGTTGAGCCTTGGTGAAAAAAACAAGGACATAGTCGCTTTAGACGGCGATCTTCTTGACTCTACGAAAAGTATAAAATTTGCAAAGGCATTTCCAGATAGATTTTTCAATATGGGCATTAGCGAAGCAGATATGGTATGCACTGCAGCAGGCTTATCTTATTGTGGGAAGACGCCATTTGTTTCAAGTTTTGCTTGTTTTTTGGTTGGCAGGTCATATGACCAGATGATAGTGTCAGTTGCATACCCCAATCTAAATGTGAAATTAATAGGAAGCCACGCAGGCATAGCTTCTGGTGAGGATGGACCAACAGGCCAAGCATTGACTGACATAGCTGCCATGAGGGCATTGCCGAATTTTTGTGTTGTTGCCCCAGCTGATTACACAGAAGCAATGATGGCTACAGAAGCAATGGCAGAGCACAAGGGACCTGTGTACATGAGGGTTACAAGGCCAAAGACAGGAGTCATTTTTGATGAGGCACATGATTTTAAACTAGGCAAAGCTGTTGTAATGAGAGACGGAAAAGATGTTACGATAATTTCATCTGGAATAATTCTAGGCGAAGCTTTGGCTGCTTCTGATATACTCAGAACAAAAGGCATAAGTGCAGGTGTCTTGAATATTCATACCATAAAGCCTATTGATGAAAGTGCGATAATAAAAGTGGCAAAAGCGACTGGGCGTATAGTAACGTGTGAAGATCATAGCATTTATGGTGGTCTCGGATCTGCGGTTGCTGAAGTGTTGGCAGAAAAATATCCAGTTCCTATAAAACGCATTGGTCTTTCAGGCTTTGCAGAATCTAGCTCATTTCTGGACTTATATAAAAAATACGGCCTTGATGCAGAAAGTATAGTAAAAGAAATTTCAACTATTGTATGATATAAACGTAAGGTTTAAAAGTATGAAAAAGTATGAACTTTTAAACCTTTAAGAAAGTTAATCAAAAGTTGATCGTATGATAATAAAGACAAAATCTCCTGTTAGAATAAGCTTTGGGAGCTGTGGTGATACAGATTACTTTATGGACTTGATCGAATGGGGTAACACTGTCAATGCTACTACAGAATTGTATTCTTACTGCGAACTGCACAAGAGGGATGATAATAACATAGTCCTCAGGTCTCTTGAGACTGGTCACATACTGGAATTCAATTCAGTTGATGAAATAAACTTTGATCAAAGGGAATTGAATTTAGCTAAAGCTATTGTTAAACATTACGGCAATCACGGTATCGAAGTTGTTACGTATACTGATGTGCCGCTCGAAAGTGGTATGGGTGGTAGTGCTGCCCATGCTATCGCCATGATCCGTGCGTTTGACAAACTGAATGGCATAGAAAGAAGTGATGAAGATGTTGCAAGGCTTGCTTATAACATAGAAAGAAATGTAGTTGGTGTTGAAGGTGGCTACCAGGATCAATGGGCATCTTCTTATGGTGGCTTTAATTACATGCGTTTTGAAAAAGGTGGTATTGTAAAAATAACTCCGCTGCCATTAAGAGACGGTGACCTTGTTTTCCTTGAAAATAAATTATTGCTTGTTTATATTCCAAGAGAAAAGCATGGGAGGGATATACACAAGGAGCAGAAGGAACGAACAGGAACCAGTACAGTTTTGCTCAAGATGAAACGTGATAATGTTGACAAGATAAACCTTGCATTTCAGCAAAGGAATTTTTCTGAATTAGGTAAGCTCATGCATATGGATTGGAACATAAAAAAACAATTGTCTCCTAATATATCAAATCCTAGGACTGATGAGATATACGAAGCTGCTATTAAGGCTGGAGCCGTTGGCGGCCGCTTTTTTGGTGCAGGTGGTGGTGGGTGTGCAATATTCTATTCAAATAATAAAGAAAAGCTTCTGTCTGAACTGGAAAAGTTTGGTGTACGTGAAATAAAGCTGCGATTTGAACGCCCAAAGCATATGATAGTTGATTTAAAATCAAAAATAAGTGAAAAAATAAAGGATCATAATGAAATGATGAACTCTATTATGAATGATTCTGACATAAGAGAAAAAGTAGAGATTATAACAAGAAAGATAATAGAATCTTACAGGAATGGTGGCAAGGTTGTGATTTTTGGCAATGGTGGGTCTGCTGCCGATGCGCAGCATATTGCAGGCGAGCTTGTAAACAAGATGAATGTGGATAGGCCAATGCTTAACTGCATAGCATTAACTGTAAACACATCCATTCTCACGGCCATAGCTAATGATACATCATATGAAAATATATTTGCACGGCAAGTAGAAAATCTCATCAGCCACAATGATGTCGCTATTGGCATTAGCACCAGTGGAAAGGCAGATAATGTTATGAGTGGTTTACAAAAAGCAAAAGAAATGGGTGCCACGGTTGTTTATTTCACAGGCCGCACTGGCGGTAAGATTGGCCAGGTGTGCAAAGATGTAATAGATGTTTCTCTTAACATACCATCTGACTATACACCACGTATACAAGAAGCCCATATTCTTGCTGGCCATGTAATATGTGAACTTATAGAAGAAGAGATGTACGGGCGTTAGAATCATATGATGGCAATGATAATCGCAGGTGGTCGTGGTACTAGATTAAAGTCTTTAACAGATAAAACGCCAAAACCACTGCTTCCTGTAAAAGGACGACCATTACTTGAATGGCAAATAGAACTTCTAAAGAGATACGGAATTGAAAAAATAGCTATTTGTTGTCACTATATGTCCGAAAAAATAAAGAAGCAAATAGGTGATGGATCGAAATTTGTGGTAGATATAATTTACTTTCAAGAATCTGAGCCATTGGGTACAGGAGGTGCAATGAAAAACGCAGAATCTGCTGTAAATGACACCGTCATTGTCATTTACGGAGACATTTTTACTGATATTAATATAAAAAAACTTTTGGATTTTCATAAAAGTAAGAAAGCTGAAGCTACAATAGTTTTGCATGAAACAGATCACCCGAAAGATAGCGATGCAGTTGAGGTTGATGATAATGGTCGCATAACACGTATTTTAGGTCGTGGTACTGATGTACGCTTGGCAAAATCTTCTATATATGTTCTAGAACGCGTTATATTCAGTTACATGAAACGTAGATGCTCCTTTGAAGATGGTATATTGCCTGTTGTAATAGAAAATTGCAATGTATTTGGTTATATAACAAATGAATTCATCAGAGACGTAGGAACCTTGCAGAGATACGAGGCGGTGAAATGAAGATCCTTGTGACAGGTGGTGCAGGATTTATAGGCTCAAACGTGGTCGAAGAGCTTGCTATTAATGGTCACGAAGCAATAGCTTTTGATAATTTTTTTCTTGGTAAGAAAGAAAATTTATCAGGAATAAAAGTGAAGATAATTAAAGGTGATATTAGGGATAGGTCTGCGATAGAAAAAGCGGCTGAAGGCTGCGATTTCATCTTTAACGAATCTGCTGCTTCGTCATCGCCTATGTTTAAACAGAATCTGCAAGATGCGGTGTCTACTAATATAGATGGCTTTGTCAATGTTCTGGACGTAGCAAGAAAAAACGACTGTGGCTTAATTTATGCATCAACTTCATCTGTATACGGCAATACAGACGGTGCTTTGCGAGAAGATATAAAGGTTATACCACCAAATTTTTATGCTGCGACAAAACTAGCGAATGAGCATCTTGCCAGAATATACAGCGATGAATACGGAATCAAAGCAATAGGGTTCCGTTACATGAGTGTATACGGCAAACATGAAGAAGGTAAAGGTGTATTCGCAAATCTTGTGTCTCAATTCTTGTGGGCAATGAAGAAAAATGAGCAACCCTTGATTTACGGTGATGGTAAGCAGACAAGAGATTTCATATTTGCAAAGGATGTTGCTGCTGCACATTTGCTTGCAATGAAATCAAACGCAAAAAATGAGGTTATAAACATCGGCACTGGAAAGGCGACGTCTCTCAACGATCTTATTTCAGTATTAAACGAGGTTCTTGGTAAAAACATAAAGCCAAGGTACACAAAAGTGCCTGTAAAAAACTATATTGCAAAACAAAAGGCAGATACATCTAAGGCAGAGAAGCTCATAGGCTTTAAAGCCAAGTATTCATTAGAAGACGGCATTAAAGAAATTTTATGATAATTTATTTTATCTCATTTCTCCAGTAATCGAGCAAATCTTGCAATGTTCTTTCTATTGGCACTTCTTGTTTCCATCCAAGTTTCTTCAATTTCGAGTTATCACCAATAAAGATTGGGTCATCGATTGATCTCATTTTAGACTTAGTTTGTTTCACTGGCACTTTGATCGCTGACATGGATAATAAAATTTTCAGAACACTTTCTATTTTGTAGCCATTGCCAGAGCATACGTTATAAACATCGCCGTACTTTCCTTTCTGCGTAATGAGCCATACTGCTCTTAGAGCATCACGTACATCAGTAAAGTCGCGCACGCCACCCAGATTGCCAACTTCCAGGTGTTTCTTCTTTCCTTTTTCAACTTCAATTATGCCTTTTGCAAAATCTGAGCACGCATCCATTCTTTTTCTTGTGCCTATGATATTGAAGAATCTAAGTCGAAACAACTTCATTCCATATGCATTATGATAAACATACGAAATCATATCCGTAGCTAATTTGCTTACTGCATAAGGTGACGACGGTCTTAGTTCTTTACTCTCTTCAATGGGTAGTTCGTTTTTGTATGTTTTTCCATATTCAGCTGAGCTGCACGCTATGCTTATTATAGAACTGCTGTCTTTCATAGCTTCCAGAAGGCCCAGTGTGCCAATGGCATTTGATAGCATCGTGCCCTGTGGGTCTTGCCACGAGGGCACTACAAAGCTCTGCGCAGCCATGTGAAAAACATGATCAGGGTCTGCCTTTTTTACTGCTTTGGCTATTTCCTTCTTTTTTGATATGTCGCATTTTATAATATTCGCGTCTCTTGGCACATGATATTTTTCTTTATAAAACGTGCCATAGACTTCAATGCCTTTTTCCAAAAGAAAATCAGCAAGATGCGACCCGATAAAACCTCCGATACCTGTGACAAATGCTCGCATATAACATATGCTATTAGTTATGAGATTTTTAAGCTTTGTAATTATAATTCCGCCTATGAAGATTCTTTACATTTCTTCTGAAAATGTTCCAGGCGATGTTGGTGGCTCTGTTAGAACATTAGAGATGGCCAGATCTCTAAGTCGACTTGGTCATAATGTAACTATTTTCACAAACAGAGGAAAAAAACAAAAACGGAAAGAAATTATAGATGGAGTTAGAATAATTCGGTCCAGAATGAGGTTTGTAAAAACTTTTCCATTTCTTGGAATAAAAAAATTTGATATTTTCAAGGAGAAGTTCGATGTTGTCATTGAGCGCTACAGCATTTTTGGTGGTCTAGGGACTGTATACTCAAAGCTCCGAAAAAAACCTCTTTTGCTCGAAATAAATGCACCACATTTAGAAGAGGCTGCTGCAACAAAGACAATAAGAGGTCCTGCGAAACATATCGCAGAAAAATGGGGGCGATTGCAATTTAAGGTAGCTAAGGTGATCATAGCACCAAAAAAGAATTTGGCGAAAGGCTATGAGGATAAAGTGATTGAGATGCCTTTGGGTGGCGTTAATATTAGGTTTTTCAATCCAAAAATAAGAAATTCTAATAAGATAAAATTAATAAGAAACAAATATGGGATTGAAAACAGTTTCACAGTTGTCTTTCATGGGGCATTTACAAGATGGCACGGAATTATCGACTTAATGAAAGCTGCAAAGATATTGGAAAATAGAAAAATAAAATTTCTTTTTATTGGCAGTGGTGAATTGGAAAAGAAGGCAAAATATATTGCTGGTAAAAATTGCATATTTGTTGGCAAAAAAGATTACAC
>CAYIKG010000048.1:0-6282 GCA_964363955.1 uncultured archaeon | reverse complement strand
TATTGCGCTCATAGACTATTAGATATGCCTGAGTAGCTCAGCAGGTAGAGCAACTGATTGATTTGCACAGAGCTAATCAAGTTGAAGCTGTTAACCAGTAGGTCGACGGTTCGAGTCCGTCCTCAGGCGCTATGATAAAAATTGTAGGTGGTGCGCTCTTCAAGGATGCGAAGCTTTTGATAATGAAGCGAGTGCCTTCTAGAAAAGTCTGGCCTGGTAAATGGGAAATACCTGGTGGAAAGCTCGAAGCTGGTGAAACAGACGTAAGCGCTTTAGAAAGGGAATTTCTTGAGGAAACGGCATTAAAAATAAGGGTAATCAAGAAATATCACAACATGTCGTATTTGTACAGTGGCGAGAAAGCTGAAGAAAACGACTACATAATAGAATCCGATAGCTTTGATGTTAAACTTGAGCAAGAAGAACATAGTGAGTTCAGTTGGATTTCAAAATGTGAGGTAAATAAGTTTGAAATGTCGCCAAAAATGAGAGAGTCGATAAGGAATGCGTTTGAAGCAAAGGGACTGTAGCTCAGCTCGGGAGAGCACACGGCTGAAGACCGTGCTGTCGTGGGTTCAAATCCCACCGGTCCCATAAGAAGTTATAAATAAGGCATCAATATAATTATATGGCTGAATACAGACCATTGAAAATAAGGGGAAATTTAAGAACATTCTTTGATAAATTTAATAATAAAAACATTATTCTGACTGCATCTGTGATATCCATTGTTCTTGTGTTATCTGTTGTAAGTTCTGTGAGTGGGCTTGCCACACAGATAGATTCAGAAAAAACATTATTGGAAACAGAACTCGCTCTAGCAACAGAGCAGAGAAACCAATGTGGCGAAGATGTTTCGGCAACCTTGAAAAGTCTGAAAGATTGTAAGGATGAATTGGATCTTAAAAATGATGAATTAAGTATGTTAAAAACAGATTACGCCGGGAAAAAAAGCGAAATCGATTCACTGAGAAATGATCTGAACTCGTGTAGATCAGATATTACAGTAATTGGATTATTAATGCAAAAGATTAATGCATCGCTTGTTGGCTGTGAAAATGATAAAACATTGATTCAAGACCAATTGCAGCAACTTCAATCCAGTTATGACAAATTAGCATCAAGTTCGGCAAAAATAATATGCTGCAGACCTGGGGACTTGTCTTCACAATGGGGTATTTCTGGTAATAGTATTATCTGTACTGGCAACAGAACCGTGACATGCTGAAACTTTAAGAATATTGCTTCTTAATTAAAATCGAGAGTAGGGCGGAATCAGGATGATAATCCTTCCTTTGTCTTACTTCTTTAAGGAAAAAGTTATAATATGGTCTAGACTCACGAATGAAGTGAGGGTAGTGGTATTATGGGAAAGAAAAATATTGCCGAATGGGAAGAAAAACCAGATTATGTTGAGTTGGAAAAGCCAAAAGAGATAGTTGATGCTAACCTCGAAGAAAACAAAGTAATTGTTTGGAAGAATTTTGATTTGCTGTATGAATCTGGATACTATGGTAAACAACTAGGCGATAGACTGGAATTGGCTCTTGTTGAAGCATGCCTGCTTTTGAAACGTGGACGTATCCGTGTTTTGAAAGATGGTAATGAGATGAAGTTTGAAGAGCTCTACAACCTTGCTGTCTCGTTGGACAAGAGGTTTCCAGAACGTTACCGTGTTTATGAAGACTTAAGGGAGCGTGGTCTTTTAGTACGTACAGGCTTCAAGTTCGGCTGTGACTTTCGTGTATACGAACGCGGCGTGCAGCTGAAAAGGGGGCCTAAAAGTGCAAAAGAACACACAAAATGGATAGTTTTTTCAGTTCCCGAGGATTATACAATGTCTTTCCAAGAATTATCACGCTCTGTAAGACTTGCGCATAATATTCGTGCCAGAATGCTTTGGGCCATTGTTGACAATGAAGGTGATTGTACATATTACCAAATAACACGTCACAAACCTTAGTAAAAACGTGATACCATGAAAATAGAAGATTTGATGTCAAGGAACATCATTTATGCTTCATCTGATGAGAACCTAAGCTCTGTTTTAGCAAAAATGAAAAAACATAAAATACATCAATTACCCATTGTCGATAATAACGAATACAAGGGAATGCTTCTGCTAAAATCTATCGTAACAAAAAGAATCGACCCCCTAAAATCAAAATGCGGTAATTTTTCCATCTCTACAAGCCATTTGAGAAAGAATATGAATGCGGAGGATGCTGCAGAACTTCTCCTTAATTCTGGCTTGAGGGCACTCCCTGTGCTGGATAATAATAAGTTTATAGGCATTTTATCCGAAAGCGATCTTATGAAATTAATTTCGAGTAACAAAAAGGCCGAAGATATAATGATTGAATGCGAGTTTATATCGATCGATGACAATGTTGGGAAAGCCAAGAAAATAATGACTTACAGAAACGTATCCAGGTTACCTATCATGAAGAGCGGGAAGCTGATTGGTGTCATCAGTACTTTGAACCTTATTGATGTAATTCTAAAAGCGAAACAAGAGTACCAGGCAAGGGGTAAGATGCTTCGTGGCAGAGGATTTAGGGAAGCGCAGCCTGTGGACAAGATAAAAGTTGAGACAATAATGGAAGAGCCAAAGGTTGTGGACAAAAACGCAAGTTTAAACGATATAGCCAAGATTTTGCAGAATGAAGAAGAAGTATTTGTAATGAATGCTGTACCACATGTAATAACACAGAAAGATCTGATGGAGTTACTCCTTTTAAAGAAACAAAAGGGTGTTTATGTCCAGATAACAAACCTACACGGCGAGGATACGTTTACGCAGGCCAAGATAGATTCCATGACAACTGAATTTGTCAAAAAAATAGCAAGGATGGTGAGGGATATACAATCTTTGACGCTTCACATTGAAAGACATAAGAAAGGTGGAAAAACAAAATATTCTGTAAGGACTAAACTGTTTCCAGGCATTTTCGTTTCTCATTCATGGGATTGGAATCTTGTAGTTGCAGCGCAAGATGCTCTTGACAAACTTGAGCGCGAAATAATAAAAGAACATGGAAAAATGACGCACCGTGATAGGGAAAAACGCTCTAAAGAATTCAGAAAATAGTCTATTTAACCAATTCTCCTAGATCCTCTATTTTGTCGCCATGGACAAAGCTCTTCATCTTAGATTCAATGTACCTTATATTCGTGCGCACCTGTTTCATGCTATCGCGGTCACGTATTGTTACAGTATCATCTTCGAGCGTCTTATGGTCAATTGTAATACATATGGGGACTCCTATCTCATCCATTCTGCGATACCTTCGGCCAATGCTTCCTGAGTCGTCATAAAATGTAGAAAAGCCAGATTTTTTTAGCATAGTTTTTATTTCCAGTGCCTTTTCTGAAAGATCATTTTTTTTCAACAAAGGAAAGACCGCACAATCGAATGGTGATAATAGCCTTGGAAATGAAAATAATGTGCGCTCCTTATCTTGTTTGTAGCATATATCAAGCAGGGCGAAGATATTTCTGTCTATCCCAAAGCTTAGCTCAATGACATGTGGAATAAATTTCTTGCCATCTACATTTATTGCCATTTCTTTTTTGGATATTTTTTCATGGCCAGCTAGATCGTGGTCTGTTCGATAATGCAGTCCTGCAACCTCTTTCCAACCCAAGCTAAGCTGCAGCTCTAGATCATAGTGATATTTGTTATAAAATGCCCTTTCTTCATCACCAAGCTCGCGGAAACGTAACTTTTCTCTTGGAATCTTGAGAATATCCAAATAGAATTGTTGCATCTTTGCCATATAAAATATATAGAACTTTGGTAATTTCTTTGAAAGAATGTCGCAATTAATTTCTTCGGTCTTGCCGTTTTTCCTGCTACTTGCTGGAAATATCCTTATGACGTAATCCTCGATTTCCTTGAATCTTTCGTGCTCATCGATCTTGTCAGAATCAAAAAATATCTGCAGTTCCGCTTGCGTAAATTCCCGCATCCTGAGCAATGCATTACGTGGCGAAATTTCATTCCTATATGCCTTTCCGATAATAGCAAGGCCCAACGGCAATTTTTTTCTCATAGCTTCAAACGCAAGCTTGAAATTAACATAAGCGCCCTGAGCTGTTTCTGGTCTTAAATAAGCAGTTGAAGGCCTTTCAACGCCGATATTTACAGGGAACATCATGTTCACTGTTCCTACATCTTCAAGCAGACCTCCACACTTTCCGCATTTTATGTTGTGCTCTTTTATCAGATTTGACATTTTTTCTGAATTCAGGCCTTCGAAACTTTCTTTGAGATTGTCCTCAAGTATGTGGTCAGCCCGGTAAGTAGAACCGCATTTCTTGCATTTCACGATAGGATCTGTAAAATTCTTTAGATGCCCTGAAGCAACAAATACATTTCCAGGCATTATATCTGCTGACTCTATCTCAAAGAAATTATCATCTATATCAAGAAAGTATGATCTCCAGAGATTCTCCAAGTTTCTTTTCAACATGGTGCCTATTGGTGCATAATCATAGAAGCCTGAGATGCCACCATAAATTTCAGACGACTGCCAGAAAAATCCTCTTCTCTTTGCAATATTTTCTATAACATCTTTCATTCTAGATCAATAATTATCAATGCGTTGTATGTTATTTAAAAATATGGTGAAAAATATACCTCATGGCTAGAGTGGACTATATTCTTACAGAAGAGGGAAGAGATTATTTAAAGAATGGTCTGCCAGAAAAACACCTTGTTTCAATCCTTTCTAAAGGAAGTATAGGTATGGGCGAGGCAAAAAGAAGGATTAAAAATTTCTCTATTGCAATTCAATGGGCACTTAAAAATAAATGGATTTCAGTGAAGGGCAGTCAAATAAAATTGATAAAAATGCCGGAAAGATTTCTCCTACAAGAATCTTTGGAAAAATTGGGCAGGAATGAAGAAATAAGCAAGGAACTTGCTTCTGTTCTACTTTCAAGAAACCTCATAGAACTTCAGAGAGAACATATATTAAAACGTGCAGAAAGGCAGTTGGAAGAAGGAGTATCTTCCCTTACGCCAGAATTGATAAAGACCGGTTTATGGCGCAAGGCAAAATTCAAAGAATATAAAGTAGAAGCACCTGGTAGAAAAATATATCCAGGAAAAATGCATATTCTATCTTTTTACATCAAGAATATAAGGGATATATTTTTTGATCTTGGATTTGAAGAAGCATCAGGACCTCTTATAGAAAGTAGTTTCTGGAATTTTGATGCACTATTTCAGCCACAAGACCACCCAGCACGAGATTTAGCTGATACATTCTACATGAGTATTCCTAAAGAAACAAAACTGCCTGATAAGAAGTTAGTTTCATCTGTATCAGAGATGCACGAAAATGGCGGTCATGGATCAAAAGGATGGCAGTACAAATGGTCTATTGAAATGGCAAGGCAGCCAATTTTACGGACGCATACTACTGCTGTATCAGCTAGGATGCTTTCAAAAATAAAGCCGCCTGCAAAGATATTCTGCATAGGTCGCGTCTTTCGCAATGAGACTGTAGATTATAAACACTTGCCAGAGTTTACACAAATCGAAGGTATTGTTATTGATGAAGATATTGGTTTCCCAGACCTCCTTGGATATCTAAAAGAATTTTATCTGCGCATGGGTTTCAAGAAAATAAGGTTCAGGCCTTCTTATTTTCCTTATACAGAGATGAGCGTCGAACCTGAAGTCTATTTTGAAGAACGCGATACGTGGCTTGAACTTGGCGGAGCAGGTATATTCCGTCCTGAAGTAACGATACCCTTGGGTGTAGATGCACCTGTACTTGCATGGGGGCTGAGCCTTGAAAGACCGATAATGATGAAGCTTGGGATAAATGACATCAGAAATTTTTATTACAGGAATGATTTGAATATTCTACGCAATGCGAAGTTGTGGTGATAATACGAAATGTGATGTATATGGCAGTAGTTGAATTTTCTATAGATGGTCTAGAGCAGGTTTTGGGCAGAAAACTTAGTGATGATTATTACAAAAATATTATACCAATGATCGGCTGTCCTCTTGAAAAAATGGACAAAAAGAATGTTTACTATGAGATATCGCCAAATAGGCCTGACATGTATAGCATTGAAGGCTTTGCGCGTGCTCTGAGAAATTTTCTTGGGTTCTCAAAAAAAATACCTGAGTATAATGTAGCAAAATCCAAAATAAAGGTGGTGATAGAAAAAGTCGATGCAAGGCCTTATGTCGTGGCAGGAATTTTGCGTAACGTTCGTCTTACAGAAGATGTATTGGTATCTTTGATACAGCTTCAAGAA
>CAYIKG010000047.1:0-6301 GCA_964363955.1 uncultured archaeon | reverse complement strand
TTGTTTCGGTTCTGGCTGTAGCTTGATCCCCAAAAGTGTAGAATTCTTTCAAAAAAAGGTCCACGCGGTCCCCGATAAGTCATTTAAAGATAAAGAAACAGAAAAACAGGCTGCTTTTTATGTTAACGATAAAGTCAACCAAGCTAGGGACGAAGCTATTAGATTGGGTGTTACAAACTCTGTCATTAACCCCTTAACCGACGCCAAAATCGTTATAGAGCCTTTGGTTGGTTCACTGGGTCCACCGGCTTCAAAGTGGTTGGGCACAAGCACTAATCTTGCCGCGAAATTAATCAAAAATGAGTCGGGTTTGGATAGAAAAATAGACGATTACAAGGAAGACACAAAGAAATTAGAAGGTAAAAAGGTTGAGGGTACGGGATTATTCCAAATTCCATACTTTGTTTGGCTTGGGATTGTTTTTGTTTTCTTGTTTATTATCTATATTGTTGGGAGGTCCGCCATTCAAGCCTTGATGATTAGTTCCGGGGCTGGGATTCCTGTTTCTATGGGGTTAAAAACCATCACTGGGATTGCCAGTAAAACAGCCAAAACCGCCTTTCAACAATTGGTTCATGGAGTTGAGCTAACTAAAGATTATATAAAGGGGTCCGATAAAGACACTTTCACAAAAGAAGAGGTATTAAAAATCATTAGGGACGAGCAGCAAAAAGCTCAAAATGCAGACGTGCAGAAGATAGTAAGAAATACTCTGCGCGAAATTGGCTACACAGACCCTGGTTATGGCATTGACTGCGAAGATGCTGGCGTGCTCGTTAGTATTCACGGCCAATCGCCGGATATAGCGCAGGGCGTGGATGAAAAAGAAAATCACGAACAGGGCGCAGGCGACCAGGGCATGATGTACGGCTTTGCGACGAACGAGACTCCGGAGCTCATGCCATTACCTATCATACTGGCACATAAACTGACCCGACGTTTATCCGAAGTTAGGAAAAATGGTATTATAGAATACATCGGTCCTGACGGCAAATCACAGGTGACTATAGAATACGATGGCGATGAGCCGAAGCGCGTTGATGCAGTAGTGATAAGCACCCAGCACAAGGAATGGGTGCCATCTGATCGCATCAAGCATGATGTTATTGAGCATGTCATAAAGCCAGTATGCGGTCACATGATCGATGAAAATACAAAGATACACGTGAACCCGACCGGGCGCTTTGTTATTGGCGGACCTGAAGGTGATAGCGGCGTTACTGGTCGAAAAATCATTGTTGATACATACGGCGGTGTCGGTCGCCACGGCGGGGGCGCGTTTTCTGGCAAGGATCCTACTAAAGTCGATCGCTCTGGCGCGTACGCGGCACGATACATAGCAAAGAACATCGTTGCAGCAGGCCTCGCTGACAAGTGCGAGGTGCAGGTAAGCTATGCAATCGGCGTCGCGCGGCCTACATCAGTAAATGTTGATTGCTTCGGCACCAACAAAGTACCTGAAACGCGCATTGTCGAGCTTGTTAATAAGCATTTTGATCTAAGGCCACATGCCATCATCGATCACCTGAAATTAAGAAGGCCTATATACAAAAAAACCACAAACTACGGTCACTTTGGAAAGGATGATCCGGACATTACATGGGAACATACAGACAAGGCAGAAGTGCTCAGACAAGAAGCTAACATCTAACTTCATCTGCTCCAGCTGGCGTGGTGATGCGCATTGTACTGCCAGCATTACACGCAGATGACAGTGTGCACGTTCCTATTGCACCAGGAGAAATAGCACTTAGTCCTGCACACGTGACTGATGCACCGTCAATAAAAAAGCCAATTTCTTCTGGTTGGACTGTTGCTGTTCCTCTGTTTCTGAGAGCCAGCGAAGTACCTTCAACATTGTCAATCGATATCTTTTTTGCCAAATTTTGCGCCAATGATTCGGTCTCGTTTCCTACCGTACTCGTCGCACTTTCCGCAAGCCTCGTAAACCATACGAATGCAAAACCGACCATTGAAATAGTTATGAGCATCAGAAGTATGACAGCAATTACAGGTGTAATACCACGCATAAGTATGAATTGTCTGATGCCATATAAATATCTTCATTTTAGAAATAAACTATGCGGCGTGGCCGTGAGTTTTATTCTGAAAAATACGATAAAGCAGTAGAAATGCACAGGAACGGCCGGACTGTAAAGGATATAGCCAAAGAACTTGGTATATCTTATTCAGCTGCTTATCACTGGGTAAAAGGAATAAGACAGCCAGACAAAGGAAATGTCTTGCAGTTTCATGCATACCTCCAGCAAAATGGCCCCACACCAGTAATAAAGGTAAAGGAGAAATTCCCAAAACACAATGAACTGTTTCTCATTTCCAAAAGTCGCGGTATAAATATAAAGCGCCATGTAATGAATCGGCGCTTTGGCGAATATCGGACTTGGTATTATCTTCCTGGCCAAGAAGAGCTTCTGAAGCAAAGACTGGACGAGCTGTTTTTGGCGATAAAAAGAATAAAGGGAAAATTCAACAATATTTAAAATTTCCTTTCTATAAGGATAAGGTGCCTGAAGAAGATGAATATGTCATTGAAGTAAAGGACGAGGTTGTCATCGACCCAGTTCTGAAAGATTATATAACAAAGACAAACCAGCCTTTTGGATACGTTCCAGTAGAACCTGGCTGTGGTTCTTTGATTGGCTTCAAGATCGCTCAAAAGATTCTAGGATCTAAGATCATCACTGTTTCAGGCCATTTGTCGAAGATGGCAGAGCACCAGCAGCCATTCTCTGTTATTGTTGCCGATAATGCAGCAGCGACCGCCCTTGCTTTATCCCGCTATAATAATGGGGTTCTTGCCTTTGCCGGCGATGGCTTTACACTAGAGTATTTGTCGAGTCTGATGGCTGCTGCAAAAAATGAATCTAATTTTATCTATATTTGCTACAACAATTCTGGGTACAATCTCCTGAAAAGAATATCAGATATAACGTATTTTTCCAAGATGCTTGACTGTACGTATTTGGCAGCAGCTTCTATATCACATCCAGAAGATTATATAAGAAAGCTAATCAAGGCAAAGTCTATGCCTGGTTTTCGATTCATAGACCTATTTTCACCGTGCCCTAATTTGGGTGGTTTTGAATCTGCTGACAGTGTGCACGTGGCAAGGATGGCTGTAGAGACAGGCATATGGCCACTTTATGAAAAAGTTGATGGCAAGAAAGAAGTTACACTGAAACTTCCAAGACTTGAGCCTGTGGAAAGATATTTCAACATTCAAAAAATGAAAATTAACGAAGCAAAAAAAATATCTATGCAGGAAAGGGTTACAAAAAGCTGGAAGATTCTTATTTCATGAAACTTTCATGCTGCTTATAACATTCATAAAATCTTTTTCCGAAGGCGAATTTAGAAGAAATGAAGAGCACTTTATTCTTCTAGAAACTTCCCGATAAAGCAGCAAAGAACTATCTACAACAGCAACAGTCTTGTTTGATAATTCACTTATGGCTGATTCTGGAAATGGACGCAAGGAAAAAATGCGCAGAAGACCTACCTTTTCGCCGTTTTTTCTTGCCACATCTATAGCGCTTCTGGCTGTAGCAGAATAAAGTCCAGCAGTGACAATCACTTTCTTTGCATCCTCTAAATTATAAGGTTCTGCAAGATTATGAATGCGCTTGAATTTCTTTTTCCAAGTTTCATCTATTTTTGCATTAAGTTTTGCTACGCTTTCCAAAGCATGCTTTACGTCTTGTTTTCTAGGCGCGTACGAGCGAGGTTTACTGTCCTTTCTAAGCTTTTTCGGTAAGAAGTTCTTTATCAGTTGCTCGCCAGGAAGTGACACAGGCTCATAAAAATCACAGTGATCGATGCTTATCACAGCGGGGAGCATTACCTTGCTATCCTCGCACATTTTGTAGCATCTTATAATTGTGTCCACGATCTCCTGGTTACTTTCACATAAAAATACAATCCAGCCAGAATCAATGAAGGCATCCAGGTTTCTTTCTGGTGTAAATAAATTAAACATCCTTGAAACATCAACGATGACCAGCGGCAAGCGCATTTGTGCAACGCGCAAAATATCGCTGGATTCATGAACATAAGAAGTAGCCAGAAAGGTCCGCCTTCCTGAAATCAAGCAGCCTATCGAGGCGTTCAATGCATCTGATTGTGATGGAAGATCAAATATGTCAACAGAGCCAAGTTTTTCTAGATTTTTTATTATTTCAGTTGCAAAAGGCTGGGGATAATGCGGTGTGCTGTCAACACCAGAAAGTTTTACAGCATGTGCAACAGCTTCGGCAGAGCTTAAAAGTAATTGTTTCATACGACTTTTTCCTCATAAATTGCATTATACGGGCATTCGCGCAAACAAACAAGACAGCCAGTACACTTATTATAATCTATTTGTGGAAAGCCTGATTTTGTCTGCATGATTATGCAATCTTCAGGGCAGAATACCACGCAGAGTGTGCATTTAGTGCATTTCTTATTATTGACTATCGGACGAAATGTCTTCGCTTCAAATTTGTTCATTGTTACCAACTCATTTCTTCTTAGGGGTCATGTCACGCACTTCAGGTGATCCACAAAATTTACATATATTTGCTGATTTTTCAGAGTCAAAACTTCTTGTACACTTGTTGCAGTAATAAAGGTATTTGTATTTTTTTATCCTGTGATTGTGAAACTGATCGAGCGAACCCTTTGGCAATGAATCAAGAGACATTATCTTTTCACCGAGCTGAAGCCTTCTTCTAATGACTGCATTTGGTTGCCCAAGCCTTCTTCTTCAATAGCATTTTTCATGTGTTTCATTGGCAGCTTTCCAAACGCCTTTGAAAGTGCACCAATCATTATAATATTTGGCATGTGTTTTTTTGTCATTGATATGGATATCTCAGTTGCGTTTATATAAAATATCATGGTCTTGTTTTTTGTCTTTATTTTTGGCTTTTCTTTTGAATTGAGAATTATTACAGCACCCTTTTTTGCATATTTGAGCTTGGCATCTATTTTTGTGTCAAATATCAGGAAGAAATCTGGTTCAGCAAGCTCGCGACTGCTTATAGGTGCTTTGTCTATTTTCACAAAGCCTGTCTGAACACCATTTGCATAAGGAATAAGGCATTGTACTTGGTAACCGGAGTTGAACAATGCTTTTGCAAGTATCCTTGAGGCAGTACGCACTCCTTGGCCAGTCCTGCCATAAAGAGCAAAAGAAAACATACGTAAATATTTTTATGCAACTTTAAGAATATAGCGGAATTAGACCTTGATTTCTTCTTCTGGTAATTCTTTCTCAACTGACTGTGCTTTTATGTGCTTTATTATCACGATATCGCCTACGCTCTGGACCATGGCATACGGAACAACGACACCGCGCTTGTCGCCGACTATGCTTGCTAGAAAGGAGCCACGCACAGCATCAACCACAATGGACTTTAACCTTAGTTTATCAGGATCTATACCTATATCAGTAACCTTGCCACAATAAACACCTTTATGGGTAAAAACATCCTTTTTTATAAGGTCATTAAAACTCCTGACTTCCACGGTAATCACCTTTCTTGTTTATATCTATTATATACAGTTAAATTATTTTATCTTTTACAGTATATAAAGTGTTGCTGGGATGGCCGAGCATGGCTAAAGGCGCAGAACCCTTTCTTAAAAAGAAAGCGTTCACAGAAAGAAAGAGTGCGTAAGTTTGCTAAATGCCGTGCAAATAACCTGTGCGGCGAAAGCTGCACGAGGGTTCAAAAGGCCTTTTCTTAGGAAGAAAAGCCCTAGGAAAAGAACCTGAAATTCCCTCTCCCAGCGCTCATAAATTCCGATTAAATTCATGATGACAAGAATAGCTACGTTATGCATCCTTATCATGGACGGCAGGACGCTGCTTATACATAAAAAGCGCGGCTTCGGCAAAGGCAAGATTCTTGCACCTGGCGGAAAGGTCGAGCCTGACGAGAGCTTAGAAGTCGCTGCTTCTAGGGAAACTATGGAAGAGGTAGGTATCAGTGTTAACAAGCTGAAAAAGTGTGGTTATATGGAGTTCTTTTTCGGTCAGGAAAAAATGCCCGATTGGATTGTCCATGTCTTCAGGTCCAACGACTTTTCTGGAACAGCTATAGAAACAGAAGAGGCAAAACCCTTCTGGGCTTCTGTTGATAGAATGCCTTATGATGAGATGTGGGAAGACTGCAAGATTTGGATGCCCTTAATTTTCAAAGACAAATTATTCCACGGCAAGTTTCTGTTTGATAAAGATGTTAAAAACATGTTAGATTATGAAATAACTGAAGGGTCGGTAGTCTAGTGGTTATGAGCG
>CAYIKG010000046.1:0-6690 GCA_964363955.1 uncultured archaeon | reverse complement strand
AAATTTGTCGTTGTCAATACAGATCCCAAGGGAACAGTAAGAATAACGCGAGCTACAGATGTCGAACTATTACCGCAAGCAACTACTCCACTGGAAGAGGAAAAAATACCACAGGTGTCATACGAAGATTTGGGCGGATTACACGAAGAAATACAAAAAGTTCGTGAGATGATAGAACTTCCTCTTAAACATCCTGAAATTTTTGAAAGACTGGGCATAGAGCCTCCAAAAGGCATACTTTTGCACGGTCCTCCTGGAACAGGCAAGACATTGCTAGCAAAAGCTGTGGCAAACGAATCTGGCACAAGATTTTTAGTTATTAATGGCCCGGAAATAATGAGCAAATTCTATGGTGAAAGCGAAGAAAACATTAGAAAAGTTTTTGAACAAGCTGAGAAAAATGCACCAAGTATAATATTTATAGATGAGATAGATGCAATTGCCCCAAAACGCGAAGAAGTCAAAGGCGAGGTAGAGAAACGCGTGGTATCGCAATTGCTGACACTGATGGATGGGCTGAAAAACCGAGGCAAGGTCATTGTAATAGGTGCGACAAACATACCGAATGCACTAGATCCGGCATTAAGAAGGCCTGGGCGCTTTGATAGAGAAATTGAGCTAGGCGTCCCGAACAAAAAAGGACGATACGAGATCTTACAGATACATACAAGAGGGATGCCGCTTGCGAAGAATGTTAATATTGAAAAAATAGCAGATATTACTTATGGCTATGTCGGTGCAGATATAAGTGCATTGACAAAGGAGGCTGCCATGCGCGCACTGAAACGTATACTGCCTGATTTGGGCACAATGGAGGAAGACAAGCCAGTAGGCCAGGATATGCTCAAGAAACTTATTGTGACAAAAGAGGACTTTGATCATGCATTAAAAATGGTAGAACCTTCTGCAATGAGAGAAGTTCTCATAGAAGTGCCTAAGGTTAAATGGATAGATATTGGTGGGCTTGAGAACATAAAACAATCTTTAAAAGAAAGTGTGGAGTGGCCTTTGAACCACCCTGAATCATTCAAAAGACTTGGAATAAGACCTCCGACTGGCATTTTACTGTACGGTCCTCCTGGATGCGGAAAGACATTGCTTGCAAAAGCCGTGGCCAACGAATCTGGCGCAAATTTCATTTCAATTAAAGGACCTGAGTTGCTCAGCATGTGGGTCGGCGAAAGTGAACGCCATATACGCGATGTATTTAGAAGAGCCAAGCAAGTAGCACCAAGTATAATATTCTTTGATGAGATAGATGCTTTAGTCCCAAGGCGCGGCTATGGCGCAGACAGCCATGCTACAGAGCGCGTAGTTTCGCAATTGCTCGCAGAAATTTCTGGTTTGGAGGACCTGCATGATGTTCTTGTAATAGCAGCTACAAACAGGCCTGATATAATTGATCCAGCATTATTGAGGCCCGGGAGATTGGATAGACAAATACTAGTACCAACACCAGACGAGAATGCACGTCTTGAGATATTTAAAGTCCATACAGCTGAAATGCCACTTACTAAGGACGTTGATATAAAACAATTAGCAAAGGATACAGAAGGCTTTTCAGGAGCAGATATAGAAGCTTTGTGCCGCGAGGCTGCCATGAATACCATGCGAAAAGACATCGAATCAAAAGAGGTTCCCAGAAAAGATTTTTTAGACGCGCTGAAAAAAGCAAAGCCTTCTGTAAGTGAAGATATGAATGCATTCTATGAAAGCATTCTTAAGAAGAAAAAAGCACAAAAAATGGAAGAAGAAATTTTGTATACAGGGTAAATTATTCTGAATTTGATAACCTTTAAATTAGTTTTGGCAAAGATTCAGAAAATTTTAATTAATTCATAAGTTTCTACTTATGATATTTTTTCCACATTTCTATGAACTGGGTAAAATTATTCAAAATTGTTATCCCATCCAAGCCCCTTTCCGGTAAAAATTGAACTCCAAACAACGGCATAGACATCTCCTGTATTATTTCATATTCATATTTTTGTGATGAAGCTGCCACAGTGAAATTTTCTGGCAATTCGCTTAATACATGTTTATAATTTTCGTGTACAGCAAAAACTCTTTTTATATCGTTTGTAAGTGGGCACGGTCTCTTTAATGTAAGCCTTTCCTGCTTCTCTGTTTTTGGAACACTTTTGATTTTTGCTCCGAAGGCAGACCCGATAAATATACATCCTATACCAATGCCAAGTACAGGTGTTGCACCTTTTTTAATCAGCTTTTCATTTTCCTTCTGGTTTTTCATATCGCCATCAGAAAGAATGTAGGCGTTTGCTTTTACTTTGCCTATCTGTGATGGCTTGATTATTTTACTTGGCACTCTGATGAATCTTGAGATCTCTTCAGCCCCGTTACCATTGTCAACTATAACCAACATAACTACTTTTATTGAAACCAATAACTTTATTAATATATATATAACAAAAAATTTCATTTATTTTGTCGTCACAATAGGCTCATCCCTAATTATAATAGTGTGTTCAGCCTGCGAAACAATACCATTTGCAACTTCTTTTAATGGCGGATATTCGTATATAGCGCCCCGCTCAATCAATTCTTTCATCGCAATCCTAATTTTTACACGCGAATCAATCGGCAGCCAGCGCTCAGCAAAAGGCAATCCATTGTATTGCTGCGCGAAGCGCATTATTGTGCGTGCATCCGCGTTCCGGGCCTGTTTATCTTCTGTGATCATGTAAATAAGAGTCGGCTCTGTTTCTTTTATTCGCCCAGACCCGTTAGTGGCAAAAGGCTCTATTGCAATCACCTGGCCTTCGGCAAGCCGATAATCGCTATTAAATTTCACGTTTGGCACTTGCGGCTCTGCGTGCAAATGATACCTTTCCAAGCCATGGCCGGTCAAGTTGCTGACAGGATTAAAGCCATAGCTTCTGATCGTCTCTTCGATTGCAGCAGAAATATCAGATAGTAATACGTCTGGCTTGACAAGTGCAACAGCATTGTCCAGTGCCTTTTTGCTCGCTTCAGCTAAAGACAGGAATTTCTCGTCAAAACAAAGAGTGTGCGCAGTGTCAGCCACGTAGCCATCGACGTGCACGCCTACATCAACTTTAATAACTGCATTTTCCGGCACGATAGCCGGATCATTCTTGTATGGCGTGTAATGCGCAGCCAGTTGGTTTATCGACAAATTTAACGGGAAAGCAGGCTCGCCGCCACGTTTGCGGATTAGAGATTCAATTTCTTCAGCGATATCAAGTAGCTTCGCACCTGGCTTCACTATGCTTTTTGAATGTTCACGAATCTCTGAAGCAATCTTTCCTGCCTTTATGTAATTCTCTAGTATTTCATCTTCCATACTTAAAAAGAGTAAAACATCTTTTTATGGTTTCCACAAATGTTATAGAGCTATATGGCATTGATCAAAACAGACAGAAGCATAATACCAGCATGCGACTTCTCGGATATCAGATTATTTGAAAGGCTCATCAAAGAAACAGCAAACATAGACGGTATCGGTGCATATAAAATTGGTTTCAGACTTGGATACAGGCATAGCGTCCCACGCATTGTTGAGATAGCTAGAAAATATTCTAATAAACCAATAATCTTTGATCATCAGAAAGCAGGAACAGACATACCAGATCTCGGAAAAGATTATGCAAATGATATGAAATCATACGGGGTAGACGCTATAATAATATTTCCAGAATCAGGTCCAGAAACGCAGCGTGCATGGACAGAAGCTGCCCAAGCAACTGGATTGGTTGTTCTTATTGGTGGAGAGATGACGCATAAAGGATACAAAAGAAGCGAAGGCGGTTATATTGCAGATGAAGCATTAGAAGAAATGTATTCAAATGGTGCAGACCAAGGTGTTATAGATTTTGTCGTCCCTGGAAATAGATTGGATAGAATAAGATTTTACAAAGAACTTATAGAAAATAAAGGAATATCCCCCGTGTTTTATGCCCCGGGGTTTGTTGCACAAGGCGGAGAAATCTCAGAAGCAGCAAGAATCTTAGATAGTTGGCATGCAATAGTTGGCAGAGGAATATATGCGGCAGACAACATCAGAAAAGCCGCAGAAGAATTGACAAGTCAGTTATAGTGTTCGGTATGGACGACAAAGAAAATCTAATATTAAAATTATATAAAATAGGAGCAATAAAATTTGGTGAATTCACTTTAACTTCTGGCAAAATCTGCCCCTATTACATCGATCTACGTTTTCTGTCTTCTTATCCAGATATTTTAAGGCTCGTTATGTCAGAATATGCAAAAATCCTCGGTAAACTGGAATATGACATTATAATCGGAATTCCTTATGCAGCAATACCAATAGCTACTGCACTGGCATTGGAGCTGAATCGGCCAATGATTTTCACAAGAAAGGAGCAAAAAGAACACGGAACAAAAAAACTCATAGAGGGTATTTACAAGAAGAATGATCGAGCTGTTGTTATAGACGATGTTATTTCTGATGGCGCAAGTAAGTTTAATGTAATTGAGCTGTTAGAAAACGAAGGTCTAATCATTAAGGATATTGTAGTTTTAGTGGATCGCGGCCATGGAGGTCCTGACATAGTAAGAAAAAAAGGATATAATTGTTATTATGTTTACCACATAAGCGACATTTTTTCTATACTAAGAAAGTATGGCAAAATAGATGATGAAATGGTAAGAAAGTCAAAGGAATTCATGGATTCTTTGTATTTCTAAAGTTATCACGTTGATCGTAATTCTTCCAAACTATTGTAACCATCCTTTCTTAGATTCCTTGAAACACCCTGCATTATTTTTCTTAGAAGACCAAGACCGTGAAATGTATAAGGCGTAAATCCTTCGACTGCGTCTGCATATTTCAATGTTTCATAAGCATCATCACCATCATCAATTCCGCCAGTTGCAAAAATTATGGCACCTGGAAATGCTTGCCTGGCCTCTTTGACGGCCCTCAGTCTATATGGCCTTAGAAACCTTCCACTTCTTCCAGCAGAAGGATAACCCCAGCTTTCTGAAGGCACTTCTTCTTTTGGAACCATGTAAGTATTTACAGCAACTATGCCATCACCGCCACCAGCTAGCCAAGCTTCAGCTAATTTCATCCATTCTTCTTTTTTATCTCCATCATAAGGCCCCATTTTCACAAGCCTAAGTTTTTCTGGTGCACGGTTTGCCACAAGACTAGCATGCTGTTTAAATACTTCTGGGTTTCTAAGAGCTGCGAGTGCTGCTGTATTTGGCGAGAACGGGTTCCATACAAAGCCGTCTACGTAAGGATCTAAATCATCTAAGAGCTGTGTCATTTCCTGCATTGCAACTTCAACTGGTTTTTCTTCGGACAATGGCAAACCACAGATGCTGACGTATATAGGTACTTGTGTACCATCTCTAGTACCATCTCTATAAGTCTGTATGTTGCTGAGAAAATAACCCAATCCTTCGCTCGGAAACCCTTGTGCATTGTAAAGATCTCCTCTTGAACTATCAGACGATACTCTTGGCCTTTGATTACCTTCTCTTGGGTTAACGACTACAGTACCTGGTTCAAGAAATCCATAAATCCTTGATAGCGGTATTAATGCTTCCCCATTTTTGTCAAGGCCAGCAGCAGTTCCAAAAGGCTTCATCCTTCTGCCTTTTATCGTTATTGTAAGTTCTGGAAAATCAAACTCGCTTTCTCGTTTCCTTAAAACACCATCATATTCATTCATCATTCGCAGAGCTGCTTCATGAACACGTTCAGGATCCTTGTATCGCCTATAAAGCTCCCTTCTTACAACTCTGAAGAACCATGGATTGCGCAACGATAAATCAAATGCAGTTCTTTCCAGAACACTTGACATACAGAAATAAATTTCTCAAAAAGCTTTTATTCTTAAGATAAAATTTAATTGTAATGTTTCTGTACTTCTTACGTACTTTAATAGTTCTAAAAAATCTTCAAAAAAAGAGAAAGGCCCCCGCACCCCTCAAAGAGAAAAAAATTATTTATTTTTTACGAACTTATCCAAACTCCCTTCTATAAAGTCTTCTTCCTTGTACCCGAGCACTCGCAGCACCCGCATGGCCACAGATATTATTTGATTATTCAGATAATATTCAATGTCATAGTCATTTACACTAACTTTGTTTACTGGTTCAGCGCGATCAGAAATAGATCCCTTGCCTTTGGTAATGACAAAGCTCAATACAGTGCCAGGCGGCACTTCATGACCTTCTTTCTCAAGTTTCCTCGCAACAATCACGTGCGGGCCTTTGGCTTTGTATTCATCTAAAGACTTGCCGAGCATTGTTCTCATAGAAATATCTTTTATCTCTACTTTTCTTTGCTTTATTCTTTTCACAGCCTCACGGACGCGCCGAACTGCTTCTTTTTCCTTGTCCTCAAGCACGAGTCGGAGCACGTCGCGCTGAAGATTTTTAGCAATGTCGCACCAATCTCTACGAACAGCTTCCATGCCACGGACTACAAAGCCTCCCTTTTCGTCAAGCAATGCATAGCGTTTTTTCGCCGTATAAGTGCCCAATTTCTGTGGCACGAAGAGTCCTTTCTTATAAATGCCTTGCAGTTCAAGCTCGAGTATGCCTGGCAATTTTTTATTCATCTTTTCAAGGAATGCGCGCGCAGCCTTTTTTATGTCGCCTTTTTTTACTTTGACAAATAACGAATCAGTATCTCCATAAAGAACAATAAAATCAGAATTTTGCGCAGTTTCA
>CAYIKG010000045.1:0-6750 GCA_964363955.1 uncultured archaeon | reverse complement strand
GCCTTCGCCTGTCTTGCTGCTCGCGGGCACAGCAGCCACTGTCTTTGTGAAGTCTTGTATGCGGTCAAAGCGATCAACAGAGAAGCCAAGGTTATAGAATTGATTCACGATATTGTAAAAGGCAGATTCAAAACTTTCAAGAACATCTTTTCTTTGCTCATTGACATTTTTTAGGAATGATTCGTCGTGAGTCGTCCATCCGCTTATCCGGTCGATCTTGTTGACAGCAATGACAAAGGGCGTTTTCGTCTCTTTGAGTATTTCTATACTTTCCTTTGTCTGTGGCATAATGCCTTCTATGATGTCAACGACGATGATGGCAAAATCAGCAATGCTTCCGCCTCGCCTGCGCAATGTTGTAAATGCCTCGTGGCCAGGCGTGTCAATAAAAAGCAGGCCTGGCAATGTTATATCAAACTTAAATTTTTCTATTATAGGCCCGCAAATGCTCTTTACAGTTTCCAGCGGTATTTCAGTCGTGCCTATTGCCTGAGTAATGCCGCCAGCTTCTTTTGCAGCTATGGCTGTCTTCCTTATGCTATCAAGTAGCGTTGTCTTTCCATGGTCGACGTGACCAAGCACCGTGACTATTGGCTGACGCAGTTGCATATGAATTCACCTTCTCGTAACTATGAGAAATAATTATAAAAAACACAGGCTTTGTAATGTATCTGTAATTAGTTTGTTGGCACATAAAGTATAAATATCGCCTCACGTAACTAACAGATTATGGCAAGTTCCTGGGACAGCAAGTGGGCATTTTTTTCTGCCATATTCGTGCTAAGCATAGTGCTGATAAGCTCTTTTTTCATGAGCAGCGGAAATTATAGCAGTTATTCAATGGGGCTTGCAGCTGCAGCTTCTTCTGCAAGTACGCTAACATTCCAAGTTGCATCAGGCGCTGACGATGCGCATGAAACTGATGGAAACACACAATTCAGTTCAACTGCCACTAACGTGAAAATGCATTCAAACACCGCTTCTGGCAGCAGGTACAACGGCGGTTTCCGCTTCACAAATATGAACATCCCGCAAGGAAGCACGATCAGTTCTGCAGTGCTCCAGATTTATGTGACAAGCACAAGCTACGATGACGCGAATGTTGATATCTTTGCTGAAGCTGTTGACGATGCAGTCAGCTTTCAGGCAAACGCTGATGTGACAAGCCGCCCGAGAACAGCTGCGAGCATATATTGGATTGCAAACAGCATCGGATCTGGCTGGAAATCGTCGCCAGACATAAAAGCAGTTGTGCAAGAAATTATTTACAGGCCTGGCTGGACACAGGGGAATGATATTGTCATATTAGCTGATGGCAGATCCAACAGCAATAAAAACCTAAGATCAAAATCATATGAGAGCAATCCGAGCCGGGCTGCAAAGCTTACTGTGACGTATGAAGAAGTTAGCAATGGTACCTCGACAACTACTACTACGCTGCCAGAGACAAGACCAAATTTCGTAGTTATCCTCACAGATGATCAGCGATGGGATGATTTTGATTCAATGCCAGTCGTGCGAAGCAGGCTTATCGGCGAAGGCATGAATTTCACAAATGGATTTGTGACAACATCATTGTGCTGCCCATCTAGGTCAAGCTTTTTGACAGGCCAGTATGTCCACAATCATGGTGTCTGGGGTAACAATGCTCCAAGTGGTGGTGCACCAGCGTTTGATGATAGTTCAACAGTGGCAGTATGGCTCGATAACGCAGGTTATACAACAAGCCTGATGGGCAAATACCTGAATGACTATGAGCTTATTTCTCCATACATTCCGCCAGGCTGGGATGACTGGCGTGTTTTTTCTGCTAATAACGGAAGATATTACAGTTACAAGCTGAATGAGAACGGCGTTATCGTCAGCTACGGTAGTGCTGACAGCGATTATTCAACAGATGTGCTAAAAGCTAAGGCAGTGAATTTTATCCAGACTGCCCAGAGGCCATTTTTCTTGGTATTTACAGCATATGCCCCCCATGGTAGTGGTACAGGTGGTGTACCACAATTGCCGTCACGTCATGCTGGAACATGCAATAATCTAACAATATCAAGGGCACCGTCCTTCAATGAAGCAGATGTTTCTGATAAGCCAGCAGCAATACGAAACTTACCATTGTTGACTAGCAGTGATATTGCCGCGATTGATAACAGGATAAAAGGGCGTGTTTGCTCGCTGAAATCTTTGGACGAGGCAATCGATGCCATGATGAATGCCCTGGGTCCTGAGCTTGACAATACTGTGGTTATCTTTACTTCTGATAATGGTTTTCTCGTGGGCGAACACAGAATAAAGCCTGGTAAAAACAAGGCATATGAAGAAAGCATTCGGGTGCCGATGATTATCCGTTATCCAGAACTTATTTTAAGTCCGACTCAAAGCAGCAAGTTTGCGCTAAACATCGATCTTGCGCCGACTATCGCTGAACTCGCCGGAGCTTCTACACCACCAACAGTTAATGGAATAAGCCTTGTGCCGCTCTTTGCAAATCCAGACGCAGCCTGGCGCAGCGATTTTTTGGTCGAGCATTCTGGTGGAAATTATGGGGTTAGGGATAATCAAAGCAAGTACGTAGAGCTTGGCACAGGCGAGAAGGAGTTTTATGATCTTAGCATCGACCCATATGAATTAGATAACTCGATCAACAACCCTGCATATAATGCTACGATCAGCCAGCTTGCGCAGCGCCTGGCTCAACTTAAGCAGGAGTAATTTATTTTTTCAATCCAGGAAACCACAGACCAATTTCCTTTTCTGCCTCTTCTTTTGTGCCAGATGCATGGACTAGATTCTCTATAGCGCGTTTTTCTTTGTCAGCTTTCTCAGCTGAGTCAATGCCAAAATCGCCGCGTACGGTGCCTCTTTCTGCTTTGCTCGGGTCTGTAGCGCCTGTTATTGCTCTTGCTTGCTTTACTGCATTATTGCCTTCAAGAACAAATGCCACGACTTCTGATGACATGAATTTCTCTAATGCTTTATAGAATTCTTTGCCAACGTGCGCAGAATAATGCTTTTTCAGCAGTTGCGGAGTTGCTTTCATCTTTTTCAGCGTAATTACTTTCAGTCCTGCTCGCTCATATCTTTGCACGATCTTGTCTACCAATTTTCTTCTTACGCCGTCGGGCTTTATTATGATAAGTGTTCGCTCCATGCGTTAACCATATGCACTACTTTTTATAAAACTTATCTCATTCCTTTATGATCTGCGCGATGAAAAACCCAGCTGTATTATTCTGGTGAGGATATATCCTCATGCACTTTTTCATTTCTTCTGGAATTTTTCTGCCTGCCCATTCGCTAAGGCCGACTGAGTGGGCTATTTCAATATTCATTTCTTCCAATTTGGCATTTCTGCTTTTTTCCAGTAAGAATTGTACAACTTCCTCGTTCTCCTCCGGGGCGAACGTGCACGTTGAGTAGACAAGAATGCCGCCGTCGTTGAGGATGTTAAATGCGTTTGCAATTAATTTCTTCTGCTTCTTTGCAAGGAATCTTATCCTTTTTTCAGACCACGCAGAAAATAATTTTTCCTTTTTGTTCACAATACCCTCGCCGCTGCACGGCGCGTCAAGCAATATCTTGTCGAAATTCTCCTTTATTATGCGCCCGCTCGTGTTTGTTATTTTGGCGTTTATTTCGTATTTCCTGAGATTCGTTCTCAGTCTCAGAATTCTAGTCTTGCTTATATCATTGGCAACAATCTGAGCAGAATTTTTCGTCACGTGAGCAATCAGAATTGTCTTCGTCCCGGGCGCCGCGCACATATCAAGTATACGCTCATTCGGTTTTGGATCCAGGGCGAGCACAGGCACTACAGAAATCGGATCGAACTTGTAGCCGAGACCGTCGTAACTGGCATCGGGAAACCACGGGACGGGTTCTGTGCCACGGCCAAGCATAGCTTTTCTCGTTCTAGTATTGTATATTATTTCCGGATCCTCGCCTAGCTCGCGCAAGCGCTGCGATAATTTCTCAGGAATCATATCAGTAGAATAGGAAGAGTTTATTAATCAGTTAATTCTATCTCAATATTAATGTCACGGGGGATGCGTATGCGTGTTATTTGGCGGAGCACGCGCTCATTTGTGCCCACGTCTAAAATCCTTTTGTGAATGCGCATTTCCCACGTTTCCCAGTTGCCTCCTCCTCCACCTCGGTGCATGCCATCACCGCAAGGTGTTTTCATGACAGGTATGCGCAATTTTTTTGTCGGCAGCGGCACTGGCCCGCTCACAGCAGTGCCCAGCTTGTCAGCTATATCTTTTATTTCTCTGCAAATATCATCCAGCTGTTTAGGATCCCTGCCTGAGAGCTTGATGCGCGCTATGTTCATATTGCGAATAATGCTAGAATAAGTATAAAAAAGCTACTCAGTCACTGTTTCGAGGCAGACACCTGCAGCTACTGTCTGGCCCATGTCACGAATAGCAAACCTTGCAAGCTCAGGCATTTCAGACTGCTTCTCTATTATTACTGGCTTTGTCGGTTTTACTTTGATTACAGCTGCGTCACCTGTTTTTATGTAATCAGGATTTTCCTGTACAGTTGCACCAGTTTTTGGATCCAGTTTTTTTACTATCTCAGTTACAGTGCATGCTATCTGCGATGTATGCACGTGGAAAACAGGCGTGTAACCCTTGCTTATAACACTAGGGTGATTAAGAACTATTATCTGAGCAGTAAATTCTTTTACTGGCTTTGCCAGATTGTTTGGATGGCAAGCTACGTCCCCTCTTTTTATATCTTTCTTGCCAGCACCGCGCACATTAAATCCAATGTTGTCTCCAGGCCTTGCTTCCTGCACCTGCTCGTGGTGCATTTCTATGCTTTTTACTTCGCCTTCTGTTTTTGAAGGCATGAACACTATCTTGTCATTCACTTTCAATATGCCGGTTTCTATACGTCCTACTGGCACAGTGCCTATACCTGTAATCGAGTAAACATCCTGGATAGGCAATCTAAGCGGCTTGTCTATTGGCTGCTCAGGAACTTTGAAAAGATCCAGTGCTTCGACAAGCGTAGGACCCTTGTACCAAGTTGTCTTGTCGCTTTTCTTTGCAACATTATCGCCAACATAACCAGACGTAGGAATGAATTGTATTTCATCAACTTTGAAGCCCACGCCTTTCAGGAGCTTTGTGACCTCGTCTTTTGTCGAATTGAACCTTGCTTCATCATAATTCACAGCATCCATTTTGTTTATTGCCACTATAAGCTGGCCAACGCCCAGAACTCTAGCGAGATAAGCATGCTCTTTTGTCTGGTCTTGCACACCGTCTTTGGCAGAAACTACTAATATAGCTCCATCTGCCTGGCTTGTACCGGTAATCATGTTCTTTACAAAGTCTCTGTGGCCTGGCGCGTCTATAAGGGTGAAATAATATTTAGCAGTATCAAATCTCTGGTGCATGATATCAATTGTGACGCCACGCTCACGCTCTTCTTTGAGCCTGTCCATGATAAATGCAAATTCAAATGTCTCTTTTTTCAGCTCTTTTGCAAGGTCCTTAAGCTTTCTCAGAGCATCGTCACGAACATTACCTGTATCGTAGAGCAATCGACCTACGAGCGTAGACTTACCATGGTCTACGTGACCTATTGTTACAAGATTCATGTGCGGTTTCCTTTCTGCCATACTACTACCCTTTTACTCCGTAAAAGTCTAGACCATATTACAGGTCAGATTCTCTTAGCTAAGTGTTTGCTAATCTTTTTAAGCTTTTTTTTGAACTTTCATATACACGTTTTCCCATTTATCAATTTCTTCATCGTGCACAATTCTCGTTTTCAGTTTTCTCGGTTCTGGGTATTTCTTTCTCCAAGCCATGCCAAACACGACGCCAGCAAACAGCCCGCCCAGGTGCCCTAAGTTCGCAATGCCCGACGGCGCAAACACGCCGGCAATATCAAGTATGCCCCACGCGCCTGCGGCAACGATCATGGGCATTGGCACCCCGAATGCCCACACCGCCATCTTAGGGCGCAAGAGCGCGAGCGCGCCTATGATTCCAAAAACTGCGCCCGAGGCGCCAAGAACGCGGGAATAGAGCATTGCTGCTGCCAAGCTGCTGAAAACGCCTGAAACAAAAAACACGAGCAAGAATTTTCTCTCGCCCACTAATTTTTCCAGTATCATTCCAAACAACACGAGCGCCAGCATGTTGTAAAGCAGGTGCATGATGTCTCCGTGCAGAAATATGGATGTCACAAGAATCCACGGCCTGCTGACGATATCCGACGAAACGAGGAGGAATGTCTCTGTTACTCCTGGATTAATTATTTGCAATACAAAAACAGCTGATATGAACAATGCAATGTACAAGATCCATTTTGGCATAATTTTGCTAATTCTGCACTTATTTAAAAACACTCTTTTCCTAGATTAACTATGCTGAAGTCACTGTCAACAAAACTGCGCGATGCACTAGAGCATTTGGCCAAAGGCAGCGCTGACAAAGAAGCTGTAGAGCAACTTGTAAAAGAAATACAGCGCGCTTTGCTTTCTGCTGATGTCGATGTAAAGCTCGTTTATCAGCTCAGCGAGTCCATCAGGGAACGGGCATTTGAGAAAATACCGCCTGCGCTTACGAGAAGAGAGCATATTATCCGTGTTGTCTACGAGGAGTTGACGCGCATCATGGGCGAGCGTCGTGCTCTTGTGGAGTTAAAACCTAAGAAAATACTGCTCGCCGGGCTTTTTGGCAGCGGCAAAACAAGCACAGCTGCAAAGCTTGCAAGATTCTATCAAAA
>CAYIKG010000044.1:0-6781 GCA_964363955.1 uncultured archaeon | reverse complement strand
ACCTTTTTTTATCAGGTGGCCTTCTATATATTTTGCCGCGACAGCTGCGTTGAATTCAGGCTGCTTTTCAATGTAAGCTCTTTCCGCATCGGTTGCTGGATTACTATAACCAGCGCCTACGATACTTGACCAAAGCGGATCGCCTCTTTCGATCATGTATGTGGCGACAAGGATGTATGCATCTATCTCGCCTGTTTCAAGAACATACTTTGCATATGTAGAATCCTTCCAAACGCTGTAATAAAACTCATTGTACAGATGGCGCATTCTGCCACTATCTTGCCACTGCCTTATTACACGCTGAATTTCTGCTTCGACATTGCCCCTCTCTTCGGGTTCCCCCCTCGCACGCAGATTTCTGCGCGCTTCTTCTTCAAGCTCTCTATAAAGCTGCTGCTGAAATTGCTCAAATCTGTGTCTGTAGATTTCCTCACCAGCTAACTGGCCTGCCATGCCAGAGCGTTCCCTGCCTAATAATCTCAATACGTAATGTTTCACAGCAGGCGATTCTTCTGCAAGCTGCCAGAAAGGTCGGCCCAGATGGTCAACGACTTGGAAAGAAAAACCAAATGGCCTGATGCGCGCTTCTTCGTAGAACAATTGCTGCGTCACAGAAAGGTGCATGTTGACGTAGACAAAACCCAATTCAGAGGCATTTTTTATTGTTGTCAAGAATCTGTCGTGGCTCTGCTCCCAGTATTTTCTTTCAGCGCTCTCCAGCGCGACAATCTCACGGATCTCGCCATGAAGACCGACCTCGATGCCAAGTTCTTTTATGGTTCTTGTCATGAACTGCTTCAGGTCTGGCTCAAGAAATTCAAGTATGGTGTCTAGATCCACTTGGTTGAATTGCACCCCTGCTGTGGCGCCAAAGCTGCCAGCTTTTGTAGCTAAACCAAGCAGGTTCGGGTCTTTAGCAATGCCCCACCAGCCCGAAGAAATACCGATTTTGTATGGCATAAAAGAAGTATTGTGCCATTGCTATATATAAATTTCTCTGCTTTCTTTTAGTTAAATTCCTCTAGCTTCTTTTAGTTAATTTTTTCTTTCTAAGAAAAAATTACTCGCCCATCTGCATCTTTCCTTTTATAAAGCGCACAATTGGCTGATACCGAAGTCCTGCCATGTTGGCTAACATTATTTTTGTGATCCTTTCGTCAAAATCATGCTCATAAGGCCCTCGCTTGAAAAACAGCATATCGATGCTGAAATTTTCAAGGAATGCATTTACCCTGTCAAGAGTACGCCTTTCTTTCTTTTGCTCAAATTTCTTGCCAGGTATGGGTTTTGCAACGCCGATGAGCTCGTCCACGTACCGGTCAAATTCTTCCTGTTTTGCGAGCAATTCAAGAAGCTTTACAACAAGCACATTCTGGCTCAGAAGGATTGCATTCACGTCAAATACAGTGTCTTCTATTTCAGCGCCGCTTGCAAGCCTTATGTTGGCTCTTGTTATCTTTATTATGATAAATGCATAGTAGAGCTTGTGCGGTACTACCCACTGCGTTGTAGGGCTAACCTTCCTGTTTAATATGTTCTTTCTCTTTTCTTCTACCCATTGTTCTGTTATCCAAGGATGTTTAGTTATAAGGCCATGCTTTGGATTGAATATAAGATTTTTCTTTGTCCATTCCCAATGAAGAGGAAGCTTTTGGCTTCTGGGCTCTACCTCAAGTGCCAATCTTTCAGTGCCGCCTTTCTGCATTTCCTGCACAGTTATATATCTCCAGACCCACATAGTGACGTCGCTTATGGATGTTGCCTGTGCGCCAGTTGGAATGAAATGCGACATCAATAACTTTCTTCTTTCAGGTGTTTGAAGCCCTTCTTCAATGAGCTTGTGCCTTGCAATAATCGGCTTCAGCCATTCTCTGTAAGATTCAACGCTTTTCTCCCTGCTCTTTACAAGCTCCCTGATCCTGTTATACCTTTCTTTTAACTGCGGCTCGAACATTTTTTTCCATTCTTGATAAAGGCGGTTTTTTGTGCTCAAAACAACAGCCTCTGCCTTGGAGACATTAAGTTTCTCTTTTATCTTGTCAGTGTCAATATCTTTATCCTCAAGCTTCTGGAAATCGACGATAAGCGTAGGCCACCTGGAAACAATGGTCTTCATTGCTATCTGCTCTCCTGTGTGAGCATCGACAAGATCGATAAACATTGCTCTCAGTGAATGGTCATCACGCTTTTTTGCGTCGTACTTTATATCGCCTGTCGTATCATCTGCTTCATATCCAAAGTAATGCAAGAATTCCTTGTATTTGCGCAAATCATGCTTGAGCAGTTCCATGTCTGCTACAGATTGTGAGGCAGAAGCAAGGCCTGATTTTATGCGTGCTTCTAGTTCTTCTTTCTGCTTCATTGTCAACTGGTAATAAGCTCCATGGATAGGCGATACCTCAACCCACTCATCTGCTTTTTCTGTGAGAAATTCCCATTTTCTTACCTGGAACATAAGGCTATAATATATAGCTGACAATGATCCAGGAGGGCCTGTGGGATTCAAGGATGTCTGCGCTTCTCTTGGCCCATTGAACAGTGCATGACCAAGCCACTTGCCATTTGGTCCTGTCCATTTTTCTGCACGACGATCAACAAGTTCTCCAGTATTCCAATTGCGCTCAAAATTTTCGTCTGCAAGAAGATAAGGTGTTACAACTCCTTCTTGCTCATCAGATGGCTTCTTCGCCAAGAAATAGAGCAAAGACCCTAGTACTACAACACTCGGTATGATCAATACGATGTCTACCATACATCTCTATTTATCATAGTCCCTATATTAATTTTTTTATCAAAAGAATAGCAGCCACGCCCCTATTACAATCAAGACGATGCCGATAAATACACCAGCTTTTCCCATCCCAGGCCTTTGATAATCGACAATGTCAGGAAAGCCCAGGATAAAAAATAGTCCCGCTGCCCCTAAAAAAAGCCCTACCAGTTTTTTCAGCAAGATAATAAGCGTAAGTGTTTTTACAACAACAAAAATACCAGCGCCTGTTGACAAGCCTCCTAAAATAAGTATTCCCATTAGCTTCGGGTCGCTGACACCTTCTTCGACGGAGAAGTATATTGTCATTATGCCAAATGCAATTAAGATTGCACCTAGAATAATTTCAAACACCATAATAAGATACTCTTTTTGTTGCTATAAAGCTAATGGCGTGCAATGGCTTTGTTTAAAAAGGCGAGCATACTTTCTGATGCTCACTGACGGCTCATAGCATCAAAAAGGATGCTAATGGGTATTTTTTAGACAAAGCAGCGTGTAATAGCAATATTTATATTGAAGCTAAAGGCATAGTAGTAACAGGCGAGATCTATGGTATGGGCAAGAACAAAGCTGGTCATATGGGATTATATTTTCGAGCCAGCGAAGGAAATCAAGATATTTTACACAGGACGGAACCCAGAGATGCTTTACAAAAAACTCAATGAACTGATACGTGTTGTCTTCAATGTGCCTGAAGCTTATGTTCAGGAAAAGCAGTACGACTGGGAAAAATTGAAAGGAACAGAAAGATTTAGCGTCTCTTGGGAAGTAAATAAGATTCTTGATCTCTTCACTTATGTGACAATTGAAATAGATTTGTCTGGATTTTCAACTGATGGCGAGGGTCGCGCACAAATAAGAATGAAGCCAAGGCTTCTTACTGAATATCCGCAAGATACAATATGGCAGCAGAGCATTGTCTATGAAATGCTCAGAAGATTTTGGCACAAAGCTTTTTATCATCACAAGAGGATGGAGTTTCTAAATTATGGCAAGGAACTTCTTGTGAACTTTGAAACAAGCATAAAGAATTATATAGAAACATTAAAGACAGGTAGACAAGGTTCGTGATTCTCATGGCTAGGATACGAATTATAGACGACATAATGGCGCCTTCTGAAAGTATAAGAATAAACTTCAAGGGCGAATATCCTTTCAAGGTAGTTCCCATGATACCTACATTACTTAGGGACGTTATGAAAATTACTGGCGTTGATATATACGAGCGCGATGTAAGATGGGATTTTTCTGTAGAACCAAAACCTTTCTATGGCTATTGGATAGGAAGAAGAAGAGAAGACAGATGGTCGCTGGCTTTTGTTATCGTTATTGTCCAGGGCGAGCAATCTAGCAAAGATAAAACAGGATGGGTCAATATACTCATAAAGGGCACTCTTCAGACAAACTACGAATACACTAATTTTATCCAGAAGAGCTTCTGGTGGTTTTACAACCTTATGTTTTATTTCAAGCAGAGAAGAAATTATATTGACTATGCAAAAGACGATGTTTACAAGATGCGCGATATACTTACAAGAACCTTAGGTGTACCGAGAGAAGAGTAAATGTGCTAAAATCTTTATTAATGCAACTCAACATATTTCTTCTATGAGCATATTCAGTGGCATAAAAAACAAATTGCTTAAGAGACGAGAAGATGACTCTGACTACCAGGATATAAAGTCGAGTGTACTTGAGCCGCCAAGACCAGAGGGTTACGAACCATACCAGCCGTATCAGCAGAATCAGCCATACCAGCAGGAGCCGCCAGAACCAGCGTTCTTGCGGCCAGCAAAATCCCCACGAGAAGAAGCTCTTTACGATGACAGGTTCAGGACACCAGTACAGAAAAAATATGAAGAATTGACACTTAATCAGGGACCCTATGAGCAATCACAAACCTATGATGTCAGGGACAGGCTTGACATAATCGAAGCCCAGTTATCAGCTATACGCAGCCAGACAGAGACAATAAATGAAAGGCTAAAGAACATCGAAATGCGGTTGCCAAGAAGAATTTGATCTACTCAAAAACAATTTCTACTTTCCTGCCAAGCACTGCAGACAATAGTTCTGCGCTCACTTTTTGCTTGGTCTTGTGCATTCTTATTCTATATCTTTCGCCATTTGAGTAAAGAATGTTAATGCCAATGATAGGCGAGCGCAATATCTTTTCAATCATCTGCTTTTCACCTGTTTTTTCTATGATGCGCACCTCTTTGCCTAACACTTGGCTGAGCTGCTTTGTATTTTTGCCACCACGGCCAATGATCGCACCTATATCCCCGCCTGCTACTATGATTATGGTTTTTGCATCTTCTACAGTCACCATATAATCAGCAGAAAGATTCATTTTTGCCAAAGCACGGGATACTGTTATGTCTGTCTTGCTTATTTCACCACGCTCAAGTTTTTTGCTGCAGCCAGAGCAAAGAATGTCGCTTTTTATGCATATTTTACATAATTTCATAGTATATTCATAGCTTTTCTGGTAAAGAATTTAAGCTATTTATATATGAATTAAAGGAATGGCTTTCAATTTTACAGAAAACGGCATTCTGGCGTATGCAATTGATAAAATACGTCAACAATACGACGAAAGAATAGGCCCGTGGAATGAAAGAGATGGGTCTTTTTATGTTGGAAATCCACGAATATGTTTTTTACAAGTTGTAGAAAGAGATTGTAAAATAGTTTATTGTACGCTAGACCTGAGCCCGCGTGGTGCTACAAAATTAACACTTGGTGTATTAGGGCCTTATGGTAAATGTACAGGGCCAGACACACGTATAGCACCTGTAGATTGCTACAATCTTATGGAGCCAGGCGAAGACCTTTATCGTGCTCAATTGAGATTAAGAAAAGATGGCATTATTTCCCCTTTTTAATTTTAAGAAAACTTCTTCAGTACTATTAGCCTGACAGGTGATTATTGTACTCATCGCAATTGCTGGAAAAACAAATGTTGGAAAATCCACTTTCTTTAATGCACTCACGCTTGGCAATGCTGAAGTGAGCAACAGGACATTTACAACGATAAAGCCGAATGTGGGCATGACGTATGTATATACAGAATGCGCATGCAGGAAATTCAGCATAGACTGTGGAAGGTGCAGGCATGGCCGAAGGCCTGTTCCAGTGAAAGTCATCGACATTGCTGGCTTGGTGCCAGACGCGCATCTTGGCAAAGGCCTTGGAAACCAGTTTCTGTCTGATATCATGGAAGCCCAAGCTATAATACACGTTGTTGATGCATCAGGTGGCACAGACATAAACGGCAATTCTATTGCACCAGGCACCCATGACCCAATGGAAGACGTAGAATTTTTCATCAATGAGATAAATTACTGGATGCTTGGCATTGCGAAGAAGGCAATAAAAAGCAGAACAGAAATAAAGAAGGAAGAATTTGTATTGCTTTTGTCCAAGCAATTGTCAGGACTCGGAATCAAACAGGAAGATGTTGAATATGCTGTAAATAAAACACAATTGAGATCTGCGTCTGATGACAGTGCTTTTCTTGAATTCATTGCCATACTTCGAGAAAAATGCAAGCCTATAGTCGTTGCAGCGAACAAAATGGATATCAAGGAGGCAGAAAAGAATCTTGGTACAGGCATACCTTGCAGCGCAGAAGCAGAATACGCATTGCGCAAAGCTGCTGAAAAAGGTATTATTGACTATATTGCCGGAGGTTCTGGTTTCAAAATTCTAGCTGGTATAGATGAAAAACAAAAAAGTGCATTAGAATTTGTGCGCGACCTACTGAAGAAATTCAGCTCAACAGGAGTGCAGAGAGTAATTGATCACACTGTTTTCGGTGCATTGCAAATGATTGTTGTCTATCCAGTCGAGAATGAGCACAAGCTCAGCGATAAAAAAGGCAGTATTTTGCCAGATGCTTATTTAATGAAGAAGGGCAGCACAGCTTTGGATCTAGCATACAAAGTTCACGAGGACATTGGCAAGAAATTCATCGCTGCAGTCAATTGCAAGAATGGCAAGAAC
>CAYIKG010000043.1:1847-6786 GCA_964363955.1 uncultured archaeon | reverse complement strand
GCCGATAATGAAGATTAATACTTAAATTCTCAATGGGCTGACCCTAAAAATCTTAAAAATCAATTGACAGGAGGTGGAAGAGAAATCAGTTGGAAGGCTAAATGAAAGAGAAATATATGTAGTTATTGAACATCTTGTCAGGAGGCACTATATAATCAAGTTGCACCAAACCGCAGTTTTCGCATAAACATACGTCCAAAGGAAATTTATCTTCCTTGTCACTAAGCTGATCTTTTCTAAGAAAGCTATTTGCAAGAGGCATCTCTCCCAATGAAAGAAACTTATACAATTCACTGCCGCATATTCTGCAGTCTAAGATCCTTGACATATTTTCTCTATAACTTGCAAAGAATTAGAATCTATTTAGTGCAATGAATGTTCTATATATGTATTATAAGATTTTGCGTAATTAGTTTCATGGTATGAAAGTACTTGTTTTTGGCGGAAGCAGCTTTATTGGATTCAAACTTGTTTCAGCTCTTGGCGCGGATTACACGTATTTCAAAAATGAAATACCTGTAAAGAATGGCTTCAAAATTGATATCAGGGACAAAACAAGCACTATAAATCTGGTAAAGAAGCTTGAGCCTGATGTAGTTATACATGGTGCAGCAGCACCAAGCATGGACATATGCGAGATAGACAAGAATCTGGCTCACGGCATTCACATTGACGGGACCAAGAATATTATAGAAGGCTGTAAAGCCGTAAATGCAAAAATTGTATTTCTCTCAACATCTGCTGTTTTTGATGGTGAGAAAGCAATGTATACAGAATACGATGAGACATGCGCAATAAGCTATTATGGCATCACTAAAGCGGGAGCAGAAAAAATTGTGATTAATTCTGGACTGGATTTTCTCATAGCCAGGTTAGACCACCCATACGGCTGGGTTCGTTTCTCCAATCAGAAAAAGAACACAGTAATAAGGGTTTTAGAAAAATTGGAAAAAGGCGAGATTGTAGAAGAGATAACAGACTGGTACAATAATCCGACATTCGTCGACAATCTCACAGATGTAATAAAGAAGCTCATAGAAAATAATGCAGAAGGCGTGTACCATACAGCTGGCCCTGATTTTCTCAATCGCTACGAATTTGCGCTGAAAATAGCAGAAATATTTGATAAAGACGAAAATCTAATCAAGAAAAAAACTTCGGACAAGCTAAATGTACTGGCGAAAAGGACCAACTGCAATCTGGACAGCAGTAAGGCAGAAAAGAAAACAGGAATAAAGCTTCTAGGCGTTGAAGAAGGCTTGAATGAGATGAAAAATCAAAGAGAATATTCCTAAAAGAGAAAGTAATTATTTGAAATCCCACAATTTATCTTCTTGTGCTTCTTTCCTTCCACTCTGCTGGCTTTTCTTCACCTACCTTTCCATGATCATGTATATGTTTCATATACGAAAGGCACGTTGTTAATATATGATCTAAAGCAAGGTGCAGGTCTTCTACAACACCATAATTGATTGATTTTATCACAATATGATGATCTACTAAGTCCTTTGCATTGCCACCTGTGTTGAAGCCCAATAAACCTATTGTTATCGCGCCAATACTCTTTGCATAGAGAAGCGCCTTTATGACATTTGGCGTATTACCACTGCCAGATATACCAATAACAATATCATCTTTCTGTACGTAGTTCCTCAGCTGCTGGAGAAACACATCGTCATAAGATAAATCATTTGCAAAAGCTGTCATCATAGGTATGTTGTCTGTGAGTGATATAACCTGGAAACGCTTTTCTGAGGCATCGTATACATTGCGCAAAGTCCCTTTTCCAAGGTCGCAGGCCATGTGCGAGGCTGTTGCCGCAGAACCGCCATTGCCAAGTATGAAGACACGCCTGTCATTCTTGTAAGCATCCAAGAGCACATCAGCTATCTTTTGTACGTCATCCAAGGATATGCTATCCATCGCCTTTTTCATCTCTTCCATATAATTTCTTGCTATATTTTTGACATCCATTTCCATGTGCTCTCAACTCTGTGTTATTTCTTAGTCAGCTTAAATTACCCAACATAAAGTATTTTGCTGCCCTCATTTTCAAAACTGAATTTTAGTTCAATAAGATTTTTTAGCGCATTTCTCACTCCCTGCTGATTTTCTTTCTTGACATAAAGTAGCAAAAATCCACCACCACCTGCACCAAGAATCTTCCCACCCAATGCACCGGTATTTCTTGCTGTATCATAGTAAGAATCGATGACGTCATTTGACATTTTGCCAGTAAGCTGCTTCTTTGCAAGCCATGCCTCATGAAGAAGCTGTCCGAATTCGTCTGGATCGTCACCTCTATGAAGTATATTCATTGCCCTCTTTGTCATATCCCGCATTGCTTTCAATGTATCCATTTTCATTTCCATGTTCTTTACCTGGTCGCTTAGCACAGAAGATGCATCGCGAGTGATGCCGGTAAAGAACATCATGAGGTTTTCACAAATTACATCTTTGACGCTCTTTTTGCAAATTATTGGATTTACCTTTACACTTTCATCTGGCAGAAATTCTATAAAATTCAAGCCCCCGTAGGCCGCAGCATAATGATCTTGCTTCCCAATAGGCCTTTTCAATATATCCACTTCAATTTTATACGCTTCCTGCGCAAGCTGCTCGCTAGTGACGTATTCTCCACGCAATGCGTGCAAGGCATGAAGCAGAGCAACGGCAAAACTGCTCGAAGAACCTAATCCAGCTCGGGCAGGCAAATCAGCCACATTTGTTATTTCTATCGGCGCGTCAAAATCCAGTAGCTTTAATGCCTCTCTGACTATTGGGTGCTGTATTTCGTCTACCGAATTGACATTTTCTGTTACAGAATAAGCGATCCTATACTTGAAAGGATGTAATCCTTTGTTCTGGTTCAATGTTATGTATACGTACTTATCGATAGTCGTACTTATTACTGCCCCAGGTTCCTGCTTGTAAAATGTAGATATGTCAGTACCACCTCCAACAAAACTTATTCTAAATGGGGTTCTAGATATTATCATGTAATCACTCTGCTACAAAACTTGGCCACGATTTGTCTTTTTCCGATATCACTTCTGGCTTATGCGGCCATCTAAATTTAAATAACGGGTCGTTATAACGTATCCCGCGCTCTACTTTGGGATTATAATTCTCAGAATTGTAATAGTGTACTACTGTATTTGGTTCTAGCGTCAGAAAGGCGTTGGCGCAGCCAGCAGGTACATGAAGACTCAAGCGATTTTTTTCATTCAACAAAAATTTCTGCCATTTTAGAAAGGTTTTCGACTTAGGCCTCGTGTCAACGACTATATCGTAGATGCTGCCCCGCAGGCATGAAATTGTCTTACTTTCAGAGTTCGGAGGTTTCTGGTAATGAAACCCTCTGAGTGTATATCGTGCAGAATTTTCAGAGACATTGCATTGTTTAATTTTACTTTCCATTCCACAAGCCTTGAACTTATCCACATCAAAGTGTCTGCGGAAAACGCCACGACTGTCGACAAACAGTTTTGACGCGACAACATAACATCCGGGTATTTCTGTTGTTTTGAATTTCATATATCTTCAGCTCTACTCAATACGATCTGTACGGCATTTGACAGATCCCTGCAAACAGCATCCGGGTTTACATCTAACAACTCTGAACCTATAAGAATTGTTCTACACCCAGCAGCTTTGCCAGCAATAATATCCCTTTTATCATCTCCGATAAAGTAAGATTTTGTCAAGTCTATTCTGAAATCATCTGATGCATCCATAAGAAGACCAGGTCTTGGTTTTCTGCATTCACATCCATCATTCCAATCGTGGCTGCATACGTATATTGCATCAATTGCATTACCCAGCGCAAGTTGCATGTTTTTGTGTATTTCATCAAGATCTTGCTTTGTCATCACACCGCGTGCAACACCAGGTTGGTTTGTTATTATTATTATCTTAAAACCACGTTCCTTCAGTAATTTGATGGACTCTATTACTCCTGGAACAAAATTGAATTCACTCCAGTTTTTCACGTAGTCGGCACCTTCTGACTTTCTATTTATTACACCATCTCGGTCAAGAAAAACAACATTTTTTGGTTTGAGGAACTCTTCTGCTTCTACCAGTCTTTCCATTGTACTTACGCTATAATACCTCTGGTTTGTAAGGATAGCCACGAACTGTCTTTTTTCTACCAGTATAGGAAAAACTTTCTCTTCAAATGAGCAATTGTCATTTCCAATCAAATCTATAACTGACTTGTCAAAAATGAAGAATCCTATATCAACACCGTTGAGACCCTCTTCTATCCTTGATTTATCGTATTTCATTACAAGACCGCCATCAACAAGTACATTGTTCTTTGTGATGTTCTTCTTGTTGGCGTAGACTGTCATCAATGCCAAAGACCCTATATTCTCGTAGGATTCTACCATATTTTCCAATTGTAGAGGCCAGTAGTTGTCGCAATACAGCAAAAGAAATTTTTTGTCCAGAAGGCCTTTAGCTTCCTGCAATCTCTTACCAGTCTCAAAAGAAATGTCCCCAAAAGAATAAATGATACGTACACCGAAGTCTGAACCATCACCAAAATACTCAGTTATCTTTTCGTGCAGGTAGCCGACGCACAAAACAATCTCTTCTACGCCATTGTTCTTAAGAAGTTCTACAAGGTATTGCAGAAATGGTTTCCCATTTATCTGAGTCATTGGTTTCGGAATCCTGTCTGTTATTGGTCTGAGACGTGTGCCCATGCCGCCGGCAAGGATTACAGCCTGTTTTATCATAAATATCGATACATGAAATGTTTCAAAAGAACTTAAATATAAAATATATTTTACGATTGTTCTATCAAGCCCATTCAGTACAAGCCCTTCTTTACAAAGTCTCTCCAATATTCCAGCGTGTCTTCCAGAATCTGTTTGAAAGATATTTTTGGTTCCCACCGAGTAAGTTTTCTGAACTTATTTGTATCACCAAA
>CAYIKG010000043.1:0-1837 GCA_964363955.1 uncultured archaeon | reverse complement strand
AATAAGCCTTGGCACGCTGGTTGGTCTTATAAATTCAGGATCTGTTTCAACCTTTACGTTTTTGAGTCCTGACATCTTTACCAGCTCCTCTAAAGCTTCCTGGAATGTATGCACACTTTCTGGTGACTCGTTGCCTATAAGATAGAGCTCGCCAGGGATGCACTTTTCTATAGCAAGCCAGTAAGCCTCAACAAGATCTTTCACGTGTGTAAAGTTTCTTTTATCAGATGTGCGCCCTGTCCTGATAACAGATTTCTGTTTTCCTGCTTCTATCATCGCAATCTGATAAGCATACCAAGGTATTCCAAATACATTGTCTCGTCTTGGACCTTCGTGGTTGAATGCCCTTGTTCGTATAACATTGAGACTATAAGATTTGAAGTAGACGTACCCTATAAGGTCTTGCGCTATTTTGCTTACTGCATACGGGTTTACTGGCCTCAGTACAGTTTTGTCATCTATCGGCAATTCGTTTTCTGGCACTTCTCCGTACTCTTCGCCAGAGCCAGCAATAAGTACACGGGTTTCAAGATTATTCTGCCTTACAGCTTCCAGAAGATTTACTGTACCTTTAAAGTTAACATCCATGTAGTGACTTGGGTGGTTCCACGAAGTGCTCACAAAACTTTCTGCCGCAAGGTGCACTACGATATCGGGCTTCAGGTCATCGACGATTTTTTTTATGCCAACAGGGTCTGTAAGGTCACAGTCAAAAAGTTTGATCTTTCCGGCCAAATGCGCAATATTTCTCATCTTTGAAAGGTGCCATCTTTTCAACCCATATATTTCAACATCTTTTCTTTCAAGAAGGTAGTCTGCCATGTGCGAGCCTACAAAGCCTGTGACGCCAGTTATAAGCACTTTTTTCATAAAGTCCCCATACAGTCAGAATATTCAGAGAACTTAAATACATTAAAAATTTTTCACTATTGTTCTAGGTTTTACAAAGAAAGCGGGTCATCCTGAATATATTCTTTCCCATGTTTCATGGCAATTTCTGCTTTCTGCAGCTCGCTGCCAATATAAGCTGCATGTGCGAGCATAGACACAAGCTTCTCCCTCACAATAGTGTTGTATATCTGCTCAGCATTACTGCCTTCAATAACAAGGCGCAGCTGGTGCTTTGCATCATAGTAGCGAACGCGAATGATGCCCTCTTCTGGAAATGGCTTTATTGTAAAGAAGCCCTTCTCGTCCATTGACCATTCTTTTCTGCTATCGTAAGTAGCTTTGATGACCTTTACATCTTCCTTTGATGGATTTATGTCAAGAATGCTTCTGCCTTTCGCGTCTATGACATTTATGGCATAGCTAGGACAGACCAGTGCAGATTCCTTGGCAGTCTTCAACTCGTTCTCATCGATGATTGCAACAAACTTATCACCTGTATGTTCAGAGCTGGTAAGCATCGATTTGCCGTCAGCTTCCATTCGCCATAGATTCGGGTCTATCTTGGTGCAGAAGCCGGCACCGATGCATTTGTTTCTGTCAAATTCTATTTTATACTTTGCCATCTTGCCCACCATATTTATTATTGTATAAAAGTAAAAATCATTATTTTTATTAAAAACAATTGTGGCACCTATGCAATCTGCGTTATTTTGTTCTTTACTTTCCCTGCATAATAGCGGAATTTATTCTTTCTTAGGTGCCTTTCTAGTACTTCCTTCCGTATCTCATCACCAAGCTTTCTGGCCTTTATTCGCTCCTCCCGACTCATTTCAGGCGTCTCAAAAGCCGGCATTTCGTCGATATTTAGCATACTATTCATGAAATCTTCAGGTTCGCGTATAAACATATTGTTCTTTTCCAGCCAATCGTACAGCTCAGTTCCACG
>CAYIKG010000042.1:0-6930 GCA_964363955.1 uncultured archaeon | reverse complement strand
TCAATACTCTTTTTGATATAAAATCTTCCGAATGCAGCCGAGCTTTCTGCACACTCACGGGAGTACCAGCGAGCAGAACCGTTACCAAACATTCCATACGTGGCATTGGCAAGTATCTTTAGCGCGAATTGATGCTCGCTGAGCTCTTGTTTCTCCTCACCAGACACGTGCTGTAGTCTTTTCTTTACTTCCTGACGCTTCTCGATGAGCTCTTCAACAATGACTGATACAAAACCTTTCGGTTCTTTGAGGAAAAAGTGTTTGTATTCAGGGACTTTGTGGCCAGATTTTGCCAAGGTCTCAGGCGATATATTGAATGTAGCTATGATGCTCGGATAAAGAGAGCGAAAATCAAATACAGCAATATTGTCATGAAGGCCTTGTAATGGCTCTTTGACATACCCGCCTTTGAACGTGTACATTCGTCTCTGCTGTACTTCGTCCCAGTGAGGATTGTTAGGCACAATTATATTTTTTTCATGAGATTTTCTTACCAAAAACCATTCAGACAAAAGGCCAAAAGTAGATCGCGAAGTGTCAAACGGCAATTGGCCACAGACTTTGGAAAGCTCGAAAACTTGCATAAGTATATTTTCTGAAAGTTTCAGCGTAAGCAATGAGTCATGCTGACAGTATTCTGCAAGCCTGCTTACGTCATTTTTGTTCCATATGTCGATTATGTCTTCAAGCGAAAGCTCTTCCTTGCCTTCGCCAATGAGCTCCTTTGCAACTTCGTTTAGTGTAAAAACTTCAGACTGCAGCTGCTGTGCCATTAGATTATTCACGTACTGGAACAGATCAATATGCGTTCTGCCCATAATGCGCGCAGCAGAGAAGCGCACACGGCGCGCAAATTTCATTGCCTTGCCGTCCCTACCAATCTTTAATTGTATTTTATGCACATCAGCCCGGCTTCGCAATATTTCAAAATCAAATTCATCAGAATTATAGCCGACAATTATATCAGGGTCGTAGCTATTAACAGTTTTAATAAATTCTTCGATGAGTTCTTTTTCATCTTTCACGATACGTGAATTCTTTGCTTTCTTGTATGTTATCAACTCCTTGAAATTTCTGCCTGCAAAGCTCGCCATGATTATTTTGTTATCTACGACTTCAAGATCAAAAGCAAGGACTTTGAATTTTGGCGTTCTCCCAGAAATTCTTTTCACTTTTGTAATTTCTACGCACATGTCAAATCCAGAAAATGTAATACCATTACCTTCTACTTCAACCCAGTCCAGAGGGTAGAAGCCTTTATCAATCATGTAGCGCTTGTAGAAGTTTATGCTGTATTCATAGCAGTCTGTGTGCATCTTTATCGCATCCCGCACTGCAGGCACATTAGGCGGCGTATCGACAAAGATTTTCATGACACTGACATCCTTTATTCCAAGCCTCCTTTTTGTACGCTCAATTCCAGTGACCATTTTGTTTTTCTTTAACAGCTCTTTTGTTTTCTTGTTGGCAATAGCATAAAGATATGGCCTGAAATTTTTGTCTATTGCTATTACTGAATTTCCATTCTCATCAACACCAAAGATCCTTATCACTGGTCCTTCTTCAACAACATAATCAACATCCAAAACACACAGTTTTGTATTCGTCATTATTATGAATTTGTCAGAAGATATAAAAAGAAATTCTAAATTATAAATCTATTTCCAATATTTTTTCGTCCTTGCAAACTCTTTTTCAGCATTTAAGATAGATGAAAAAAACTTGTCACGCGGTAGCTGCATAGCCAATATTCTCGCAGCAGTCTGAGGTCCAATTCCATAGCCAGCTATTGCCATCGCCGCCTTTTTGCCATAAATTAAAACAAGATCTGCACTTCTTCTTGTATTCAGAAAATCCTGCATCTCCTCGTCTGTAAGCTCTTTGCGCTTTAATTTCTTCTTCACGATATTTATCGCGTTTACATTATTTCTTCTAACAATAGCTATCATGCGCGAAGAACATTTAGGACATTCTGGCTGTGGCTCTATGTCTTTTACAGTCTTCACAAGCGAATAATCACCACAATTGACGCAGACAATACGCACGCGTGTTAGAAGCAGTCGTCGTTTGAATGCATTGAATATCTCCTTCTCAGGCATTCGTGGCTTCAGCACGTCGCCAAACTGGTGCACTAGGCCGAGTTCGCCGAGCGGACTCAATCCGGGCATTATTTGTATCTTTATTTCATTTTTTGCAATTTTATTCAAAACTTCTTTTGCAAGCACAAGGTTCATTTTATCAAGAAATATCTCGCGAAGCGTCTCCTTGTAACAAGGCGTGCCGAAATACTGGGCAATAATCTTGCTAATATTTATTCTCTCAAAATCAGCGTCCCTCGATACAATTCCAAATCTCCTTGCAACATGAATAAACCTGTATTTGAAAAGCGTTGACCTTTCTATAGCTTGTGTCAATATGTCTTCTATGCTGTCATTGGTCTCAAGTATTTCTTTAATTTTCTCCGGCTTTACTATTGTCTGCAATATTATCCTGTAAGGATCGACTTTGACATTAACAGACACGCCAGTTTCTTCAGAAAGCACAGCGGCAAGATAGCGGCCTAATGTATCATTTACAAGTGAACCTAGGCACGCATGGGTTATTATAAAATCTTTGTGCGATTCTATTAAAAAATTTTTATCATCAGGCACCATGTACTGCGATTGCCTTTCCATAAGGGCCTTCATGTCTCTGGCAGCATGAGCATCTATGTTATATTTTTCTTTTATTTCTTTTTCGTCCATCTTCAATATGATTTTCCTCAATCTCCCAACATCTTGGGCGACGGAGTAAGGCACAGGAATAAGCTCACCTTCCCACGCAGGTATCGCAGACTCTATATCTTCCACAGGCTCCACGGTCACGCGCTGTTTATCAACTTGTATTATTCTCCATGCGCGGCCAGAAACAACAAATTTTTCACCTGTCTGGCCATGCTCTGCAACAAATTCCTCGTCAAGAAATCCTATTGGCTCATTTTCAATGATTGAAATGACACGGTATTGTTTTTTTGTCGGTATCGTTGACAGGTTTTCAAAATAGTATGGAAACGATTTCTTTCTCCTTCTTATGCTATAGCCATGAGCTGACTGATTAATCCAGAGAAGCCGCAGGGATTCGAGAAACTTTATTATTTCTTCTATGTCTTTTTTTTGAATGTCCTTGTACGGATAACTTCTTTTTACAATCTTGCATATTTCGTCTGGATTTGCATCGCCTTTGTCAAAGGCAATGCCTATAATCTGCGACGCGAGCACGTCAAGAGCCATGCTGTGTAATTTTACTTCCTCCAATTGGCCGCGCATTGCGCGATTCGCTATAACCGTCGATTCAAAAAGGTCTTCGTCACCAGACAAGACGATGCCCTTGCTTACTTCGCCAACGCGGTGGCCGCTCCTGCCGACACGCTGAATTAAGCGAGTAACTTGGCGCGGCGATAAGTACTGCACGACAAGGTCAATAGAACCAATGTCAATGCCAAGCTCCAAGCTGCTCGTCGCTATCAATGACTTGAGAACTTGTTGCTTGAATTCCTGCTCGCTGCGTATGCGCTTTTCTTTTGCCAGCGAGCCGTGGTGCACAGTCTGCTTCAGCTCCTTGTCCAAGCTGCGCAGCCTTGAAGAAAGCACCTCTGCCGTCTCGCGCGTGTTCGTGAACGCAAGCACACTTTTATGGGACATTATTAGTTCATACAAACGGCGAAGGCGCGCTGTTGTCTCAGGGCCAATAAACAAGTCGTCAGATATGGTCTTATCTTTTAACCCGGGCTTTGGGTTTTCAACACTTATTTTGTATTTTTTTTCTAGCTCAGCACGAATAATTTTTACATCGTTGCCCAAAAACGCAGCTACCTTTTCAGGCGAGCCGACTGTGGCTGAAAGGCCAATTCTTTGGAAGTCACCGGCAATTTCCCGTAGCCGTTCGAGCAAAAGAGATAGCTGAATGCCCCGCTTGCTTTCAATAAGTTCGTGAATTTCATCAACTACAACGTACCTTACATTTTTCAAATGCTCGCGCATGCGCTTGCCTGTTAATATCGCGCCAAGAGTTTCAGGCGTTGTTATAAGGATGTGCGGCGGCATCTCTGCTTGTGCAGCGCGCTCGCGGGCCGCAACATCCCCGTGGCGCACTGCTATTTCCAGGTCGAGCTTGTCTACCCACCACACTAGGCGGTCAAGCAAATCTCGTGATAACGAACGAAGCGGATTAATGTATAGCATGCTTATTGGTGCAAGCTTTTCATTACCAATCTTGTCAAAAAGCGGCAGGCAAGCTACTTCGGTCTTTCCACTTCCGGTCGGAGCAATTATCAGCACATTTTTCCCGCTGACTATGTTCGGTATGCCCATCTTTTGTGGCAGCGTTGGCTCAATAAATCCCTTTTGCTTTATAAGATTCTGCATTCTTTCGGAAAAAACTTGGAAAACCATATCATTTCACCATCAGATCCTTTATAGTCCCAAGGTAAGTGCCATCTAAAAGATGAACTTTTGCATTCTTTCTATCAATGTGCCTTGCAATCGGGCCCAGAAAATTATCTTTGCCATTGACAATAGTCGCGCCGCATAACTCGTTAAAAGCAGGCACCATTATAATGTTATAGTTCTTTGATTTACCCATGACCCAGCACGGCTGGACGTATGTGCTTCCTATATCGTCAACGAATTTCACGTGCGGGTGGTTGTGACCAATCACTATAGTCTTTTTCTTTGTTTTTACTTTCCTGTGACCGTGAGTAAAGATATAGTCACCTACTGAAAATGATTTCTTTATTTTCACCCTTTTGTCGTGGATGATTCTTTCTATATTGCCATCGTGATTTCCTTTCGTTATTATGATGTTTTCAAAGTTTAGCATAGAAACAAGTTTCGACAATTCTATTCTTTCTTGCCATGATATTTTTGGTATCTCGTGCTTGAAATCTCCAAGTATTATCAGATTTTTTGCTTTTGCAGTGCGTTTTAGAGAATTGATTTCTTTTGCCAACTTCTCAACTTGCGATGGAAGCAATATACCTGCTTCTTTTATTTGTTTTGTAATGCCTATATGCACGTCGGATATTACAAGATAATTTTTTATCGCCATCGCAGCGTGGTTTGTTAGGAACATAAACGAAGTTTACTGGAAATTTATTAAAAAGAAATTTTCTGAAGATATAAGAACATTCCGGGCAATATAAGTACTATGAGCGACCTCGAGTCAGCGTTAAATTATTTGACTCGGCTTGTCAGGGAATTTGTTGAAGAAGAGCATTTGACACCGCCACCAATTGGGTGGGACAAAGCCCTTGCATTCGGGTTTAATGGCGGTCAATTCATACTGCAATTTCCTTACTATGGTATAAGCGAAAAGCCCGACAGAAGCGCGGATATTAGATTATATGTTAACCCAGAGCCAACATGGTATCCTGACAATGAAATCGATGTTAGTGTGCATGCCCATGCTTATAAGCTGGATGACCACAGAAGGTCATGGGGAAGAGAATATATTTTTCGTCAGGTAGTTCAAGGGAACGAATTTGAGGGCGAGCTAAAGTCTGCGCTCAAAGAAGCCTGTACAGATTTGATTTCGTATACTGACAGGCTTGATGAAATGTGGGAAGAAAGTCAAGAGCGTCTTAGAGAGACATTTGAAGCATTTGAGCGAAGGGGAATCGAGGTTACAGGCTTTGAGAAGATCAGATATTAAAAATTTCTAAGCTCAATATACGCAATGATAAAACCACCCCTATTTCTTTTACTGCTTGCATTTTCTGCAGCGTGTATAACAACGCAAGTAACAGAAGTTGCTGCAAAAGATTATGATTACATTGACTGCAGCAACTGCGATGATGGCAATGCGTGCACTGTTGATTACTGTCATGGCAAAGATGGCAGTTCAGGATGTTCACATGAAAATATAGTGTGCCACCGATCCGAGAAGCTATGTGCAGATGGATACCTGTCAACCTGCGATAATTATTGTGATGACGGCACGTGCACAACATGCGAACCATTGTGCAGAGAGCACGAGTGCAAAGAAATAAAGAAACAATGCAGTGATGGCAAATTAGCAGCGTGCAAGGAAGAATACATCAATAATTCTTGTATTCCTTGCGAACCTAAGTGCATCTGTGCTCCAAAATATTCATGCACTGATTGGGGAGATTGTATAAATGGTTTTCATACACGCGTATGCGTTGATGTGAACAGATGCGCGCCCGACAAGAAGGAAACGAAGGGTTGCACAGCTATTATCAAGGAAGATATACCTACTCAAACAACGCAGCCGCCACAGCAAACACAAGCAATTAATGTTTTATTTATCGAAATCATGTACGATCCAAGCGGCGAAGAAACAAGTGAAGAATATATAATACTTTCTGGCAGCGGAGATATAAGCAGCTGGACGATCAGTGATAATTCAGGCACATTAAGTTTTCCAGACGGCACTGTTATTAATGGTAAACTTATAATTGCAAGAAATGCAGACTTCTCGTCTGTATACGGCTGTCAGCCGCATATAGCAGACTTTGGCACCATGCGCGGTCTTAACAACGACGGCGACCAGCTGACGCTGAAAGACAGCAACGGGCAGGAACGCGATTTTGTGGCATGGGAAAAAGGCGCGAACAATGCTTATCCAGATTGGACTATTGCTGCGAAAGAAGGCAGCGTTCTGCGCAAGAATAGCGAGTGGCATGAGGCACAGCCGAGCCCATGTTCATAATTATGCAGAAAAGCATACTAAAATAGCAATAAGTTTTAATAGCTGATTGTAAATTTTATGAGAATTATGAAGAAATTTATAACAAGCGAGAGCGTTACCGAAGGCCACCCCGACAAAATTTGCGACATGATCGCTGATTCGATACTCGATGAATTATATAGGCAGGACCCATATTCTCGTGTCGCTATAGAATGCTTAACGACCACAGGTTTGGTTGTCGTT
>CAYIKG010000041.1:0-7281 GCA_964363955.1 uncultured archaeon | reverse complement strand
TAAAACATTAGCAGGACCTACCAGGTTCCACATTTCGTGCAACTGCCTTACTGGGGGCGATGTCAGACCACGCTCAAAAATATATCCTATCTGGTTCCTTTGTGTAGCGTGCATGAACAATGCATCCAGAGGCGAAATACTGTTGTCTGTCACCAATTGCCATGACTGTGATTCTGAATCCCACCTTAGCACAGCATCAATGCCTGCCAGAGACCAGAACTTGTCGTCTTCAAGCTTTATCGGCGTTGATCTTAAGTTCCAGCCTTGTTCAAGAGGGACTGTCAGGTCGACTATAACCAAGCTGACTGGCGCACTCGATTCATGGCCAGCTGGGTCGCTGACCAATACCTGGAATTCAAATTCACCCAAGACCAGCTCTTCTGAAACAAGTTTTCCTAGATCGTCCCAGGAAATTACTTCCATGTCATAAAGATGATACAGATGTTCTCCTGCGCAGAATTCATATTTGTACAGTCCTGCCTCGCTGTCGAAGTAAGCTGCAGGCGCGCTGTGCATTTCTTGCTCAATATAATTTTCCCAGTTTGATTCATCGAATGAAGGCAAGTCAGCTACTTGCGGATAGAACATTGAAAGCAATACATCGTGCACACCTACTCGCACTTCGTCAATTCCGTGGGTATCAGTTGTGTCTATTTCAAAGAACGTGCACTTAGGGTCATTGAAGTACCCTATCTGGCCGCTAAAGTATTCCAAGTCAATTATCTGGTGGTCGACTTCAGCTGAATGTATTTCAGGTGGGTTAGCATCAACTACTGCAACCTGGCATTTAACTGATTCAAAGTTTTCTACATTATCTATAGAAAAATAACAGATCTTGTGGACAGATTCTTGCGGAATGACAAACGGTTCTTCGTACTCGATGAAGCCTTCTTCGGTTTCTTCTAATGGGCCTAAAAACGCTTCGTCGAAATTCCACCACGTATCAACGCATTCCTGGGTTTCTGGTTCTTCTGTTTCTGGATTATCGAGCGCAAATGCGCATTGCTCTGAGTCTTCATAAATATTATGATCATCAAGGCCAACGTATTCAGCCACGTCGCCTTCTTCGCATCCAACAGGCACTAGTACGGTATACCACGTAGAATCAACCTCTACGTCGTCAACAGCTGCTAATGCTATAGTCGTGTCTGTTGATATGAAATGGACGTTTACTGCCACTTCCCCGTCGCACGACTGTACGCTGAATAATCCAGGCACATTAGGGTCGCCGTACGTTTTTGTTGTCACAGGGTTTGAATCTTGTGCAGAAGCTGTTATGGACAGCAAGAGAATTGTAAGTATCAAAATTTTAAACTTCATAATTTCACTACCTATTAGTCAATATAGTTAATTATTTAAAGCTTTGTGTGGGTGCCCTTTGGCGAGAAATTGAGAAATAATCACATGACTGCGCTATCTGTAAGCCTCGTCATGATGCGCGAATCTAAGAAGTCTAACAGCCTTTCCCTTGATTTCGTAGACAAGAACGAAAGAACCCAGAACATGCACGCGTCTCGTGTTCTCAAGCGGCCACCTTAACGGCTTGAAGTGTTCCGGATTTGCGAGGACTTTACTTATTGCCTTTTCCAGCGCGACTTCTAGAGTCTTATTATTCTTTATGAGGCGCTTTACGTCTTTCCGGCACTGGTCACTGATTTCAAGAGAATACAACCGCTTCACCGAAGTATGTTAGAGACATTCTTAACTTTCTTGAACTTACCTTTCTGAGCTTTCTTGACACTTTCAACAAATTCAGGCCTAAGCTCAGGCTCCAATATCTCCTGCTCGTATTCGACGGCCATTCGCTCAATGGCCTCGGATTTGTCCTTCAAGTCGTATTTGGCTTTCACTATGTTCAGCACTCTATTCGCGTGGTCGGATATCTTCACAACAGCCTGCGGCATATATACATCACCTATATACCATGTATACATGAAATATATAAAGATTCTAGAAGAAAAAAGCATCCCCTGGGGGAGATTTGAACTCCCAACCTTCCGGTTTCTGGTAAGCGTCTACTGGTGACAAGTTCAACGGAACTTTTCTACAGCCGGACGCTCTACCGTTGAGCTACCAGGGGTCTTCAAAACTAAGGCACGGGATTAAAATAAAGAATAATGAAAGAAGTATTTAAAATAACCAAATGTTTTATATATTTTTCTGCTGACTGAATTTTATGCCAGATTTCGTAGGTACGTATGAAAGAAAAATTGATCATAGAAGAAGGGTTGTAATCCCACTTGATTATAGGCGCGGTAATAATAACTGGCTACTTTCTATCGGACGTATAGGTGAATTAAATTACATCAGCATGTTTCCAGAGGAAACTTACGACCGCTTTAAAGATAGCATTGAGCCGTACATGTTGTACCGTGTTCCTGTAGACGAGCAAGGAAGAATTCTCATACCACAAGAACTTTCAGAGTACATTGGACACGAAGTTGTTTTTGTAGGAAACGATGATACTGTTCAGATATGGAATGAAAACAATTGGAATAATTATCTAAACAAAGAAAGATCTACAGCTCTTCGTCTTTGAGCTCGCGCGTCCATGAAGGATGGCTCTTTACTGGCTCTGTTTTGACTGGCTCAAAATTATTTTGCTCGTTCGGCTTCCAAATGCACGTCACAGGACACACGTCTATGCACTGGAAATCATCCTTGCACTTTTCTGGAATCAGAAATGCCTTGCCGTCGCGCATCTCGAAGGCGACAAAAGGGCAGACAGCTGCACAGGCACCGCAACCTATACACGTCTCTAAATCAACAAGAACGCGTACATAAGTCATTCAGAATCACAATATGATATTACCGGTGTCAAATATTTAAACTTTAGAAAATTTTGATAAATGCACAACCCTTTGGCACTCATCGCAAACATAATCATAAATTATTTTCCATTCATTGATTTCAGGATGCTTTGCTTGAATTATTTTTAAGATTGCATTTGGCTTTGAAATCAAAGCATTTCTGTATTCTTTGCGCGCTTCTTCCAGCTTGATGCTTTTATGCTTCATCAGCGAGCGTGAAAGCCACTCAATAAAAAGCTCGGCGTCTATAAATGGCCGCCATTCATCGTCATTGACCCAAATATAGTACGTTACTGATCCAGCTTCATTGTTGCTGCATATCTTGCATTTCATTTTTTTCACCTAAAAGTATTTCAGATATTTTCAACCCAAAATCTTTTGCATTTTCGCGATTTTCTTCCTTCAGCACTTGCCAGTTTTCTTCTATGCCATCCAATATTGATATAGAATTTCCGATTGCGCAGACGAGCTTGCCATTTTCAAGAAAAGCCTTCACAAAGTGATTTGCGACAACATCTTTATCATATTCAAACCCTTTGCCGCCGATGAACAGAAGCGCATCATAGCGCTCTACGCGCGTCTCGCCAAGGCTCATGTTAGGCAGGAAATTCTCATTAGTCGTGTCGCCATAAGCAGAAGTCTTCTGCTTGCTCGCTACAAGAACAAGGATGTTTTTCGACGCAAATGCCTTTCGCAGTTCATGGAACGAATGCTCATCAAAACCCCTCTGCGGAATCATCATTGCGACAAATTTTGCCATATGAAAAAACGTCCTTGTCAAATGTTGAAATCCCAATCCCTTGGTGATTTCTTTACTTCTGTCAATTTGCTTTTTATATCCTCAAAGTCAGCATCGCTCAAGCTCACTCTTTGGTACGTTATCACAACCTTGTCATCTTCGTATCTTGGTATTATGTGTACATGAAAATGATTCACGAGCTGGCCAGCATACCTTTCATTGTTCTGCACGATGTTTATGCCATTGCACTCGAGTTTTTCCTTGACAAGCTTTGAGAGGTTTTTTGCTGTGATAATGAGCTTTTCCAAGGCGCGGTCATCTATGTCGTAAATATTCTCGTAATGCTTTTTTGGTATAATTAAACAATGGCCACGATTTGCCGGATTTATATCAAGAAATGCCAAGCAGTCATTGTCTTCGTATACTTTTTTCGACGGAATTTCGTCTTTTATTATTTTGCAGAACAGGCATTCGGCTGGATTCATGGTGAATACTAATCGTAGAAGCTTTTAATTATTTCATTCAATGTATTTTCTAATCCTCTTTGCTATCTCTTCCATCTCTTTTTCAGAGATATTTTTTACATCGCTTTTTTTGACAAAGCCTCTGTCATCAAGCATTCTTGGTATGGTATGCACGTGGGCATGATCAACGTCATAGCCAACTGTGCCTAGGCTCACACTATCAGCACGGAACGCTTTCAATTGGGCAAGCATAATGCGCTTCGCAAATTCAAAATATTCGCCAAAATTAGGCACATCATAGATCCACTTAAAATGCTTTTTTGGTATTGCCAATGCATGGCCCTTGCGCAATGGCTTTATGTCCAAGAACGCAAGAAAATCTTTGTCTTCGTGAAGCTTGTAACAGGGTCTTTTGCCCGCAGCAATTTCGCAGAATATGCAGTTTTTCATAATATGTTTACTACATATGGAATTATAAACCATACGTCAGTTGATCAAATTTCGCGTCATCGATATTGGAGCCTGTAAGGATGCAAACAACGTTTATTACTGGTTTATCGATTCCCAGTTTATCATAAATTAGTGATTGCGTCATGAGACCATCTTACAGTACATAATAATAAACAAACTTACCCTGTCTCTGCCTTTGTAATTTATCCTTGCGCACCATATCATGAAGCAGCTTGCGCAATGTCGTCTCGCCAATGCCTGTATGACCTTTTATTGCATCTATCGTAGCCCGGTTGTTTTCACGTACATAATTGACGATCAACTCTTCAATGGCAGCATAGTCCACAACAGCGCCAACTGGTTTTTGTGCAGGGCGCCTTGCTGGTGCGCGCCTTCTTGCTATTGTGCGCCTTCTTACTTTCGCGCGCTTTACTCTAGGGCGTTTTGCTTTGACGCGCCTTTTTGCTTCAACGCGTTTTGCACGCTTTTTTGGCTTTAACTCGATTATCATCTGTTCGATGCTGAAAAGTCTTGTGAGTATATCTTTCAAGTCCAGTTCAGCTACATTTTGTAATGTCTGAACATCTTCTATCCCTCTGTTTGTGAACAGTTCTAAAGAATTTATTTTTTCATCTATTTCTAATATGGCCATGTTCAGTCTTTCTTTTAATTCTGCTATGCTCAAGTCAGCCTTGTCTACAGTATTATGCATTTTTTCTATCGACTGCTTTGAAGAAGATTTCAAATCATCCACTGCTCTCGTGTTCAAGGCAATCATCGTTGCATTGTTCTCAGTTTTTCCGCGCAGGTCATTTATATCCTGCCTGCTCAATTCAACAACATCTTTTATTTCTTCCATGTGCTCATGAAAATCTTCCATATTTTTGTTCATGCCAGCGATCTTTCTCTGAAATTCCTCATTCTCTTTACGGCTTTCTCCAATGCTTGCAGACAATTTCTCCATGTTATTTTCCGAGCGCCTTGCAGCAGCATCTAACTTTTCCTTCATCGATGAATACAAGTCATCTATTTTGTTTGCATTTTCACCAAGCGAAAATGAAAGACCGTCGAACCTATTTGCTATTTCTGAATCCAGTGCCTGCAATGATTTTTTGCTTTCTTCGATCATCATGGCATTTTCGGCAAGTCCCTCGCGCAAGCTCCTTATCGTCTCCCTGTTTATTTCAGCCATATTTTTCATGTATTCGACAGCTTCAGAGGTCATCGCGGCAATGCTCTTAACGCCATTTATTTTTTTCTGCAGCTCTTCGTTCCTGTCAAGCGCCTCTCTTATGGACATGAAAGATTGTCTTATGTTGTCTTCTAAGCGCTCCAGATTACCAGATACATTTTCATTTATGTTGTCTGTCTTTGCCTCTAGTCTTGAGAGCCTTTCTTCTACCAGATGACTTTCTGAGAGCATGATCTTCCAAGTATCTGACAGATTTCTTATCTTGGCTTGTATGTCAGAAATTGCAGCTTCTCCTACCTGCTTGCTTTTCATGTCTTGAAATGCGCTATCTAAATTATGGATCGCAGACATCTGGCTTTCAAGCGCAGATCTTATCTTAGAAACAGCATTGGCGATAGACGAGATGCTGCTCGCCTGCGCTTCGTTTGTCTGAAGAATGCCCTCCATTGCTGCAATAAGTTTTTCTGTTATGTTTTCTGTAATATCAATTTCTTTGTGCTCTCCGTGCCTTAGCTCATCTGTTGCGAGTTCTTCGTCAAGCATTTAAGTGAATTGGGCGGAAAGTATTAAAAGACTACCATAGAGTAGTATCATTGTAATTGAGGTGTAATATGCCTGACTGGAAGGAGCATCTTGGAAAGCAGGATGAAGACAATTTAAATGACATAATACATGGTGCAGAGAAATACAGAAAAGCTTATCGTTTTTCACAGGACATAGCTGTAAGCCAGCTGTGGGCAGCAGTACTTGAGCAAAAAAAGCGAAACGAAGACATAAAAAAGCGCATCGAGATAGGCGAAGCGCTTGCAAGAAAGCAGAAGCCTGTTGTCATTGAAAAAATGGTCAGGGAATCTGTACAAAAAAGCTACTGGCAGTTGCCAGTAGGCGCCGTTCCTTTGCTGCTTTCACTGATCATACTTTCGAACATTTCAATGGCTGAAAGCGCGTCTGAGCTTTCTTTTGCCGGCTCGCTTTTCATAGCCTTTAGCATGATCGTCTTTGCAGGTATTCTGTGGTTTTCGACATTGAAGGATTGAGAGATTTAAATACTTTATTTCTACAGTTCTGACCTATGGCAAGGCCAGTAAAAGTCGGGGAACTAGACATTGGTGGTCCTGATCTTGTAGTGATGGCTGGGCCTTGTTCTGTTGAGAGTAGAGACCATATATTGGAGATGGCAAGCTTAGTCAAGGAAGCAGGAGCGGATATTCTTCGTGGCGGCGCATTTAAGCCAAGAACAAGAGCTGGAGAATTTGATGGCTTGAAAGAGGAAGGTCTTAAGCACCTTGCCGATGCACGAGAAAGATATGGTTTGCCTTTTGTTACTGAGATAATGTCTGAGGCTCAAATACCGATGTTTCAAGAATATCAGGTAGACATTTATCAAGTCGGAACAAGAAATGCGCAAAATTTTGATTTATTACATGCTTTAGGAGAATTGGATGTGCCCGTTCTTTTGAAAAGAGGTATGGGAAATACAGTCAAAGAATGGCTTGCTGCTTCAAGTCATGTTACTTCACGAGGAAATAAGCGCATGATCTTATGTGAAAGGGGCATCTCGACTATAGATCCTGAATTCAGAAACATTGCAGAGGCACACAGTCGGGTTTGGGCGCGCGAGGCTGT
>CAYIKG010000040.1:0-7493 GCA_964363955.1 uncultured archaeon | reverse complement strand
GATACGCGCAGGGCTTACGGTAATGACAGCAACACAATGGGCTTGTGGCACTTTGACGAAGGAAGCGGTAGTGCTGCTGCTGATAGTGCAAGGAACACTACAGGCACAGTAAGCGGCGCTTCTTGGAACGGCACAGGACGTTTTAGTACTGCGTTGACATTTGATGGCATCAACGATTTTGTGAACATATCGAACTCGGCAGTGCTGAATATCACAGGCAGCGCGCTCACGATAGAGGTATGGGTTAACATGAAGGACGTTACAAAAAATAATCAGCGCATATTAACGAAAGGGAATCTTGATAACGACACGCAATGGCACCTTAGCTTCAGCGGCACAACTGGAAAAATAGTCTTTGGCCTGAAAAACTCGACGCGGGTGACAAACCTTACAAGTGCCACTGCCCTGGCCAACGGTGCGTGGTATCACATAGCGGCAACATATGACGGCGTCGATATGAGGGTATTCATAGACGGCAGGCAGGATGCTGCAACAGTGCAGACAGGCGCCATAGTTAGCAGTGGGCTCCCGATAGTGATAGGCGCCCATTCAGGCGCCTCGCCTGAATACCTGAATGGCACTGTTGATGAAGTGAGGATAAGCAACATCTCACGCGTCTTCAACACAACGCTTACTTATGACATAGTGCGTTCGAACATAATAGCTGTGCGCGTCTTCAACGAAACAGGTGTTCAGCTGGATGCGCAGACAGGGCTGAGCGGCAACACTTACAGCAGGAATATAACGAATGTAACGACTGCAACAGACTACCGCGTCGAGGTCGAGGATTCTGGCGGAATAAAAATAGAGAAATGGTACCCTGCACGCGATGGGTGCAGGCCAAGAGGCAGTCTGGATAAAATAACATTTACAACAGCAAACTGCCCTGAGCTGACAGATACATATTATGGAACAGATGTATTTTTCATTGGTTGCGGATGATTCATGTATATGAAAAAATATAATATGGGAATTAGTGGGGGGTACAAGGGCATTTCGCCTTTGATTGCAGCTGTATTTCTTATAGCCATGACAGTTGCCATTGCAACGTCATTCATGGGATGGTATTCCACGCTTCTTGGCAGCCAGTCAGCTACTGTTGAAAACAAGACAAAGATAGGTATAGACTGCACAGCAGCAAGATTGAGCATTCTGGACGTCTACATGGATTTCACAAATAATGTATCGCGCATCAACGTGAGAAATTCCGGTCAGGTGGATGACAACATCGTTTCTATAGCTCTTTACAATTCCCACGGAATGAATGCAACGAACTTGTCAGCAATACCCAAGGTTATAAACAAAGGCGATACGTTGAGCTTTGAATTTAACATGACTAATATAATACCTGCGTGCGGCAATTTTTCGAAAGTCATAGTTTCCTCGCAATGCAAGACAGGCACATTCACCTCAACGCCAAAGGGATGCTAAGCTAGAAAAACTTTATTATAAAGAATGTAGATAGATTTTATATGAAAGGGGTCTCGCCACTCATTGCTACGGTATTGTTGATAGCAATCGCCGTTATAATAGCTAACCTGATATCAAATTGGTCTCTGTTTGCTGTATCTGAGCAGACAGAAGACATATCAAACACATCAGAGCAGATAACAAACTGTCCTGTAATGACAATTGAAGATGTATACCTAGATTTTGCAGCTAATAAATCGCGCGTGTTTGTTAAAAGCAGCATAGAAGGCAATGTTGATAGCGCGAGGCTCGTCGCGCGCAGTGGTGTTGATATGCCGTTGACCACAAAAATGCCTTTGGAAGTAAATAGAGGCGAGATAAAAATATTGGAATTTAATCTGACCGCAAACCTTTCATCATGCGTTAATTTCAGTCAAGTTATAATAAGCACCCAGTGCTCTTCCATAAGCTATGACAGAACACCCAGAAACTGTTAAAGGCGTTTCTTTTATTTACTTTATTTTAATACTTACCTATCAAAAAAATAACTTGGAGGCCAGGCCGGGTAGGTAGCGGTTACCTCTTCCAGCAATCCGCTGTAGCTGGGGCCGAAGTCTGAGGGCGGTTGCATCTGCATGACGGGCCCAAGATCCTAGCTGAGAAGCCTAGACCTATGGGATTTCTTTTGTAGCGAATCGGGCGAGGTCCGGAAGGAAGCAGCCCTAAACTGTAATTGAAATGCTCGTAGAAATCTTGGTGGAGCGAAGATCTTGGATAAACCTTTCATGCTCGTGCTTCCCACCAAGGACGCGCCTCCACATCTTTCTTTAAAAAAGAAAGCTGTACCAAAAGAAATATAACATGGTCTAGACTTTTACGGAGTAAAAGGGTAGTGTCGAATAATATGGTCTAGACTTTGCGAAGCAGAGGGTAGTATGGATAACCTAGAATTGCGCGATATTGTCGTATCAGCAGTTGTTTTGGCCATTGCCTTTGGCATTGCCTTTAATGGGGGCATTGAAAGGATAGATACGTTTTCCCTGGGTATTGTAATTATCGCCTTTGTTGCTGTATCACTTTCGTTTATTTTGCACGAGCTCGCCCACCGGTTTCTTGCAAGGCGCTATGGTTTTTATGCTCAATACAAGATGTGGCCCCAGGGACTTGTAATTGCCATGCTTTTTTCTTTGCTTGGCTTTGTCTTTGCAGCACCCGGTGCTGTGATGATACATCCAAAAGCAGATTTGTGGGGATCTTCGCAAACACTTACAAAGAAGAAGATGGGTCTCATAGCTCTGGTCGGGCCATTGACAAACATCGCTCTTGCTGGTATATTTACAGCGCTTTTTATTTTATATCCTCTTGAAATATTTACCTTGGCTATAAGCATCAATGTCTGGCTCGCTCTCTTTAACATGCTGCCTCTTGCAATACTCGATGGCGCAAAGGTTTTCCATTGGAACAAAAGAATCTGGGTTATTACATTTGCCGTGATTTTGGCGATGTTTGCGGCTGCAGCAGTCTTATGATAAGGTATTACAGAACTGACATTTTGCCGTATTTGCCTACAGACAGCTGAAGCTCCCCGTTCCATTCTTTTATGTATCCATTTTCAATTTTTACTTTATCGCCTATTTTCACGCCGTCGATCTCATCGCCCCAGAGAACAAGCTTCATATTGCCACTATCATCCTCAATTATAGCTTCGGCAACCCGGGTTTTGCCAAACCTCGTGTTTACATCTCTTGGCTCTTCTTTCTCTGTTACAGTGGCTGTTATGTTTATTTTCCTTGAGTTGTTGTTAAGCTCTGCTATCTTCATAGTAAACTTTATTTAATGTAAAACTTATAAATAACTATGGTGCATGTGAACGTGCTTGAAGAAAAAAGACCGTTTGTATTAGAGGAGATTGTCATTGGCCGTGACGACGATGACATGAAAAAATATGGAAAGAAAGGAACAATACTAACCGGCAAGCATATTGTAGGCACAGGCGAAGATGCCCACGTGACAACACCCCTTCTTTTTGATGTGCTAAGACCGCATATCATGATGATCACGGGCAAGCGCGGTAGCGGAAAGAGCTATTATTTTGGCGTCGTTGCTGAAGAATTTGCAAAGCTACCAGACAATGTCGGAAAAAATCTCTGCGCACTAATAATAGATACGCAAGGAATATTCTGGACCATGAAGTCGCCTAATGAGGATCTGGCAGAGCTGAGTGAATGGGGATTAAAACCGCGCGGTTTTCCTGTGAATATATACGTACCAGAAGGGCAGGAAAATCTATTTTCTGCCGGAGGCGTCGATTATGACGACACATTCGCAATAGCCCCTTACGAGCTTTCTGTGAATGACTGGCTTGACGTGTTCAGCTTGGAGCCAACTGAAACAACAGGCATAATACTTCAGAAGACTGTATCAAAGCTTCAAGGAAAATATACACTTGATGATATTATAGAAGCCCTTGGCAAAGAAAAGACATTTGTCAAAGAAAGTCTTGCACTGCAAAACATATTTGACACTGCCAGAACCTGGGGTATATTTGGAAACACGAGAATGCCGGAAATACTCGTCCCTGGAAAGATATCAGTCATAGATATGAGCCTAACGCCCAACAATGTCAGGGCACTGCTTCTATCGCTTGTTGGCAAAAAGATTTTTTACAAGCGGGTAGAGGCAAGGCGAAAAGAAGAAATTGAAAGTATGGACATAACAGCATCTTACAGCAGGATACCAATGCCCTGGATATTCATCGACGAAGCCCACAACTTTCTGCCAAATGAAGGAAAAACTGCTGCTACTGACATACTCACGAAAATCGTGAAAGAGGGCAGGCAGCCTGGTATTACTTTGGTATTTGCAACGCAACAGCCAGAAAAATTGCATCGCGATGCATTGTCGCAGTGCGATCTTATAATATCACATCGCCTAACAGCAAAGAACGATATCGAGGCGCTGAAGAATATCATGCAAACGTACATGCTCTTTGACATAACAAAATACATAAATGATTTGCCAAAGACAAAGGGAGTTGCCATAATACTTGATGACAATTCAGAGCGAATGTACAAGATCAAAATAAGGCCGAGACAATCTTGGCACGCCGGATCCTCGCCTTTGGCATTATAGATATTATCAAATTTTGCCTATTATTTTCTGTATATCTTTGTGTATTTCCTCAGGTCTTCTGTTGCCGTCAATAACGTGTGTCTGGGAAAACATGCTCTTGATCGAAAGGTACGTCTTCCTTATTGTCTGCAGCTTCTGTTCTGTTTCAAAAAGTTCTATATGATGTCGAGATCTTTTTATACGGTCAATGCAAACGGCAGGCTGCGTATCTAAGATAAAAGTTACATGCGGTTTTCTGAAATTCGCATTAAGCTGTCGTAATATTTCCTGTGGAATATCCTCACTTCCGTAGGCAATGCTGGACAAGATGTACCTGTCTGATATAACATTCTTTCCTTTTTTCAGTGCCGGCTCTATCTCTGTTTCTAAATGGTGCGTTCGATCAGCTGCAAAAAGCATCTGCAAAGTCATAGGTGATGTTATCCACTCTTTGCGTAAAGATGATTTTATGATTCCGCCGATCAGACCTTCAGTCGGCTCTTTAGTTAATACTGTATCATCGCCCTTGCTGATAAGCCAATTTCTAAGAAGTGTGGCCTGGGTTGTAAGGCCTGCTCCGTCGAGACCTTCAAAAACAATAAATTTTCTTCGCATGTTGTTATTTTATAGCGCTGCTATTTATTTGTTTCTTCCTTTATCCAATCCAAATAATCCTTGTTGGCATCGCCAATTTGCCAAGATACAACGCACGGCACAGAATAAGAATGAATCTTCTTGACAGCAGATATAAGCTTCTTTATCTTCGCTTTCTGCGTTTTTGCAATGATTGCATATTCTTTTTCATTTTGCAGCTTCTTATCCCACCAATATATGCTTTCGATGGGAAATATATTTGCGCATGCAGCAAGCCTGTTTTTGACCAGAAACAAAGCTAATTTCCGGGCTTCTTTCCTGTTTTTTGCAGTCATATAAACAGAAACAAACATGAGATATTTTCCGATAAAAAGTATATAAATAATGTTGTGCATATTGTTAGTGGTAATAATTCAATGAAAGGTATATCAGCTATAGTCGTTACCATTCTGTTGGTCCTCATAACAATATCACTTGTCGGTTTTGTCTTCGTATTCTTCCAGAGGAGTGTGTCAGAAGCAGCGGGAACAACAACAGAACAGCAGCAGCAGTTGCAAACGCAGCTTGGAAAGCAGATCAGCATAGACAATGCAGCAGGAACGATTGTCACCATAAGGCACGCAGGCACAGGTGCCATAAATCTGACAAACGACTTGTCTGTTTACGTGAATAACGTGCCAGTAGCGTGTGCATGGGGAAATCCCGATGTGCTGCTGCAACCAGGGAATACTGCAACGTGCACGCTTGCAAGCCCTTGTGCGTCAGATTCGACTGTAAAAGTAACTGCACCTGCAGCACCAGCTGAATTTACCTGCGGATAATTATTTCTTTTCCATCTGCTCGAATATTTTCTTTATCTCTTCCTTTTTGGCGCCAAAATACTCTTCAAAATGCTGTGTTGTGACGAGCATTTTTGTCCTGCTTTTGCGCTCGCTTCGTACAAGTCCGCGCTCCTCTAGCTCCTTCACGTATTCGTACGTTCTGTTGCCAACGACCTTGACGATGTCTGCCTGCTTTACAGGTTCATGATAAGCTATTATCGACAAGACCCTCAGAAGACCTCTGGAAAGATCCGCGTGCGGTGTCAGGTGCGATACCTTGCTGACGAAATCCTCCTTGACAACGAGCTTGAAGCCACCGCTGTCTGACAAGCGAAAGCCATGCTCTGGTGATGTATATTTCTCGCGCAGCTTTACGAGCATTTTCTCTATCATATCTTTTCTTAATTTCAGGATATTCTGCAGTTCATCAAGCGTCAAAGGCTCGTTTGTTGTAAATAAAATAGCCTCGAGTAATGCGAGCTTTGCCGTACTGCTTTCATTCATTCTATCACCTTGATGTAAATATCCTTGAAAAATTCATCTTGATGGCATTCAACTTTGCCGCGTTGTAATAGGTAAAGAATCGGCATAAATGTATAAACAATCTCTTTTCTATTCCAGGGAATAAGATTCGATAGTTTTATCTCATGGTGTGGGATCTTGTCAAATATGTTTCTTATCCTTACCTCTATGTCTTCCTCTGGCTCGATGAGATTTTCTATTGCAAGACGCATGCGCAATTTTTTTCCCTCCTTCTTTTCCTTGAATTCAAAGGCCTTGTTTAAAGCATTTACGAGCTCGTTCAATGCAACCTTCCGTGTAGGCCTTCTTTCTATAGGAATTGGCAGCAACGGCGCATCTATATCTATTTTTGCCTGCTCTTTCCGCTCCTCCATTATATTTTTTTCTTCCTCGAACAAAATCTCACATTTCATTCGCAAAAGTATTGCGGCAACTAGAATAAATCTGGCTGGTACGCGAAAATCTATTGTCTTCAGTTTTTGTAGATAGTCCATGAAGACCTCGGAAAGCCTGACAAGATCTACGTTCATAGGGTCCATACCTTCTTCTATCACAAGATTTGACAAGACTTCCTGCCAGTCACTTCCGAGAATTATAGTTCTTATGATATAGGCCTCGTTGATACGTTCAGTATTTTCTTCCATTATACGCACCTTGCTATACTGATGGCATTTCAATGCCAAATACCCTTGATATGCCGTTTTCCATGCTTACACCAAAAATCTTATCAGCTTCTTGTATTGTATAATCATTGTGTGTTATTACAATGAACTGTATATCCTTTGAATATTTTTTAATCAATTCGACTATTTTCTTTGTATTTGCCTTATCGAGGGCCGCGTCCACCTCATCCAAAACATAGAAGGGCACTTTGTAATGCTGCATCACAGCAAAGAGAAATGCAAGCGAGGTTAATGTCTTTTCCCCGCCTGACATGGAATCAAGATTAATGACACGTTTTCCTTCAGGCGAAGCTTCTATGACAAGTCCTGATTCTATGTTATTTTCTTCTTCGAGGCGTATATTTCCAGCACC
>CAYIKG010000039.1:0-7500 GCA_964363955.1 uncultured archaeon | reverse complement strand
GGCCGCAGCAGAAGGCCACCCGAGCGAGATAATGAGCCTTTCATTCATGGACCAAGCATTGGCTGTAGAATACCTTGCAAAAAATAAAGGCAAATTACAACCAAAAGTATATGTGTTGCCAGAGGAAACAGATTTCATGGTAGCAAGGATACATTTAGAAGCATTAGGAATTGAAATCGATGTGCTTACTCCTGAACAGAAGAAATATTTATCTTCCTGGCAGGAAGGCACTTAAGCATTAAAACATTTCCAATACCTTTTCTATATGATAGGTATTTTTGGCGGTTCTGGCTTCTACTCATTGCTAGAAGGGGCAGAGCAGCGTGAAATGATTACTCTCTATGGCAGACCATCCTCGAAAATAACAATTGGCAAGATCGATGGCATGGATGTTGCGTTCATTGCGAGGCATGGCGAAAAGCATCAATATCCTCCGCACAAGATACCTTACAAAGCTAATATATGGGCATTCAAGGACCTTGGCGTGAAGCGAATAATCGCGCCATCTGCTGTAGGTTCATTGAAAAAAAATATTGCTCCTGGCGAGTTTTTGGTGCCTGATCAGTTTGTAAACATGACACATGGCAGGGACGATTCTTTTTATCATGACAAGGCTGTGCATATTTCTTCTGCAGAACCTTATTGTCCTGAATTAAGGCAATTAATTATAGAACAAGGAAAAAATAATGGACTGAAGATACATGAAAAAGGCACAGCAGTTATAATCAATGGCCCACGCTTTGCAAGCCGCGCAGAGAGTGATTTCTTCCGTTCGCTTGGCGACATAATAAACATGACACAATACCCAGAGATGGTACTTGCCCGTGAGCAAGAGATTTGCTATGCAAATATATCACTAATAACTGACTATGATAGCGGCCTTAAGGATGATCCATCGATAAGGCCAGTAACTATTGAAGAAGTTTTGCGTGTCCTGAATGAGAACAATGAAAAAATAAAGAAGCTTCTTTTTGACATAATACCGAAAATATCTGGTGAGAGAAGCTGCGTATGCGCTAGTGCCCTGGAAGGTGCGAAAATATGAACAAAGAAACTGAAGAATACTTGAAGAGCATGATTCGCGACGTGCCTGATTTTCCAAAAAAAGGCGTGGCTTTCAAAGACATCACCACGCTCATTAAGGATCCGTGGGCGCTGAACACAGCTATTTACGAGATGAAGAAATACTGCCATGGAAAGATTATCGACAAGATCGCTGGCATTGAATCCCGCGGCTTTATATTTGGCTCGATACTGGCGCAGGAACTGGGCATCGGCTTTGTGCCTGTTCGCAAGCGCGGCAAGCTGCCCGCAGCCAAGATGACAGAAGAATATGAAAAAGAATATGGCCCAGACGCTGTAGAAATACATAAAGACGCTATTGCCAAAGATGAAAGAGTACTCATCGTCGATGACTTAATTGCAACTGCGGGGACTGCCCTAGCAACTGCAAAATTAATTGAAAAACTTGGCGGCCAAATTATAGGACTTCTTGTTCTTGTAGAACTATCTTTTTTCAACGGCCGGGATAAGTTATCAAAATATGATGTACATTCATTGTTAAAATATGATTCTTGATTAGTATGATCGTTGTTGGCAATGACAGTTTCGGGGAAAAATTAGCAAAGTCGCTTAACGCCGATTTTGTCAAGTTCGAGCAAAGAACATTTCCTGACGGCGAAATTTGCCCGCGCATTCTTGGCGATGTAAGTGAAGATGTTATTTTGGTTAATCGCGCGAAACTTCCCTTGGAACCGAATAAGTATTTTGTTGAGACTTTGCTATTGTTAAAAACCCTGCGGGAAGTTGCAGAAAATATTGATGTTGTCATGCCTTACTTTGTTTATGCGCGACAAGATAAGCCCTTCCGGGAAGGTGAGCCTTTTTCTGCTAAATTTGTTTTAGAAGCGCTTTTTGATGCAGGCGCGGACAGATTTTTCACAGTATCATCACACGCTGAGAAAGATAAAGAAAAATTGTCGATCGGCAAAGACGCGTTCAATGTAAATGGATCTGCGGCAATTGGCAATTATCTGAGAAATAAAAAATTTTCTAATCCAATAATAGTAGGCCCTGATGATGGAGCAGATTTTTTTGCAAGCACAGTAGCTGATGCCTTGAACTGTGACTATGTTCTTTTCGAGAAGCACAGGGATCTTGCTACAGGCGAAATAGAGATGAACAGCAGCTATGATTTGCATGGTAAGGATGCAATTATTGTCGATGATATATCGGGTTCAGGAAACACCATTGTGCCGGCAATAGAACTGTGCAAAAAGCAAGGTGCAAAAAATGTTTCTTGCTATGTCGTGCATCTTGTTTCTGATAAAAGTATTGGCAGAATCTCCCCACACGCGAAGGAATTCCTCGCAACTGACACAATAGAGACGCCTGTATCGAAGATAAGTGTCGTCGGCCAGCTGGCTGAAAAGCTCAAACTTTGACAGCCATCTTCTCGGTCAGCGTCGCGTCTGTTACAACATAGCCAGATCTCGTCTTCTCGTCCCATACTATTGCTGAATTGAGCAATTGTACGCGCTTTTTGAAAAATGGCGCATCTGTGACAAATGTATTGAAAGACCCGCCTTCGCCAAGAATGTCAAACCCATGCTTCTCGCTTATTTTCTTTAATTCGTTAAATGCATTGCCGTCAATTGTGCGGCCAAGCCAATTTTTGTCAAGGCCATCTGCCGCGACTTCGGTCATGATTATTTCCAAGTGCTTTATTTCTTCTAAGAGTAACTGCTCAGACGTATAATCTGAGTAAGGCACCAGAACATTTATGCCATATTTCTCTGCGACATTGTCAATCTCTTTTATCTGCGTCTGCTGAAGGCCAACGCCACCTAGCACCAAGGCATCTACCTTCATCTTTGCGAGCAATGGTTCAAGGCATTTTGCCTCGACTTTAGGGCCGATCTCGTCGCAACGAATGAGCATTATCGGCAGATTCATGGCTTCTGCTGAAAGCTTGCACAATTCTACTGTGGGGTAGTGCCATAAATATGCTTCTTCATTCCTTGGCTTCACTGAGATAAGAGATACTATTTCGTATCCCTTGTCCATACAGTGCTTTACTGCCTGCGTCGAGTCCTTGCCGCCAGAGTAGAGCACTCCTACTTTCATACGTTTAACTTTACAGGAAAGTATATAAAATTCTTAGATACCGGTAATAGTAATTATGATCTTCCTTTTGCGATCTTTTATGTCAAACTCCCACAATAAAATGCTCTGCCACGCGCCTAGCATGATTTTGCCCCTGGAAACAGGGAAAGATATGCTCTGAGACAGCATTGCAGCGCGTATATGGGAATGAGCATTGTCTGTATGGGCGTACATTCGCTCCTCGCTAGCGATTTCACGGAAGAATCGTTTGAAATCCTCGATGAGGAAGTGGTCCATCTCGTTGACCATGATACCTGCAGTTGTTGCTGGAAGAAACAAATGACAAATGCCTTCCTTAATTTTTGATTTTTCGACAATTTGCTGAATTTCCTTTGTAATGTTTGCGTAATTAAGTATTTTCGTCTGCACTTCAAAGGAATCGCGAAATATCATACTATTTAAATATTTTACGTTACATTTAAATAAAGCGTATTTAAATGAACTTTTTTTGAAGGGAAGATAGGTGCCTTTGATAATGACAGGAAAAATAAAGATTGAGAACGTCGTTGCTTCTACTGACATCAAAAAAATACTATCCTTGGACAAGCTGCTGACCATACTCGAAGACAGCGAATACGAGCCAGAGCAATTCCCAGGTCTTGTCTACCGTTTGACAGAGCCAAAGGTCGCGACGCTTGTTTTCCGTTCTGGCAAGATAATATGCGTGGGTGCGCGCAGCACGTCAGCAGCTAAGGAGGCATTGCGCAAGACTGTAAAAAATATAAAAAAAGTTGGAGTGCGTGTTAACGAAAATAACATAAAGGTAAAGATTGAAAATATCGTTGTTTCTGTGAATTTAGAGCGTGACCTTAATCTTGATCAGCTTGCATTCAAGCTCGAAGACAGCGAATACGAGCCAGAGCAATTCCCAGGTCTTGTCTACCGAATTTTCGACCCTAAGGTTGCTTTCCTGTTATTCAGCTCAGGCCGCGTAGTATGCGCAGGAGCAAAAAGCCTTAATGACGTGAAAAATGCTGTCAACAAGCTTGAAAAAAGGCTTAGGAGCCTGAAGCTATAGTTACTCATCAATGATGACTCTTGCTCCATAAGAAATAAAGGGGTCACACGCCGTTTAAAAGTCTTGCGGCTGCTATTTTTATTTTGTTGTAGTAATGTTGGTGTTCACAATGGTTGTTTTGGATAATATTGAAGATCGTTTCAGCGAGTTTTTGAACGAGAAATATTTTAATGAATTGCAAAAAGCTTTGCGCGAAGAAAAAGCATTGGTTGTGGATTTTTCAGCGCTTGATAGGTTCGATTCAGGTGTTGCAGATACCCTGCTTGAAGATCCAGAGAATATCCTGAAGGCATTTAGAAATGCAGCAAAGAGTATTGTGTTTGAAAAAATAAATGTAAGGATCAGGAACTTGCCAGAAAGCAGGGCCATAAGGATAAGAAATCTAAGGGCAAAGCATATTGGAAAATTATGGACAATTGATGCTATAGTGAAATCAGGTAGCGAGGTAAAACCGCAGATTTATGAAGCCAGCTTCAAGTGCCCTGACTGCGGAACATTGATTTCAGTAGAGCAGGACATGTATGTTTTGCAGAAGCCTTTTGTTTGTGAGTGCGGTAGGCGCGGAGATTTTGATTTTGTGGAGAAAAAGACTTTTGATATACGCTGGCTTTCTGTCATAGAGCCTTTTGAGATAACAGAAGGCGAGCAGTCAGGCGGCATATCAGTATACCTGAAGGAAGATCTCACAACACCTAGGATGCAAAGAAAGACAGACCCGGGAAATCGCATAATTATTGTCGGCATCCTCAAGGAATTACCAAAGCGCATAAAAGGTCGTCTTAGCACGAGAATGGACATTTATATAGAAACAGTTCATGTTGAACACGCAGAGATAGAATTTGATGAAATGGAAATCAGACCAGAAGATGAACAGCGCATCAGGGAGCTTGCAAGCGATCCTAATATATATGAAAAACTTAAGGCATCTGTAGCCCCAGCCATATACGGCATAGATGAGATAAAAGAAGCTTTGGCTTTCCAGATGTTTGGCGGAGTATCGCATTATATGCCAGATGGGTCAAGAATACGTGGCAATATTCACATTTTGCTCACTGGCGATCCAGGTGTTGGAAAAACAGTGATGCTAAAACTTGTTGCAAGTATTATACCTAGAGGCAAGTATGTTTCTGGTTCTGGTGTTACTGGCGCTGGTTTAACTGCGACTGTACGTAAGGATGAAATGATAGGTAGCTGGGTCCTTGAAGCAGGGGCACTTATACTTGCAAACAAATCTGTAATAGGTATAGATGAATTTGATAAGATTAGCAGAGATGACCAGATAGCAATGCACGAGGCTATGAGTGTTGAAACTGTGAGCATTGCAAAAGCAAGTATCGTTGCTACGCTCCCGGCACAGACAGCAGTACTCGGAGGCGCAAATCCAAAATTCGGGAGATTTGACCCTACAGCCTCGGTACAAGAGCAATTGAATATACCAGAGACGCTGCTTTCGAGGTTTGATTTGAAATTTGTATTACGCGATATACCTGACCGTAGTTTAGACGAGAAGCTCGCCGAGCATATCATAATGTCAAGAACAGAACCAAAGATGATAGAGCCCGTGATAGATCTGAATCTTCTGAGAAAATATATTGCATACGCGAAAAGGATCAAGGAATTTGAGCTGACATACGATGCAGCCCAACACTTAAAAAATTTCTATGTCGATATGCGCAATCGTTACGCTGGTTCGGAAGTCCCTGTCGTGAGCATAACATTAAGGCAGTACGAAGCTCTGTTACGTCTTGCCGAGGCATCGGCGAAAATAAGACTGGATACAAAAGTCCGCGTAGAAGATGCAGAAAGGGCAATAAATATTATGAAATATTCACTGATACAGCTTGGATATGATTATGAAACACAGAGATTCGACATCGACAAGATTGAAAGCGGCATAACTTCTACCAAGAGGAGAAAATTCACGGTAATAATGGAAATAATAAACGAGCTTCAGAAGCTTGGAAAAGAAATATCTGTTGATGACATAAAGGCAGAGGCAGAGACGCGCGGCGTAGAAGACATAGATGACGTGATCGAGCATTTCAAACGCGAAGGCAGTATTTTTGAGCCACGCGCAGGCTACATCAGGAAATTATGATTAATATGGAAATGAAAAGATTGACTTCAATAAAAACGAATATTTTTGATATAACTAGTGGTCGATATGTAGTTCTGCCTGGATTTGAATCAAACTACGTGCTTACAAATGATGGTAGGCGTTTGTCCCGCGTCCGTATACTTGCCACAATAGTCGATAAGTTTCTTTCCGAAAGCGGCAAGTACGCAGCAATGACACTTGACGACGGAACAGATACAATACGTGCAAAGGCGTTCAACATAGTATCTGTCTTTGATCCTTTTTTGCCCGGGGATATAGTCGACTTTATTGGTAAGGTCCGTGAATATAACGGCGAATTATATCTTACGCCTGAGATTATTAGAAAGGTCGGTGATCCAAATTACGAGATCTTGCGTGAACTTGAGATAAGAAAAGATAAAATGGAATGGAACATGAAAAGGGAAACGGTATCAAGCTATCAGAAGAACGTATCAGACGTAGCAGAGCTCAAACGCATGCTGAAAGAAAGACTTGGGATATCACCGCAAGATGTAGAAGCTATCCTGCAGACAGAACAGGAAGTGCAGCCAGAGCAGATCGAGACAAAGGAGACTGTTCTTAAGCTCATCAGCGAGCTTGATAAAGACGGTGGTTGCGATTATTCCGAACTCATGCAAAAAAGTGGTATCGAAGAGGATGTACTTGATTCAATAATCAATGAGATTCTTGAAGAAGGCATATGCTTCGAGCCAAGACCTGGTAAGATAAAGAAGCTATAAAACTTTTATATACTTTGTGTGAATATTTGTCTTATGTCAAAAATTGAAATAATCAAAGGAATCATGAAGACCTTCTGGATATTAACAAAAGAAGACTGGGATGAACTTGATCATAAACTTTTACGTATAGCTACTGGCGCTATTGGTTTTGTAATCATGGCATTGTTATGGTATTATTTATTCAGAAATGTCAGTCCGTTTTTCTGAATATACCTAGTTCTTTTCCTATTTCAAGCCAACTCCAAGCCCAGATTACAGCTTCAAATGCACGTATTAAGTCATCGCTCTTCATGAAGTGTTCTGCATCCTTCATGTAGGCGTCTATATTCTTCAAAAAATCAACGTTTTTATCGTCGGCATTTATCTTTCTTCTTTCCTGTTTCGCACGCTCAAGCCATTTTTCCGTTTCTGCTTGCAACCGCTGTTCGATCATTTCTCAGCCACCAGTATATAGGCATTTTTATAATCAAACATGTCGT
>CAYIKG010000038.1:0-7611 GCA_964363955.1 uncultured archaeon | reverse complement strand
GACGCCAAGCACTTGCTGAGCGTCAAGGCAGATAAGAAAATGCTCATTGGTAAAAGCCTTACAAAGGGCCTCGGAGCTGGCGGCTATCCTGAAATAGGAAAGAACGCAGCTCTGGAAAATAAAACGCAGTTCAAAGAGCTTTTGCGTGATTCTGATCTTGTTTTCCTGACATGCGGCCTTGGCGGCGGCACAGGCACTGGTGCATTGCCTGTTATAGCAAGATACGCCAAGGAAGCTGGGGCAATATGCATTGCAGTGGTTACATTGCCGTTCAAAATAGAGAAAGCGAGGATTATGCGCGCAGAGGAAGGATTGATCAAGCTTCGCGAGGTTGTTGACACTGTAATAGTGATAGAAAACCAGAGGTTGCTGAGCCTTGCTGGTAATTTGCCATTAAAAAAGGCGTTTGGCGTTGCTGACAGTCTCATAGCAACAATGATAAAAGGCATAACTGAAACTATATCAGAACCATCATTAGTCAATCTTGATTATGCTGACGTGCGCGCTGTTATGCACGAAGGAGGGGTAGCAAGCATAGGCGTTGGTGAAAGTGATAGTGAAAATCGCGCTGAAGATGCTGTAAAGCTTGCTCTAAACCATCCATTGCTTGAAGTCAATTACAAGGAAGCAAGAGGCGCTCTAGTGCAAGTTATAGGCGGTCCTGACCTTACGCTTGATGAAATCAACAAAGTAGGCGAGATCCTGCAAAATGAGATTGCTTTCAGTTCACAGATCATATGGGGGGCGCGCATATTGCCAGAATACGAAGACCGCTTGCAGGTAATCACCATAGTCACTGGTGTAAGATCACCATTCATACTCGGACCAACTAAAGAATTGGCCCGGGCTCAATCACAGATGAGGTAGAATCCGACCGCCTTCAAGGGAAGGTGGGTTGATAAGGGGGAAACCGTAGGTTTCACACTTATACTGACCACACCCCAAAGATGAGGCGCCGTTTCAAGGGCAGCGGCCATGACCAAAGCCCCTGGGCGGCGCCGACTCTTTCTTTTAACCCTTTCTTTTAGTAAAAGAAACCGTTAACGGAAAGAGAACTATTGAAAAATGTTATTCAGAAAGAAACCTGTACCAAAAGAAAACGTAATATGAAAAGTTACTTCTTCTTTTTCCTGAGCTGCGCGTAAATGTCCGTGTTAATTCCAATTGAAACCAGGCTGGCCAGGGAAAAACCAGCAATTAATATAATGCCTCCTATTGAAAGCAGAACGATATTGACTGATGACAAGGCAGCTGCGATGCTAGCGCCTTGCATTACTGACAAGATTGGCCCGATCGCAGCAATTGCAAGCGGTATGGCAGATACAAATATAATAAGAAGGGAAATTATTGCTGAAACTATCAGTGTAAGTATGACTGCAGAAACGTTTTTCCTGAAAATATTATACGAGCCTTCTAAAGAATTTATAACGCCTTTTTTGCCGATGATTACCTCTTGCTTGACAAAGTAGAAAATGATAGCAAGTGTTATGCTGAATATGAAAGAAATAACTGCTCCGGCAATTGATGGGAAGAGCTTTGCAAAGAACTCGAATGCACTGCCTATTATTCCTGTCAGGATCATTGCCAGAAGCAGTGTCAAATATCTGGATTTTATATAGCCCGCGCTCTTCGAAAGCGTGCCTTTGCTGGAATAATTATGCACAAACGTGCCGTCAATGAAAACAAAATAGAGCGCGCCTATGATTATGACTATTACTAGACCAATGCCATACTGGAAGATTTGTGCAACATCTCCTGTTATGCCTTTTCCAAGCGAAAGCAAGGAAACAAGAATAATGGAAATAAGGACCAGTAACGACGCTGTCATAAGAACAAAGCGTTTTGCATTTGTCGCAAATTTCCATGAATTGCTAACGGCTGATCTAAAATCAACTTTCATTGATTTCTTTTGGAACACAATCTTTTTATAATACTTTGTTTCCAATTACTTCACATGGCTAAGCGTCCACGAACTTCTAAGAAAAGGGTTTTAAAAAAGACGTTTGCAAAAAAGAGGATTTCTGCTGAAATTGTCCAGAAGGTGGCGCGGATTGCCAGACTTTATCTTGATGACAATGAAGCAAAAAATCTGAGCAAGGATCTTAATGATATTTTGCTTGCATTCAAGGAATTGGACAAAGCCCCTACTGGAAGCGTAGAGCCAAGCTTCCAGCCACTGATGATAAAAAACGTCTTCCGCGAAGATGAAACAGAAAAATGCATCAGCAATCAAGAAGCTCTAAAAAACACAAAGCACAAAGAAAAGGGATTCTTCAAAGGCCCTAGGGCTGTCTAATAATATGGGATACGACTATGGGCAGAAATTATGAAATGGGTGTGCGCGAATTTTTGCAGCTTTCCAGAGAAGGCAATATAGATTACGCTGATTTTATCGATCACTTTATGCGCGCATTGGGAAAGATAAATAATAAGTTTCATTTTCTGCGCGAAATAGCTGAAGTTGATAATCAGCACAATGGAGGACTGCACGGCCTGCCTGTAAGCGTGAAGGATAATATCTGTGTAAAGGATATGCAAAGCTCTGCTGGCTCGAGAATTCTAGATGGCTACGTTCCCTTCTTTGATGCAACGTGCGTGAAAAAAGTCAAGGCTGCTGGCGGAAAAATCATTGGAAAAACAAATCAAGATGAATTTGGCTTTGGCACGTTCTCTGTAAATTCAGGTTATGAAATACCAAAAAATCCAATTGACCCTGAGCGCTCGTGCGGTGGCTCCTCAGGAGGTGCGGCAGGACTTGTAAAAGCTCTGCGCATGCCGCACATAGCATTGGCTGTGAGCACAGGCGGCTCTATTTCATGTCCAGCAAGCTTTTGCGGTGTCGTAGGACTTACGCCAACATACGGACTGGTCTCGCGCTATGGCTTAATCGACTATGCAAACTCACTGGACAAGATTGGCTGCATTGGCGATACTGCAGAAGACGTTGCTCTTATGCTCTCGATCATTAGTGGCCATGATGCACGTGACTCGACAAGCATAATGAAGAAACATGATGATTACACAAGGCATGTAAAAAAAAGTATCAAGGGCATGAAGATAGGCATCCCAAGAGAATATTTCAAGAACGTAGACCCGAAGGTCAGGCAGAAAGTTGAAAGTGCCATTGACAAGCTCGAAGAGCTGGGCGCAAAAACAAAGACGATATCATTGCCCACAACACGCTTTGCGTTGGCTGCATATTACATCATAGCCACTTCAGAAGCGTCAACAAACCTGGCCAAGTACTGCGGTCTCAGGTACGGCGCAGCAGCAGAGCTGAAGGGAAATTTCAACGAATATTTCTCCACTGTTCGTACAAAACACATGGGCCAGGAAGCAAAGCGGCGTATAATCCTTGGCACATTTGCGAGGATGTCTGGCTACCGTGATGCATATTATCTAAAGGCAATGAAAGTCCGCACCCTCATAATCAATGATTTCAAAAAAGCCTTTAAGAGCGTGGACGTGATTGCTGCGCCTACAATGCCCATACTGCCGCCAAGATTCAAAGATATTGCAAAATTAAAACCAATACAGCATTATCAGATGGACATGCTCACTGTGCCGCCGAATCTTGCTGGAATACCGATGATCAGCGTGCCGTGCGGTTCTGTCAAAAAATTGCCAGTAGGAATCCATTTGATGGCCAGTCATCTCAACGAAGGAAAAGTCATAGAAGCTGCGTCTGCGCTGGAAAATGTGGTGGGAACATGAAAAAATTGAAACTCAAGGAAGGTTTTGTAATAGATAAAATTATTGTAAAAACCGATGATGATTATTTTGCACTAGTGCTTAGACTGCCAACAATGAAAGATGCTGCAAAGATCAGGAAATGCATAAGCATGACACTTGGTTCAGAAGAGAATGTCCGTTTCTTTCGCACTGTAACAGAAAAGGGTAAGAATGAATTCATAAAAGAAACATTGCAGAAAATAAAGAAAAGACGCGAGCTGTTTGTTGTTGGCGAAGCAAACAAAAAAATAATAATGATAGCAGCACTGATGCGCGGTGATTTCAAGGTAGACGAGCACGTTGCAGATTTTGTAATAGGCATAATTGACCAGTATCGTGGCTATGGCATTGGAACAAAAGTCGCTGGGGTGCTTTTTTCTATAGCGCCTGAATTTGACATAAAGGTGGTAAAATCTTCTTACAATCCCGAGAACGATAAAATCAGGAATTTCTACAAAAAATTCGGTTTCACAGAAATCGGCAAGATGCCTTATGGCAGGAAAGTAAAAGACAAATTTTATGATGAAGTGCTTGTGGTGAAGAAATTATGAAAATCGGTCTAGAAATTCACGTGCAGCTTTTGACGAAAAGCAAATTGTTCTGTGGCTGCGCGAACCGCTTTGTCAATGAGCCGAATACACTGACGTGCGATTATTGCTTGGGAATGCCTGGCACAAAACCGCGGCTCAATCGTGCTGCTGTCAATACGGCCATGAAAATTGGCCTTGCACTCAACTGTCGTTTCCCTCGCGAAACATTCTTCTCGCGCAAGAGCTATTTCTATCCGGACATGGCAAAAAACTTCCAGATAACGCAGTATGAAGTGCCAGTGGCAAGCAGCGGCCATCTGAAGGTCGGGAAGAAGCGGTATCGTATCAGGCGCATACAGATGGAAGAAGACCCGGCAAGAATTGTGCACGTAGGCACCATAACACAAGCTGAATACCTGCTCCTTGATTACAATCGATCAGGCGTTCCGCTATGCGAGATTGTAACTGAACCAGATTTTGCCAGCCCACGCGAAGCGCGGATATTCCTTCAGGAACTGTCGAGCATCTTGCAATACCTGAATGTATTCAATCCGTATATAGAAGGGTCAATGCGCGTTGATGCAAACATATCTATTGGCAAAGAGCGTGTCGAAGTGAAAAACATATCTGGCTTCAAAGAAGTCGAGCGCGCGCTAAATTACGAAATTGTGCGCCAGCGCGGTGCAATACGCCGCGGTGCTAGTATCATCCGCGAAACACGCGGCTGGGACGCAGCAGCGGGCGTGACAAGGAGCCTGCGCACCAAGGAAGGAGAGGAAGATTATGGCTATATATTCGAAGGCAATCTTCCGAGAATAACAATATCGCCAAAAATATTGAAGGAAATGAAGAAGCAGCTGCCTGAGTTCAGCCAGCAGAAAGTAAAAAAGTACAAGAAAATGGGAATTAATGAAGATCTTGCTGAGAGCATAGCAAGCGAGCCAGATCTAGCTGAGGCCTTCGAGCTTGTTGCATCAGCTGTAAGCAAAGAACTTGCTGCAAGCTGGTTTGCGGGTGAGATAAAAAAGACATTGAATTATCATGGCTTGCGCCTTCGCGATACTAGAATCAAGCCAGAGCATATTGAAAAATTGTTGTCGCTTATCGAAAAGAAGCAGATTACAGAGCGCAGCGCTGAGTTGATTTTACGCGAGATGATAGAGCAGCCAGTCGACCCAGATGCATTGCTGAAAGAACGTGACGTTGCTCGTATTAGCGATGAAGAAATCATAGAAAATATAGTTAAAGAAGTTATTGAAGAACATTCCCGTGCTGCAAATGATTACAAATCTGGCAAGCAAGAGGCATTCAACTACCTTGTTGGTCAGGTAATGCGCAAAACACAAGGCCGCGGCGACCAAGAGGTTGTGCGCAGTGTTTTGAAGCGATTGTTGAAATAAAATTATTTTTAATACTGTAGCTTAAATTCTTTTATAAAATGAAATCAATACATGGGCTTGTAGCTTAGCTTGGATAGAGCGCTTGAACATCACGTGGCGATGCTTCGGACCAATCTGAAGTCCAGAGAGGTCGGGGGTTCGAATCCCTCCAGGCCCGCTAATCAGAATTATTTTAAGTATACAAATCTGCCATCAGGAGAATTGAAACAACGCATAGCATTTCCAATAAAGTCAGGTCCGTAAGGAATTTGTCGAATAGCACGTTGCATATCTTCGGATGTTTTGATCGTCTTTAGATTGTCTGGCCAATGGTAATTTCTGACTCCAATATTGCAGTATGGTTCTTCACCTTTGAAACCTCTCTGAACATATATTCTTTTGTAGCCATGGTCTACAAAACGGGCTGCAAATTCAAAACCATCATCAGGTTTGTATTCCCATCCAGGAAATTCATCTCTTGGCTCATAACCTAATTCTGACAGCTGAAGTGCTATACTGAGAAAATCATAATATGTTTCTGCAACCATATCAGGCACAGACACCGATATAGACATAGATATTGGTAGATTTCCTGGTTTATATTCGCCAAATTTTTTTCCAACAATTTCTCCAAAGAACTCTTCTACGGTTAATACTCGCATGTAACTTTGAATTCAGAAAAATATTTAAGCCAATTCATGTAATTGATAGAAACCACGAGAAATATAAGATTTTTATCACCTATTTGATAAGCATAATTATGACGAAAGAAGCTGCAGCATTTCTAGGAAAAGACAAGAAATTAAAAGCAATAATAAAAAATAATGGTGTGCAAATCCTAAAGCCCAGAAGAGACTACTTCAACGTCCTTGCTATGTCGATTGTTTACCAGCAATTATCAGGCGCTTCTGCCTCTGCAATTTATGGACGCTTGAAAAAAGCCTGCAACAATAAGATAACGCCAGAAGAAATATCTGCGCTTTCAAGTACGAGGATGAGAAAATTAGGTTTGTCGAGACAGAAAATATCTTACGTGAATGACTTGGCAAAAAAATTCGTGAACAAAGAAATAAATCCCAGGAAATTCCACTCGCAAACCGACGAAGAAATAATAAATGAACTTGTTTTGATCAGGGGCATTGGAAGGTGGACAGCCGAGATGTTCCTTATGTTCTCGCTTGGCCGTGAAGACGTATTTCCAGCAGATGATCTCGGCATAAAGAAAGCTGTCGCAAGGATTTATGGCATCAGCGATACTTCTGCGAAGAACCTGGACAAGTTTTCCCAGAAATGGAGGCCTTACAGAACTTATGCATCGCTGTATTTGTGGAAGTCCCGCGATGCCCGCCCTCCAAAAAACTGGTAGCAAGGTCGATTATTTCTAAATAAACATTCTCTTAAATACAAATCAGCTGATAATTGATTTGAATGACAACAATAGTTCATATTTTGCTTGCAGTAACTGTAGTGAGCTTGGTATCCCTAGTCGGAGTAATAGCACTGTCTTTAAACAAAAGATTGCTAAAAAAAATGCTCTTCTTTCTAGTAAGCTTTGCAACAGGCTCTTTGCTGGGTGCTGCGTTCTTAGACTTATTGCCCGAGGCCTTTGGATATGGAGCGCAAAACATATTTATCTTTCCATTGTTCGGGATGTTGGGCTTTTTTATCATCGAGAAATTCATTTACTGGCACCACCACCACGTCGGAGAAAAAGATATACATCCATTTACATATCTTAATTTAGTCGGCGATGGTGTTCATAATTTCATTGATGGAATAGTAATAGCTGCCAGCTTCTTGCACAGTATTCCACTTGGAATAGCGACGACAATAGCAATAATATTCCATGAAATCCCCCAGGAAGTAGGTGATTTCAGTGTCCTTGTCTATGGCGGTTTCTCGAGGATGAAGGCATTGTTTTTCAATTTCCTTACAGCTTTAACAGCCATCATCGGTGCCATAATCGGATT
>CAYIKG010000037.1:0-7676 GCA_964363955.1 uncultured archaeon | reverse complement strand
ACAAAAGGCAGCATGACGTTTCTTGTTAATAACCAGCTGCTGACAGGCGATACACTTTTCATAAACGGCATTGCAAGGCCTGATCTGCACAACAAGACAGAAGAGTACGCAGGAGATCTGTTCGCCACGTATGCAGAAAAAATAATGAGCTTGTCTGACAAGTTGTCAGTGATGCCCGGGCATTTTACAAGCATAAAATTGGATTTTGGAAAAGCAGTTTCTGCAACGCTAAAAGATGTGAAAAAATTGCCGCAATTGCAGCTGTCGCGTTCTGAATTTGTTGATTACATAAAAACGCATGCACCAGAAAAACCGCCAAACTACGAGACGATCAGAAAGATAAACAGCGGCGAGCTAGAGTTTTACGAAGACGAGGCAGATGACCTTGAAGAAGGGCCGAACATGTGCACAGTGCGCTAATTCTTTTTAAATTCTTCACGACAAAAAGCAGCTAAGTAGCATTAAGCAGTCATGGTCTAACGGTAGGACAACAGCCTTCCAGCGGCCCTTTTAGAAAAAGCGCCGGCGGAAAAACGAGGAAAGCTGTTTATGGGGGTTCAAATCCCCCTGGCTGCATAAGCTTTCTTAGAAAGAAAAACCTTGGAAAAAGAAACTCTAAACCGCAAGAATCCCGAACAACTGAAGGACTGCTATCAATGATACAACGCTGAAAATGTCTGTGAGGCTTGTTAGCATTGGGATTGTAACATTATCTGGATCCAGGCCGTACTTGAAAGAGAGCATAGATATCAAGAACCCTGAGATTATTCCAAATGTTGTCATTATATAACCAGCGATGAGCAGTACAGCCAACATGCTTGTCAGTGTCATGCCTCCTATGCCAAGAAATGCGCCAAAAAAATAAGCCACTATGGCAGTTAAAGGAAATATAAGAAACGCAAGAAAATATGAATTAATAAATTCTGTTCTGACCTCTTTGCTTATCTGCAAGTTGACGTCTAATGTACCGAGATGCAGTTTTGTTGCCAACCTGGACGCCAGTATGCTGCCTATGTTGCCGCTCTCTTCGTTCAAGGCAGGAAATATTACGAGCAATATTGGAATAGCGACTATTGCGTGGATATTTGACTGAATAATTATGCCTGCGATTACATCAAAAAGTATTGCAATAGTAAGTATAGGCAAAGACTGTATGACAATAAATTTATACGAAAGCCCTTTGTTGTCTGGTTTTGCTATCAATGTCAAAACAAGGTTCAATACAGCGATTGCAATGATAATGATGGCAATGATAGAGATATATCCACTATAAAACTGCAGCCCCTGAACAATGAATGCGGCGACCAAGAGAAAGGGTATTGTAACAAAATCGCCTAAAGCTGTTATCAACGGAGCTTGTATGTTGTCAAGATCCCACCCGCGCTTGTAAGAAATCATGGCTGTACCAAATGTTATCAAAAGAAGAACTAGACCTGCGAGCACGCCGCCTATGAAGGAAATAAGTACAAAAGAAAACAGGCCGATGCTCTCAATGCCCAATGCGCGTGACAACAGCTCTGCTATTCCTCCTAGAATTACTGATGATACTATTGTCAATGTTATGTTAGCTTTTACATTATCGCTCATAATTCTGTTTTTCATTGAAAATTTGTCCAGTGTGCCGATGTGAAGTGCAGAACTAAGGCGAGAGCCTAGCGAAGTGTAAAGATTGCCGCGCATTCCGAGCGCAGCTGGCACGAGAATGATCAGGCCTGGAAGCAGAAGCAGTGTTTCCTGGTATTTTCCCAGAAGCAAGCCAGCTGAAACTGCTGTTATAACACTTATGAAAAGAGCAATAAAACTTTCAAATATGTTTTTTGAATTTTCTTTTATGTTTTTCTGAAATTTTTTAAAAGAAATGGTTAAGGAATCATAGACGCTCTGATCTTGCTTTCTGATGCGAGGCATCCATACACCTCATATTTTCTTCGCCTCGCCCTTGGCAAGTTTGTTAAGTTTTTTGCAGCTAAAGCTGGGACCAACTGCAAACATTATATCGTTTTCCAGTATGTCTGTATGTTTTTTCGGATCAAATATCCATTTATTACCCCTACGGATAGCGATGATGTGCATGCCCATCTCTGTCCTGAGCCTCAAATCACCAAGTGTTTTACCTTTCAATATTGATCTCTTTGTCACAACAACCCGCACGATGCTTTCGTCAGTTCCCTTCAGCGCTTCTTTTATGACAGGATGCAGGGCTTTGCCCTCGAGTACTGTCTCGCTCATATTCTTTGCTGCATTTGCAACCCATTTTGAACTTTCAACAACATCCAGTACGCTGATGAATTTTTTCTGCAGCTTCCCTCTTGATCCTGCGAACAAATGCAGATAAAGTTTTTCCTCCACATCTTCAAGCTCATTGTAAAGCACCATAACCTCCTTTGCTATTTCCTTGCTTTCGAAAAATACTGACGAGTATGCCAGATCGAGCATAAGTTCTGAAAGATTTTTCAGATCTTCTAGATGTTCCTTAACATTTTCTGCCATATTTGAAATTATTGTTAGTCAGACATTTAAATTGATGGAATTGCAAAAAGTATTATGCACAATGACTTTGACGAAATACTCGTGGCAGTTTTCTTTTCCATAACTGGCGGTCTTTTTGTGGGTGTCCTTCTTGCTTCGATGGTCGACAAGCTTTATCTCGTACCCGGATTGCTCATACTCTTCCCAGGTTTCCTGGAAATGCGGGGCAATATATCAGGGTCTTTGGCTGCCAGATTGAGTTCTGGCCTGTTCCTCAGTGCGATAAAACCAAAAGTTAACAAAGATCCCATACTTGTGGGAAACGTAATAGCATCTGTACTGCTCGTTATACTTACAAGCTTCGCCCTGGGCATCGTGGCGTATCTTGTCGGATATTATTTTTTTGCTGTCGCCAGTACGAAAATAGTGCTAATCGCAGTTCTCGCAGGGGTACTTGCTAACGTCGTTGAAATACCAATAACCATACTGATGACATTCTGGCTCTACAAAAAAGGATACGATCCGAACAACATAATGGGACCGTTTGTGACGACAACAGGGGATATAATAAGCGTACTGTCTCTGATGGCGGTCATCGTGGTGATTTAGCATGAAACAGACTGCCAAGCAGATAAAAGAGATTACAAAATTGAGGAGGAAATATCACCATCCCCTTATACACAAAGTACACAAAAAATATCCACACATATCAAGGAAGACGCTCTTCTACATGAAAGAATACGGGCCACGCACGCATGTTTCTGTTACAATAGCACGGCAAAGCCTGAAAATTCTTCTTATAGCTTCTGTTTTATCCTCGATAGGAGGACTAGGACTCAAGAGCATTCAAGATCAAATAGTTACCATAATTCCCCTCATCATTCTTCTGCCAGCACTCAATGATATGATAGGTGACTTCGGCACTGTTGTGTCTTCCAAATTCACCACACTTCTTTACAAAGGAAAAATAGAAAGGGTAAAGTCATCTGCTTTCAGGGATCTGTTCATAATGATATTTTTCATAGCTCTTATATCGTCTGTATTTCTTGGCACGATGGCTATAATCTTCAGTTACTTGATAGGATATGCGCTGACAGCTGATATAATACTAAAAGTTTTTGGAATCGCAGTTCTGTCAACGCTGATACTTGTAAGTTCTATTTCCGCTGTCTCCATTACGTTTGGCTTCTATATATTCAAAAGAAACGAAGACCCTAACAATTTCCTGATACCTATAAGCACGTCAATTGCTGATGTCGGCAGCATGACACTTTTTGTTGTTATGGTGACTTTGATTTTCTGATGTCTATGAAGAAAGAGTATGCGTATCTGATTATTTCTGGCATTTCGTTTGGCCTGATAGCTTTTGGCACAAGATTGTTCTCTGATCTTGGCTTTTCGCTCTATGAAATAGCGCTGCTCGTGTTGAGCTTTGGCGCAATCTCGATGCTGCCTTTTGCTGTGAAACACAGGATGTGGAAAAGGGACCTAGGATTTTTTGTGACATACGCAGCGATAGAGGTTTTTGCAGCCTTTTCCTTGTTTGGCAGCATTGTCCTTGGCGTGCCAGTTGCTATTGCTGCATTCCTGCTATATACGCAGCCTTTCTATACAGTTCTGATCAGCAAAATATCCCTTAATGAAAAAATAGGCAAATATAAAATAATCTCGTTGCTGATCGCACTTGTTGGCATGGTCATCCTGGTGCAGCCGTTTAACCTTGAAGCAAATCCAGTTGGCATATTGCTGGCCCTGCTTTCTGGCATTGCGCTGTCTTTGTGGATAATTTATGGCAGAAAAGGCGTCATAAGAAAAATCGCGCCAACAGCGATAAACTTCTGGCGCAGCTTGTTTGCTGTTATCATGCTTGTCGTGCTTTATCCATTAGTCAGCTCTTTTATCAAAGACCCTGCAATAACAGGATTTTCTTCCCATTCAGCTAGCAATCTGCTCTTCTTTGCAATATACGCAGTGTATGTCTGGGGGTTTGCAATCATACTTACGTACAAAGGATTAGAAAAGGTACCTGCGTCAGATGCTGGCATCTTGCTTTTGCTGGAGCCAGTAAGCGCAACATTGCTTGCAGCCATTTTTTTATTGGAACCACTAACAATAAATTTAGTATTTGGTGCTTTGTTTATTCTTTTATCTAATTATCTGATCATATCAAGAAACAAGTAAGCTTGCAGCGAACAATAAATTGTTATTAATAAATTATGTCATTTACTGTTCGCCTTGAAAAAGAAATAATTTAATTACATCCTCTTTGATCCAGCTCTGCGTTTTTTCTTTGCCATGTTTTACACCCCCTGCACTTTGCGTATCTGATTAAATTTATAGACCATAATTATCTAGTTCTGTATTTATTTGTGTTTCCCTGTTCTTATACTTTATCCAATTCCTTGAAAAACCATGAGAAATCTGGCGCAACTGGTCTCTCCTTTATGCGCTCGTTCAATGCGTGCGTCACAATAGGCAGCGCAATCGTCGCGTCGCAATAGCACTGCACCTTCAAAGTATTAGGAAGCTCCTTGCCCCAGCTCGTGGCTTCTTCGAATGTGCAACCAGATAATCCGCCCCACTGAGGCGAGTCTGTTGTTATCTGCAGCGCATATTTATGCGGATAATATGTTTCCCTTATCTGACCGGTGATCTCTGTTGTCCTGTGTATCGCGGTCTTCCTGCCAGGCACTTCTCTGTCTGGGTACATCAAGTTTGCGGTCACAGCAAAGAGCTGTATGAAATCTTTCGGCACGCCGCCCCCTATGTAGATTACGCCTGTGTCCTTTGTCTTCTCGCTGAGCTTCATGAATTCCACATAGTCTTTCATGTTGTCGATGACCAGGTTGAAGCCCTTGCTCTTTGCGATGAGCCCTGCGTCGCCGTACGGGCTGTCTACTATGGCTGGGCAGAAAACCGGCACCTTGTGCTTTGCTGCAGTTGCAACAATGCTGTTTATCCTTCTCTTCTCGAGCCACTTGCCAAGGAGATAGAATATCTCACGAGAAGAGTATGGATGGTCTGGTTTCAGGTTATTTACGTAAAAGTCGGCCAGCAGCTCGGTCATCTTCATGTAGTCCGCCTCAGTGCCGTAGACATCGTAATATCTGTTTATGTTGGCATCCAGCAGCTCCTCATCGTTGACGTTGTGATGACCCTGCCAGTACTGGAAGCCCATGGCCTCGACAATGTCCTCAGAAAGATTGGCGCCTGTGCCAACCAGCACGTCTATGAAACGGTTTTCTATGAGCCAGTTTATGATTTTCCATTGCCCGGTCGTGCTCAAAGAACCGGCATAACCAAATAATATAGTCACGTCCCTGTCGTTTGCCATCTTCTCATAGACATCGACAATCTCAGCAAGCTTTTTGCCCTGGAATCCTGTGTTTGCCATTGCATTAAGCAGTTGCGAAATGCTCTTGCCATCAACTTCAATTGCCTCAACTTTTTTCCTAAGAAAATTTTTTTGTTTCTCATCAGATTTTTTTTCCGGCATTAGTTGAATAATGAATCAACAGATATAAATAATTTGATTTTTTTTGTTTTTGCCTAGAAATTTTCTCCTCTAAAATTTCTCTTTTAATTGCGCGCATGCTTGAAAGAGCAGTTTCGTGGCAGAAACTTCTGATACGTGGCTCTCGCGCAATGGCGCTAGCTCCATCAGATCCATGGCAAGGATTTTTTTGCAGCTCTTCAAAGCAATAAAGTAATCAAGAATCTCGTTATAAAGCAGGCCGTCAGCTTGAGGTGTTCCTGTGCCTGGCACAACGCCGACGTCCATTACATCTATGTCCAAAGATATGTAGATATCTGACCCTGCAACAAATTTTTTTATTTTCTCGATAGTGCTTTTATGGTCGTTCCTGCATTCATGGCGGAAGATCATCCTGTCGCCAAAAAGCTGAAATTCTTCTTCAGAAATTTCTCGGATGCCTATTTCAAGCAGATTCTCTTTGCCAACTTCCTCGACAACGCGCCTTGCTGTGCACGCATGGTTGTACTTGTCATGCTCATAAACATCTCGCAGATCGCCGTGCGCATCAAAATAGATAACTTTGAATGGCTTGTTGAAAAATTCCTTGACACCCTGGACACCGCCTGCTGTTAGCGTATGCTCGCCGCCAAGCATCAATGGAGTTTTGTTGCTGTCCAGAATATTCTTTATCTCATCTACTACCATTTTCACAGTTTTTGCTGAATCGCCGCGCGCAACATCCATATCGCCAAGATCGAAGAAGCCGGGGTCCATGCTTATGTCAGATTTTGTTAGGATGTCAAAGACTTCTGTCTGCTGCGATGCTTCACGAATAGCACGAGGCCCGCGCCTTGCGCCACTGCGGTAGCTTGTTGTTGAGTCAAAAGGCACGCCAAATACCCATATTTTAGCTTTCTCTGGGTCACTGTCATACCCGACAAAGTTATTCGGCACGCCTGGGTGAACAAGTGAGGGCATGACATTAATCTACAGAACAAAATTTTTAAAAGCCAGGACGGGGAGTCGAACCCCGCTAACTCGCTCTGCAGGCGAGCACATCTGCGGTCTGCTTCGTCTAGCAGATGGCCGCTCTGTCATCCCGGCGATAATGTCTCATTTCCTTTTTAAAATATATTATTTAATGGTTTTCCTCAATGAATAACTATGGTATTGAGGCTCTATAATACCCTTACAAAAAAGAAGGAACTAATAAAAAAGAAAGCCGTTGGAATGTATTTCTGCGGTCCGACTGTGTACGACTATGCGCACATAGGCAATTTCCGCGCCTATATTTTTTCTGATCTGCTTCGTAGGTACCTGGGGTTTCTTGGCCACAAAGTGAAGCTTATCATGAACATAACAGACGTTGATGACAAGACAATAAAAGGCGCTAAATCAGAGGGCATTTCGCTGAAAAAATTTACTGAAAGATATGAAAAAGCATTCTTTGAAGACCTTGATGCACTCCGCATAAAACGCGCTGATGTTTATCCACGCGCAACAGAGCACATAAACGAAATGCTAAATATTATCTCAGCGCTCTTGAAAAAGAAAATTGCGTACATCAGCGACGATGGCTCTGTTTATTATGACATATCAAAATTCAAGAATTATGGAAGGCTTGCAAAGCTGAAGATAAAGGCATTAAAATCAGGCACACGCGTCACACAAGACAGTTATACAAAGGATGAAGTCCAGGACTTTGCATTATGGAAAGCTTGGACGCCTGAAG
>CAYIKG010000036.1:0-7685 GCA_964363955.1 uncultured archaeon | reverse complement strand
GCAGGATACCTACTTTTGCTTCTACAGGGCGCAATTCATCATTTTTCCTTCCACCTAATCTCATGATTATCGCCTCGGGTATCCTATCCGGTATGAAAATTTTGATAATCCGAATAAAAGAAATGCAACTGAATAATAAACAACAGCTGTCTGCATATCGCGATCTGAAAATTGCGCAACTAAACCTTCAATTCCGACTAAAACTCCGGCTGTCATAAAGACCACTTCTACAAATAAACGTATTATTTCATATTTCATTGCCAGTTTGGGGAATGGCCTTGATATAATCTTAACAGGTATTGGTTTTTTGCTTTTCATGGCTGATTCCTCTTGCTTTCAAGAAATTCCTTTATCTGGTCAGTAAGTCCTTTGACGTGTGACTTTTGATCTATCATGAGTATGGTTTCAGCAGCTACGTGCTCATTGTCGCCTTTTATCCACACAAGGCCATTTTGGCCAACAACTATCTGGGTATTTGTCTTTTCTTTTATCATCTCGACCATGGATCCGGATTTACCGATTATCCGCGGTACTTTTGCTGGCGTGACTTTTATAAGACGCCCGCCCCTGAGCTTTCGACACTTGCGCGAGCGCATGGAAAGCTGCACGTTCTTAGTTTTTGTGACACTCGATATCTCGGCAAAAACAACATCGTTAAAGTCAAAATACTTTGTCAACTCGACTTTTGTTAGGTCTATAAATTCATCGGTTGCTTCGCTCAAAGGAAGCACTGCTTGGTAAGGAGAATTTATATCAATGATCCATTTCGAAAATATGACATCTTCTATCTTGCCAATGACGCCGTCACCTCGCTTTGGATTGTAGACGCCGCTGAGCGGTATTGTTATGAAAGTGCCGTTTCTTTCTTCTGCAAGTCCTATGAATTTTGAATACGCGTCGCCGTTTTCTTCGAATGCCCCGTGGCCTGCGTGCCCTTTTCCCAAGAGCTCTCCGGGAATAACAAGCCTTCTCTCTGTCATTGTTTTTTCACCTCTTCCATGATCTTTGCACTGCCTGCTGTTATTGCATTTAGCTTTCTGTATATGCTTTCCTTGAGACCAGCTGGTATTACTATTTTCGCAGCCAGCGAGCCGTTGGAAAGCCACTGCTCCTTTCGTATATTGTATTCCTTCAGAACACCATGTGCACGGCCTGCATACTGCGCAGGTATTTCTATATTCAGCTCTGCTTCTTCCATGCTTATAGGCAGAACTGACTTTAATGCTTTTACTATACCATCGACCTGCTGCTCTGTACTTTTAAATGGATCGACGTTGACTTTGGCAATGTCCATTGCATTAAGTATCCTGTCCTGCGGATGCGGCACCTTTGTCTGGGGGTTTATCGCATTCCTGCTTATGAAATTTGCAATCTGCTTCCTGCGCTCTTCTATTTTCTTGCGTCGAAAATTCGTGGTAAGCTGCAGGTCCCCATTCTTTACAATCATTTCAGCTATTTTTTCGACATCACTTGTGCCAAATGCAGCTTGGATATCATTTGAGCCTGCCTTTGTGCCTTTCTTTGCATCAGTAAAAACAAGGTTCGTAGCGAGCATCCTACTCAGAGAAACAGTCTTTCCTTCTTTAAGATTATATGCTGTTTCTGGATCAACAAGAATCTCAAAGTGTTTTCCATCCTTTGTATAACGCGCTATAATAGCGTCCTCTACTGTAACCATTCAATCACCAGTAATAAACTGCCTGAAGTACAATAATTATATGTTCTGTAATCGAGGCAGCTTTCAGTAACTTAAGATAAATTGAATGGCAATTTATTTAAAACCGCTTGCAATATCGCGTATTGCTTTCTCTATATTCAGTGCTTTCACAATACCTGAGCTTACACCAACGCCGTCTGCACCGAGCTTTATGGCTTTCTCTGCATCATCTTTGCTTTTGATGCCTGCACCGCAGAGCACTTTTGTTTGCGGCGAAATTTTTTTCACGCGCCTGACAGAATTTGATATTATCTCTGGTCTGGCTGCAGAAACGGAAACATTGCCGCCAACAAGTTCAGGTGGTTCTATCAGAACCATGTCCGGCTTCAGTCTTGCCATTGCTTCTGCTTCTTCATCGCTTTTTGCGCACACGCACGAGAGCAGTTCTACTGATTTGCAGATTTCAACACATTTTTTTATATCATCAAAAGGAATTCTTCGCTCGCTGTGGTTTATCAACGTGCCGACTGCGCCAGATTTTTTTGCATCATAAGCAAGTATGGCTCCTGTATGGGCTCCTGCTTCTACAGGATCTATGCTCTGCGCAAATACTGGAATTATCTTTGATATATCTTTTAATGAAAGATGAGATGGTGCGAGAATCACATCAACGCCTGTATCTTTTGCAATCTCAGCCGCGGTCTTTGCTATTTCAATTGCATTGTCCACAGACTCTTTGTAGTTTTTTAAATTGATTATCAGCAGAGGGTATTTCAATGCCATAAGAATCATGAAAAAATGCGCTCGAATTCTGACTTCATTTTTTTCAGGCCTAGCAACTCGTCAGTAAGCTTTGTGGACTCTTCTTGGCTAAGAAGATTGGATTGCGCCATTAGTGCATCGAGATTTTCTGGGACTGTGACAGATTCCTGCGGGACAGCAAAAGAAATAAATATTTCATTGTCATTTGCCATGAACGTGTTCATCAGCAAAGCAGGTATGAATAAATCAAATCTCTTCATTCCAATGTCCCTTGCAGCTTCTACGATCTGCGAGCTTGTGGAAGCATTGTTGAGCACTAGAACCCTTTCGCTCTTGAACAAATCAAAGATATCTTCTTTTGACGGTATTTCACCGTCAAACGTCATCTTCATAGAATTAACATGGCAATGTGTGTGTGGTATCTTGAACGCTATGCTGCTTATAGGAACATCGATAATGGTTCTCACATCATCGGCGTGGTGGCTGTTGGCTTTCCATTCGACTGCATTGAGCGAAGATCCTTTTGCGTCATTTGGATCTGCTCCCCTTCTCACGAGAAATGCGTCGATGTGCTTTATCTTATAGTTTTCAGATATCGGTTTTATTATTCTGCAGTACCCTGTAGTATTGCAGCTTACAACCCTGACATAATCTTGACCTTTTGCCTTGTCAAAATTGCATCTTGAATTGAAGCTCAATCCTATATCTGCTTTTTCACCGCCTTGGAAGATTGATCTTTTCCTTTTTGGCACGTAAATGCTTTCCTTATTCCTGATTCCCTTGCCATCAGAAGAAGCGTCAATGACAGTGTCGGCTTGGTCTATGAGCTCTTCTACGCTTCCGCTTATCTCCATGCCACTGGATTCGAATATGCTCATAGATTCAGCAGGCACAAAAAGTTTTTTTCCAGACACGATAGCCAGTCTTGCGTCCTGGTCAGGCGTGAATTTTGTCACGCCGAGCAGCTTTAGTTTTGGGTGCTTTTCAACTGCTTCAGCTATACGTTTGCCGATAGTACCATAACCATTTACGCAAACTTTTATCATAATTATCACTCGGCCTGACTCAACGGCACCATGGCCTTAATTTTTTCCCTTGTGTCGAGTAGTTTTAAAGACAGAAGATGACCGTGCAAAAGAAATTCCAATGTCGCACCACCGCCTATTGACACCAAAGAGAATTTGTCGCTGCATCCAAATGTTCGCACCATTTCAGCAGTGTCGCCGCCAGCTGCTATGGTAGTGACATTGTCCTTTGTTCTTTCAGCTATGGATTCTACAAATCTTCTGCTGCATTCAGAAAATACCTTGTTTTTGTAAATGCCCAATGGGCCGATGAGCAGGATTGTATGGGCATTCTTGATTTCGTTTTGCCAGATGTCCAGTGTTTTAGGTCCTATATCGCAAGCGACCATGTCTTTGCCAAGCTGCTCTGCGTATCGAGGACTGTTGCCCATTACACAATGGTCCACAGGCAGTTTTACAGATATATCAGACCCTTCCTCGCGTCTTTTTTCAGCATTGAGCAAGGTTTTTCCTGCTATCATTATCTGGTCATGTATCTGGTCCCACTCTATGTATGAATTCCCGACAACTGACACGATTTCCTCAGGCAATATATCTATTATTTTTTCTTTGCCCTGCCTGACATCTGAAAGATATTTTTCTGCTATCATGAAAGGGTATGCCATCGCGCCGCCGATCAGTATCTTGTCGCCTGTCTTCATGTTTTTCATAAGCTTGTTCACAATATCTATCTTTGATACGATTCCAGGCTTTGTCTCTATTTTTTTGCCGCCCAGGATAAAGACAAATGGATTTCTTTTTTCTTTCAGAAGGTTGTCAAAAACTCTGCTCAGATACTGGATCTCAGACCTTGTGTGCATGCCCAATACATTGATCTTTGTATGTCTTGTTATCTCGCTTATAGTGGCATTGCTTTCGCGGTGTGCCTGGGCAAAACCGTCTTGGACGTATATCGTGCCAAGTGTCGCAATGAGCTGGGCAAACTCTTTGCCAATAGGCTTATCGCCGTTGTTTTCACCTTCCCAGAAGCGAAGATTATCAAGAAGCACGACACCGCTGTAATCAACATTTTTTTCCATGTAGTCTCTGGCGTGAGCTAGATAATCTGATGCATTTTCGTGAAAATTCCCGTAATCATCCAGCGCAGAAACAAAATGGACGCGCTCTTTTAGCAGGCCGTGCAGAAAATCAGCGGCAGGTCTCACGCTAAAGCGCTTATCATATAATTTTCCTGAAAACTTTGCATTCTCGCCTATTTTCTCAGCATTTTTGTCAGGCCGTCCTGCGTACGTCAGGAGTATAATATTTTTAGCGCCCTTTTGCTTAAGGATCCTTATTGTGCGTTCAGCTGCTTCTATGCGCACACTGTCTTTTATATTTCCCTGACTATCGAATGCGTCAAAAGAAACTCTAAGAAGAACATTCTGGCCCTTTACAAGATTGCTATCCAGGTCGCTGACATCCGCGATATCATTCAAGTTCATCTAAGCCTGTCACCAGAAAGTTCATACTTTTTCATACTTTTAAAGATTAAATGGCTTATAAAACGGTACAATAATTGAAATGCACTAAACAAACTTTTTGATAAGTTCCTTGACTTCATTACGCTCAAGGAGACGGAATTTTTTGTCTTCCACAATGCCTATTTCAACAGAACGCGATCCGACTTTTTTTTCTCCTGCTTTCAAAGCCTTCAGTGCAAGGTCTATGGCCTTATCTTTCTGCATGCTGTCCTTATATTCTTCTGTTAGAACCTTCCTAGCTTCTTTTGACCCGCGGCCTATAGCATGCGCCTTCCATTCACGTAACGTGCCTGAAGGGTCTGTCTCAAAAAGATGTGAAGTCTCGTTCATCCCGCCTACGAGCAAGCTTATGCCAAAAGGTCTTATGCCGCCAATCTGCGTGAATCTTTGTTTTCTGTCAGAAATGTCCTTTACGAGTGCGCTTATCTCAATCGGTTCATTGTACGTAAGACGATTGATCTGGCAACGAACACGGGCATAATCTATAAGCACTCTGGAATCACCTAGTATGCCAGCAGAACCAGCGCCTATATGCTCATCTATCTTCGATATTTTCTCAACGCTGTCTGGGACGAGAAGCTTTTGCAAAATCCTAGAAGCTGCGATTATAACGCCGTCTGCAAAAACAACGCCGACAACAGTTGTTGCTTTCTCTACAGCTTTTCTTGCATATTCGACCTGGTACATTCGTCCCTCAGGTGAGAACACGACAATGGCACGATCATAACCCATCTGCTTCATCGGAGCTTGTATTTCCATACTCATCACCAAAACTAGATAATTTAATTGGTCAATCAAATATTGCGCAAATAAACTTTTAAACCTAAAAAAACCAGATTTTGTGCGTTAATAAACACGAATTTTTGCAAAGTTCAGAAAAATGACAAATAGGTGTAAGTTAAATTTTTGCGCTGGCTGTAGTTTCTTGTAAATGCCGATAAACTCTGCCCAGTTCTATTCGAGTAGCATCATCTAGCTGGATGTAATGGTCGTTGAAATTAACCGTGACGACTGGAGTCATTCCATAGCAGTGAAGCAGAAGTCTGATGTTTTTCCCTACATTCGATAAATATCCATCGCCTCTAAGGCCCTTATCTTTTTTACCGATATTTGAATGATAATCTGTTCCAACTTCCACACGGCCCTTTTTTGTTAGCTCTGTAACAATGCCGTCAATACTATCCCATCTTGATAATCTTGAATAAAATTCCATGGGATCTGAACCATTTACAGGTGCAAGCACTGGTTCATGAGAACTTCTTTGATCTGGAAAATACCGTTGTCTTTTTGGCATTTTGCCTTCTTCATCAAAGCGTGGCATTTCATCAGCACTTGAGCGAAGAGGTACATAGAATATTTGTCCGGCTGCTGGCAAGGTAGTTTCTGACATTTCTTCTGTCACTTGGACACTTTCTATGGTTCCAGGCCTGTATGTCTGATGTCCGTTTTCATCCAAAGTCCATCCATATACTTCAGCTGCACGAGTCAATGCTTGACCAAATGTACCATCAAACTCAGGTGTTCTGTGCACTGCACGTCCTTTGGTATGCCTTCCGCCAACTTCACTTAAATAAGATTCTATTAAAGGAAGAGATGCCCCGCCATGTATTTTCATGACTTCATATGCAACGGAGATGCGTCTTGCGTATGATAAATTAGACGCAATAAAAACTCTTTGCTCATCTCTTTTTTGCTCACTAGGGCCAAAGAGCCAATCAAAGCTTATCCTCATTAAAATTTGTTGATGCAAATGCTTAAATCATTTCATCCCGAACTGCCTGAAGAGGCCGGACATGCCGCCTCTCTTGAGCTTTTCAGGCGATATTTTTTTCATCATCTTTTTTGCCTTGCTGTAATTGCTTATAAGTTCGCGGACTTCAGATTCCTGCAAGCCAGAGCCGTGCGCAATTCTTCTTATTCTTGATGAATTGATTATATCTGGACTTGACTTTTCTTCTCTGGTCATGCTCTGTATGGCGTACTTCCATTTTTTCATCTTGACTTCTTGTACGTTGAGATCGAATTTGCTTCCGATCTTTCCTATGCCGAGCATGTCAAAAACTCCTGACAAGGGACCAAGCTTCTGCATGCCTTCTATCTGGGAATAGAAATCCTCAAGATCAAAATCGCCCTTGACGAATTTTTCTGCTTTTTTCTCGTCTATAACTGATTTTGCCTTTTCCAGCAGCGTTTCAAGGTCAGGCATTCCAAGGAGGCGGCCGACAAATTTCTCAGGATCGTATAAATCCAAGTCCTCGACAGCTTCGCCGATTGTTATGAACTTGACTTTGGCATTGGTCTCGTAACATGCAGTAAGCGCACCGCCGCCTTTTGCGGTTGCATCAAGCTTTGTGACTATTACATCTGTAATCTGCAAGGCCTCGTGAAAAGCAATGGCCTGCTGTTTTGCAGCTTGGCCAATGTCAGCAGGAATAACGAGTATTTTTTCATCAGGCCGGAGAATTTCATTCAGGGTTTTTATCTCGTCCACAAGTTCTTTGTCCAGCGCATTCCTTCCAGACGAGTCGACGATAAAAATGTCGCCAGAAATCTTGCTCAATGCATTTCTAAGTACCTTATCCGAATCTTTTTCGTTCTTCTCGCCATAAAAAGTCACGTCTATGCGCTCAGCCAGCTGCTTCAATTGCTCGTATGCAGCAGGCCTGACTGTATCGCAGCAAATAAGCACTGGTTTTAATCCGTGCTTTTGATAGAATA
>CAYIKG010000035.1:0-8492 GCA_964363955.1 uncultured archaeon | reverse complement strand
CGCACCTAGGCGAAACCTTCGGATTATAGTGACAGTGTGAAAACCGTTTTTATTCGTATCCTGACATTGTCTTTCGTTGTGATATCTTGTACGCAATCAACGCGCCGGGTGCGATGCTGCACCATTCGGTAAATGCGCTCCCTCATTATCTCGTGCCCGACAAATTTTGTATGCGCGCGCATGCCATCGACATTGTCTATCTTGAAATGGACTTTTACATAGAAATTAGTATAATCCTTATTAAGCTCGAGCATGCTAAAGGTGACTTTCCTGCCTATTAGGTGCTTGGGCTCCACAGCCAGGGTTTCGCCTACAATCTTTTCGTCAAAGGCTTTTGGCGATACAATTTCATACCATTGTTTTTTTAATGCCATGTCAAAGACACCTCAGTTGAATATGACAATCTATCTGTGCACGTTTGACAAAAGTTAGAATCTTCTTTGTCAATCTCTTTCCCAACATCTTCAAATGGAATATCAGGCAAGATTTCTGACATCAAACATAATAATCCATTTCGTGTCCATAAAGGTTTTGTGTGATGTTCTAAACCGAAGTAATGCCCAATTTCATGAATACCAACCTTTGATGCTCTACTAACAAACGTTTCATCAGGCAGTTCAGGTGACATGTGATCAGGGTACGTGAATACAAAAGATGTTCTTGCTGGTGGATAAGTACGTGATATGCCTCTGTTTGTTGCGCAATAACCTTCTATGAGAGATCCGTCAGGTCCTTTAACTGGGTAATGCATTAAACAAAGTATTATATCATTACCTGGAACATCTTGCTCAATTGATCTTGATATCTGTGCGAGCATCCAACTATAAAATGCGCCATTCTCAGGTACCTGGAAATCTAGAATCTCTTTGTGACGAGAAGTTCTTCTTATACGACCATTAAATGCGCTTGAAACTCTGTCTGTTATTTGATCTAAAAGAGCCATTTCATATGGATACCCGGCTCTAACTACTCTTAACGAATCAGCGTACATATTTCTACTCCTTCACTTTAATAGAAGACAATCTTTTAAAATGAATTTTTCTATTAAACTCTGCCTACAGGTTCTGGAATTCCTAATTTACTATAGCAAAATCCGCAGAATACAGAATCTGGGTTGGCCTCTCTAAGCGAAGTAAATGTCCTCATGGGACAACGTCTCCCGTTATATGTTCTATCGTGATCTTCGTGTGTTAATCCATAAACATGCCCAAGCTCGTGAATTGCAGTTATATATAATTCTTCTGAACTGTCTCTGTAAGCCGAAACAATAGCTTTTCTCGAATCTTGATGTCCCTGTCCTAGAACCCCTAATCTGTACTTATTTAGGAGAGGTAATGAAGTTACAACCAGTAATGGTCCTTGTTGTTGAGGAAAATAATCTAAAAACTTCGATCCGTATACATGTGTCCTTGAATGTCCAAAAACACTCTCTGGTAAACTTTCTTTTTTTATCTCACCTAGAACTGTAAAATCATCAATTAAAGGATGAAATGCACGTACTACTGCATTAAATATTTCTGCAAGGTCTCCGCTATACTCAACCGGCTGAAATATCAGTTGTGACATATTGCAAAATTAAACACAATCTTTATAAGCATCTTCATTTTAAAGCCAATATTTCCATAGTTTTATCATGCGTTACGCAGAATTGGTAAAATATTACGAAGAATTAGAAGCGACGACAAAGAAGCTAGAGAAAAGAGGTATACTGAGCGAATTGTACAGGCGTTCTGATAATCTGGAAGTTGTTGTGCCGCTGTCCATGGGCGTTATCTTTCCTGCTGGCGAGCAAGAGCTTGGCATCGCACGCGAGATGATACGCAGGGTTGTTGCAAAGACCTATGGCGTAAGCGAGGAAGCTGTGATAAGGCAATTCAAAGATACAGGTGACCTGGGCCTTGCGGCAGAATTCTTTGCATCGCACAGAAAACAGAAACCACTGGCACACAAAAATCTCACAATAAGTAATGTCTTTGATAATCTGCGCAAACTGCCGGAAATAACCGGCAAAGGTTCGCAAGAAAGGAAGATTTCGTTGGTCAGTGAACTGCTTTCTAATTCATCACCGAAAGAAGCAAAATATGTTGTGCGGACAGTTCTTGGCGATATGCGTATTGGCGTTGCAGCTGGCATTGTCCGTGATGCAATATCTATGGCATTTGATCAAGAAGCAAGGGCAGTAGAGCACGCATTCAACATTCTCGGCGATTACGGCAAGGTAGCTGAGATGGCAAAGAAAGGGAAGATAAAAGCAGAAATCGCAGTCGGTCGGCCTGTTCGCGTCATGCTCGCTGAGCGCGCACCTGATCTGAAAACAGCGCTAGAAGAATTTGAAAATCCTGTACTTGAATGGAAATACGATGGGTTTCGTACGCAGATAAGCAAGGATGACGGTAAAATAAAGGTATTCTCGCGCCGCATGGAAGATGTGACAAATCAATTTCCTGATATTGTCCAGTTGGCAAAAGAAAACATAAAGGCAAAAAAATGCATTATCGAAGGCGAAGCACTTGCTATTGGCAAGGATGATAGACCAAAGCCATTTCAGGTTCTTTCACGCCGTATTCAAAGAAAGTATGACATTGACAAAATGGTGAAGGAAATTCCAGTCCAGGTGAATTTATTTGATCTGATCTATCTGAATGGCGAGAATTACATGCACAAGGCATTCAGAGATAGGTGGAATAAATTAAAGCGTATCATAAAAGAAACAAAAAACTTCCGCCTTGCTGATCACATTGAGACAAAGGACTTCAATGAAGCGAACAAATTCTACAGAAAAGCGCTTGCAGCTGCGCAAGAAGGCGTGATAGTAAAGAATCTTGATGCACATTACCAGCCCGGCAAAAGGGTTGGTTATTGGCTTAAAGTAAAAGAAATATTAGAGCCTCTGGATCTTGTTGTTGTTGGCGCAGAATGGGGCGAGGGCAAACGCGCAAGATGGCTTGGATCATTAATACTGGCTGCAAAAAAAGGCGAAAAGCTGTTAGAAACCGGCCGAATGGCATCAGGCCTTACCGAAGAGCAGATGGAAGAGCTGACGAAGAATCTGAAGCCGTTGATTGTTGCCGAAGAGGGAAAAATCGTAAGTGTGAAACCACAGATTGTTATCGAAGTCGGCTATGAGGAAATACAAAAATCGCCAAAATATCCAAGCGGGTACGCACTGCGCTTTCCACGTCTATTGCGCATAAGGTCATCAGCAGAAAAAGGCCCCAAAGACGCAAATACAGTAGAAGATATTGAGAAATTCTTCAAGATGCAAAAGAGAAGAAAATAAGAAATTATTTTACAGTCACTGCTTTTGCCAGGTTTCTGGGCTTGTCTATTGGCAAATTTTTTTCTTTGGCTATGTAGTAAGCAAGAAGCTGTCCTGTGATTATGGAAAGTATAGAAAATATTGCCTCGTTGTTTGATATTTTTATATCGCCGTTTCCGATTTTTATGACTTTAGCTCCGCGCGCCTCGACTTCCTTGACATTAGAAATTATGTCGCCGTCATTTTCTGGCATTACTGCAATTACAGGTGTTTCTTTCTCGATTAGAGCAAGCGTGCCGTGCTTTAGCTCACCGCCCATCATGCCTTCGGCATGGATATATGCTATCTCCTTTAGCTTCAGTGCAATCTCCCTCGCAACAGGATAAGCAAATCCGCGGCCAATGATATAAATATCCTTTTCATTTTTCAATGATTTTGCAATTTTTTCTACGTTGTTTTTATTAAGAAATTTTTTTATCTCTGATGGAATTTTTTCTATTTCATAGCCATAGTCGAATAAAGATGCAAGATAAAGCAGAGAAATTATCTGATTCGTCAATGTCTTCGTCGCTGCGACACAGATCTCTTGACCTGCGCATATGTTCATGCTCAGGTTCGACATCCTCTCTACAGTAGAATACGGCACGTTTACAAATGAAGCTATCTTAACACCCCTCTGCTTTATTCCATGTAATGCCTCGATGACGTCCATTGTTTCGCCGCTCTGGGATATTGCTATCACCAGCGTCTTGTCATCGAGCAGCGTGAAATTTCTGAATTCAGAAGCGATTATTGTATGTGCCTCTATGCCAGCTTTATTCAGAAAGTATACGCCAAGCAGTGATGCATGGTAGCTGCTTCCTGATGCGACGAAAACAACGCGTTTTGAATTTTTTATAAGTTTTCTGAGCTCATTGAATTTTTTTTGCTGCTCGTTCATAATAGAATTCAAAAGCCCTCTAGCAGCAGCGGGCTGTTCCATTATCTCTTTAATCATATAATGTTCGTAGCCGTGCTTTTCTTCACTTTGCATCCGCTGGATCGACTGCACCGGAATTTTTTCATTTTTCATTTCTGGCATTTTATAGAATTCATAACCATTACTTGAGACAATCGCAAGATCATTTTCATTGAAAAATATTGCCTTATTCGTCTTATCAGAAAACGCATAGATGTCACTTGCAATTACATTCATGTTTCTGCCTATGCCAAGCGCCATCGGCGATCCGCGCTTGAACGCATATATCTTGTCATCGTTTTTGAGCATGAGCAATACTGCAAATTCGCCTTCTGCTTCCTTGAAAAAATTTGCTATGGCACGAAGGATATTTTTTTTCTTCATTTTTTCTTCAATATAATGAGCGATGACTTCGCTATCTGTGTCGCTTCTGAATTTATGGTTCTTCAGTTTCTTTTTGAGCTTCTGATAATTGCTGATTATTCCATTGTGAACGATAAACAGCTCATTTTTGCAATCACTGTGCGGGTGGGCATTTGTTTTGCTCACTCCGCCGTGCGTGCTCCATCTGGTGTGGGCAATTGCTGTTTTTGTTTTTTCGTTTTTTACTTTCTGAACATCTATTTCCCCTATAAATTTTTCCATTTCGCCTTTGTTTGTTGCAAATCCGAACGAGTCGTAGCCACGATATTCAAGCCTTTTCAACATATTGATGAGGTCCTTTGATGAAAACTCTTTGCTGCTTGCAATGCCAACAATACCGCACATTATTTTTTCCCCCTCATTTTTTTGAGTGGCATTTGCTTTTCAATATCACTTTCGACGGTAGCTCCAGGCGGAATCATGATATTTGGCCATATCTTTTTGCCTGGCATGATTGTGACATTAACGCCAAACTTGACATTATCGCCTATGATGCCCCCCAGTTTCTTATGCCCGCTGTCGACATATTCGCCGTTGATCTTCATTCCAACATTCTTTTCATCCAGGCGCAGATTGGCAAAAATGCTTCCTGCTGCTACGTTGCAGTTTCTGCAAACAACACTATCGCCTATGTAGCTCAGGTGTGAGACAAAAGAATTATTCATTATTATCGAATTCTTGATTTCAACTGCGTTGCCTACTTTGCACCCAGAACCAATCGACGAATATTTGCGGATATAACAGTTAGGACCAATGACCGCACTGCCAATCGCCACGGGCTCTTCTATATAACTGCCTGGCCTTATCTCAGCGCTCTCAGAAGTCTGCGATCCGTGTTGGTCTAACAAAAATGAATTTGCATCGAGCAGGTCCCAAGGATAAGTTATTGTTTTCCATTCCTCAAGCATGAAAGGCAATACTTCGCTTTCGTTCAGAAGAAGTTTTATGGCATCTGTTATTTCCAGTTCATTTCTTGCCGAAGGTTTTATTCTATTTATCATCGAAAAGATACGCTCATCAAAGACATAAATGCCTGAATTGACAAGGTTGCTCTTTGGTCTCTTTGGCTTTTCTTCAATGTCAATAATCTTGCCTTTGCCAAGCTGCAATGCTGCATAAAGCTCAGGATTATTCGAGTGGTAGCAAGCTATGTGCATCTCTTTCAGTTGTGCAAGCTTCTTCATGTCGTTTCTTGTTATAAATTCATCAACATTCATGGCAAGAAAATTTCCAGCTATATGATCTTTTACCTGAAGCAGGGCATGTGCGGTGCCCCGTGGCTTGTCTTGGTATACGAAATCGCACCTGCCATGGAAGTGATCGATAATATCTTTCTGGTCCTTTCTCACGACAACGATGACATCCCTGGAGTCTATTTCGTCGAGCGTCCACTCTAAAATAGGCTTGTTTGCGACAGGTATCATGGCTTTTGACATCGTTTCAGTTATCGGTCTCAGTCTTTGGCCAATTCCTGCGGCTAGAATGACATACTGCATCTGCGAATATTTGCTGGTAGATTTAAATACTTTTACTAAAAAAATTATAACAATAGTAAAAATAATTTTTTAATGATTATGTATATCGTAGATGAAAAACGTGGGAAGTCGTACGCATTGCCCGCCAAGGATATAAGATATATAGGAGCTCCGCTTGCGGGAAAGATACTTGCCTTGCTTGCAAAAAGGCCCACGTATCCAAGGGAAATAGCTACGACCCTACGTGAAGAGGAGCAGAAGATTTATTACCACGTAAGGAAATTAGAAAAACTTGGCATGATAAAGATTGTCAGCAAAGAAGAGCGTGGCGGGGCTATTGCTAAATATTACGCGTTGTCGAGGCCTGCATTTGTTTTTCGCTTTTCTGAACTTAAGGAAACAAAGAAAATTCCGCATAACAGTTTTCCGCCTTTTATTGAAGACGGCGAAATGAATGCCAAGATAATAATTGGTTCGCCAGATCCTCATGGACCTGAAAAAGCCAGGAGCCGGGATGCACATTATGCAATAGATCTTGGATTATTTCTTGGAACATTCTTGATAAACTCAAGGCCATCTGTATTTTTGGACACAGAAATAAGGGACGGGGATCTGAATGACAACCTTATGATAATTGGCGGGCCTGTAACAAACAGAATATGCGCCAAAATAAATGACAAGCTGCCGGTAAAATTCGATGAAAAACGAAATATTTTCTCGACAAAGACAAGACGCACTTACAAATCTGATGATGTTGGATTTGTTCTGAAAGCTCAAAACCCGTTTGCAAAAAATAAATCTATTTTAGTGATAGCAGGCAGACGGTATTCAGGTACACGGGCAGCGATAATTGCACTTATAAAAAATTTTGATGTTCTAAAGAAAAATAATGCAGTTGTTGTCCAAGGTCTTGACAGAGATTATGATGGCGTTATTGACGACGCAGAGATATTAGAATGATAGATTTTTAATAGTCTTAATTTGTCGCAAAGCACGTCATCGTATGCATCTTGAAAAGCTTCTTGAATGCAAAGCATTTTTTCACCTGAATTCCCGTGCATTCTTACATATATTTCATGCATATGATCAATTATTCTGTACGCAACGTCTTCGTATTGATGAAAGAGCATGTACACGTTGGCCCATTCAGCTGTACTTGGATCATTCAATAGTCCTCTATAAGCTATTGCACAGCGATGAATAAGCTCTTTCATATCTATAAGATCGCAGAAAAATATTAGAATCAATTTATCCAGAATTAATTAATGCCACGCCTGCATAAACCACTGCTCCAGTCCATAGACGCTCGAGAACATAATTGTATGGACTTGCTTCTAGTCTTTTTTCAATTTCTTTTACTGCGTCTATGCCCCATTGATTGTATATCCTTAGAAATGATTGCCAGCCCCAGTGATCTGCATTGTGTGGATCAGCGTATAGTTCATATACAGTATCTTTTACCAGTTTTCGCATAGATCTGATTGTAGGAGGTCTTGCTCTTTATATTCTTCCATATTTTGAACATCACTTTTGGGGATATTCTATTCTTCCATATTTTGCATACACACTGAGGTCAATTGGCCGTTCATTTTCTTCTCTTCTTCTTTTATATTCAGCAAAATAAGTGAGATTTTGATGACTCATAAAAATCAATTAAGCTGCCCTATCGCGCGCAGCTGAAAATATACAGTTCATGGCAGTTGCTGTATCTGGGTCTATCTTGTTTTCATCTTCATGTGTCGTGTTTATTCGATCTAAGACGCCGTAAGCTTCCGGCCTTCTTCTGAAAAGGAAGACAAGTCCTTCTATAGTTTTTTTAGTTTGTTCAGTCTTAAGGATTTCTTTGTATTTTGCACGACAGAAATCGTATAAATCAAGCGTATCTAATGTGCTATTAGTTGGCCTAATGCTTGGAGCAGCTAAATACTCAATTTCACGCCTATCTCTGTATGCCCCCAAATCAACTGGCCTTCTGTCAGTAATGTCTGTCATGCAGTCTCACGTCTAAATAGAATAATAGAAAAGTTTAAGATTCCTCTTCCTTGGCGCGCTTTTCGACTTCCTCTTCTATGTTAAGCGCGTCAGCCATCTCTTTGTAGCGGTTTCTGATAGTCACTTCTGTGACACCAACAACATCGGCGACCTCGCGCTGGGTCTTGCGCTCGCCTTCCAGCACAGACGCTATATATATAGCAGCAGCTGCGCATCCAGTTGGGCCTTTGCCGCTTATAACGTCTTTCTCCTTTGCTGTTCTGAGGACCTTTATGGCATGCATCTGTGTGCGGTCAGAAAGCTTCAGCATTGAAGAGAATCTTGGTATATAAGACTCAGCCTTTGCTGGCAACTTTCAAAAGGCAAGGGATAAGCTGCTCGAGAC
>CAYIKG010000034.1:0-8770 GCA_964363955.1 uncultured archaeon | reverse complement strand
CAATTACTACAAGAACGAGATTTTCTGGAGGGACTTTGAGAAATTTCTTACATGGTATCTGGGAAGAGAGCATTATGACATAATACACGCCCAACACCAGATGACGATTATACCATCCATAATAGCTGGCAGAAAATTCTCTGTGCCTGTTGTATCTACAATTCGCGATTACTGGCCTGTCTGCTATTTCGGTACGCTTGGTGTATCGCACGAAAGAAGCATGCTAGAATGCGAATGTCAGAAAGATAAAACAAAATTTCCACTGACGTCATTGGCAAGAATATATATGAAGAAAAATCTGAAAAGAAAACAGGAAGCTCTAAAGAATTCTGATGCCATCATAGCTGTGAGCAACTTTGTAAAAAATTCAATTGTTTCAGTGGTGGACAGTAATAAAATATCTGTTATACCAAACTTTTTCGATGCAGGCATGAAGGCCGTGGAAGGGGATTACGTGCTTTACATAGGGAACCTGAAAGAGGAGAAAGGCGTATTATTCCTTCTTGATGCCCTGAAAAAGATGAAACCGAAAATCAAAACATTATTTGTAGGAGATGGCCCTCTAAAAAAACAGCTTGAAAAAGGAAAAGATATAAAGATCCTTGGAAGGCTTTCGCACGATGAAACTATGAAATATCTTGCTAACTGCAAGCTGCTCGTTTTTCCATCATTGTGGCACGAGCCATTGAGCCGTGTCCTCATCGAAGCTTCGTCTATCGGCAAGCCGATAATTGCGACAAACACAGGAGGCACAGAAGACATAATAAAAGACGGAAAGACAGGACTCCTCAGCAATGTAGACGTAAATGAGTTTTCTAAGAAACTGTCAAAGTTGCTTTCTGATCCAGCTCTCAGAAGAAGGCTTGCAAGAAATGCACGTCAAGGTGCAAAAAGAAATTTCAGCGAGAGCGTGGTTATAAAAAAGGTTGAAGCTTTATACAATAGTCTTCTGAAACAGTGATGCGATGATTGCTATAACAGGTGGTGCAGGATTTATAGGCTCACATCTAGTTGACAGACTTGTATCTGACAAAGTCTTGGTGATAGACAATCTTTCATCGTCTAAATTAGATTATATCAAAAGGCACGTCGACAGCAAAAGGGTCGTATTTCAGAAAACTGACATCAGAAAAGAGTTTGGTGTAGACAGCTGCGATACCTTGTATCATTTTGCTGCTATTCCAGATGTCAGGGAAAGTACAACAAATCCAAGAGATGTCATGGAGCAGAATGTTGCTGCTACAATAAACGTCCTTGAAGCGTGCAGAAAGGGTGATGTAAAAAAGATAATCCTGGCGTCTACGTCGACTGTATACGGCAATGCAAAGATTCCGACGCCTGAAGACCACCCGTTGAACCCGATAAGCAATTATGGCGCGAGCAAGGTTGCATGCGAAGCCATGCTGCGCGGCTACTCAGAGAGCTATGGCATTACAGCTGTCGCGCTCCGGTATGCGAACATATTTGGCCCTCGCTCAAACCATGGTGTTGCAAGGGACCTTTTCGAAAAGCTCATGAAAAATAATAATGTACTGGAAATTATTGGCGACGGCAAGCAAAATAAATCATATCTTTATATAGACGACTGCGTGGATGCTACGTTGCTTTGTACAGACAAAGTAAAAAAAGGTTGTGTGATTATAAATGTTGGCAGTAGTAACCAGATTACCGTCAATGAGATCGCAAGGATCATAGCAAAAGAACTTGGCCTCAGTCCAAAAATAAAATATACAGGATTTTCTTGGACTGGTGATGTACTTTTGATGCTTCTTGACACAAGGAAGCTGCAGTCTCTTGGATGGAAACAAAAAATTCCTGAAATAGAAGGTCTAAAACTTTACATCAGATGGTTGAAAAATAAGAAAGCTGGTCAAAAATGAAAGCATGTGTCATTGTACCCACTATCAGAGACTTTATAATAGTGAAGAGCTATATAGAAAATTCCCGCAGCCACGGATTTGATGAGAAAAAGCTGTTTTTCCTGCTCGTCACAGAGGACTTCTGCGACACAAATCAGATGGAGAACATGCTGGCAGATATTAATATCGAAGGTGAAGTCTTTTCAGAGAAGAAGCGTAATGAATGGATGGATTCTCACGGGCTTGGAAATTACAAGGACCTGATACCAAAACGCTCGCACGCAGAAACATCGTTCGGGCTGCTCTATATGCTGGCAAATGGCTTTGATGTTGGATATTTCATTGATGATGATACGCTCCCTACAAAACAGGATTTTTTTGGAATGCATCTAGACAACCTTAATCTTTCAGACAGTGTCAATTCTGTATCATCGAGCACAAGATGGGTTAATGTACTTTACCAGAATTTCAGCAGGCATAAATTATATCCGAGAGGATTCCCATATGGCTGTGTAGAGGAGAAAACAAATATTAAAAAAGCTTTTGTAAAAGATGTTGTGATGTCGCAAGGATTATGGACAGATATACCAGACCTGGATGCCTTGAGAATACTTGCCCAAGGCAGCCTTGATGGCAGGTCGCTTGTCAAAACTGCAGAAAGTGATTTTGGCGAAAATTTTGTTGTTAGCCCCACCAATTACCTAACTGTATGTTCGATGAACCTTGCGTTCAAGAAGGAAATAGTACCTGCATTCTACCAGCTGCCCATGGACGACAACAAGTGGCACATTGGCCGGTTTGATGATATCTGGTCTGGTGTAATAATCAAGCGGATATGTGATGTGCTAGGCAAGTCTATAATGAACTGCAACCCCCTATGTGTACACAATAAAGCACAGAGAAGTACTTTCAAGGACCTCATGGCAGAAGCCCCGGCACTAGAGATGAATGAGCATCTATGGAAGATAATTGAGACAATTGAGCTCAGATCTCATGACTATGCTGGCATGTACAGGGAAATAGCTGCTTTTCTCGAAAGTAACAGATGGCCTTTCATCAATGCAGATTTTCTGAATTTTATGGGAAAGCTTATGAACAAATGGGTCGATGCGACAGACAAGGTGAGCAGATGAAAGTATCCATTACAATACCAGTATACAACGAGGCAGAAATAATAAAAAAGATTATCTCAGAGATTGATGCAAAAGTTGTAAAAAAAGGTAATTTTGAGTTCATTGTTGTTGAGGACGGCAGCAATGACGGCACAAAGGAGGTACTGAAGAAGATTGGAAAGAAATACAATCTCCTGCTTTTCATGGACAATGAAAGAAGAGGATACCACGGCGCCCTGAAATATGCCCTTACGATACCGAAAGGTGATGTAATATTTTTCAGCGACTCAGACGGCCAGCACGACCCAGCAAACTTCTGGGACTTGTACAAGTACGTAGACGATTACGATATCATTTCAGGGTTCAGAATTATCAGGACAGACCCGTTTCACAGGATAATACTGTCGCGTATCTACAACTTTTCGCTGCTGCCTCTATTCAGCACATTTTTCAGGGACTCTAATTGCGGATTCAAGATTATAAAGAAGCGCGTTATTGACGACGTTCTTGGCGACGTCAAGTACATTAAATTCGGCTTTTCCACAGAATTCCTAGTGCTCGCAAAGAAAAGAGGTTACAAGATACTTGAGGTGCCTGTCACGCACAGGAAAAGGACAACAGGGCGCGCTACACAGTTCGAGATAAGAAGGCTGCCGAAGGCAATCGTCGCGCAGATACTTGGCATGATAAGTCTGAAGAGATTTCTGGTAAGTTCAAGGAAATATAGAGGATGAACATGAGAATCGTTGTCACTGGTGCTGCTGGCTTTATTGGTTCACATCTTGCAGAAAGGCTTGTTGCGTCAGGCCATTTTGTTACTGGTATAGATTGCTTCACTGATTACTATTCGAGTGATATAAAAAAAAGGAATATAAGTTTGTTATTGAAACAAAATAAATTTTCTTTTCTAGAAAAAAATATACTGGATATTAAATCCATTGATGCTGATTATGTTTTTCACCTTGCCGCACAGCCTGGCGTGCACGCAAGTTGGGAGAATTTTTCTGCATATGTAAATAACAATATATTAGCTACGCAACACATGCTCGAGTTAGTTAAAAACAGTAAAGTAAAGAAATTCATTTTTGCTTCCTCTTCTTCTGTATATGGTGATGCAGAATCCATGAAAGAAGATACACAGCTTGAGCCGATATCACCCTATGGCGTTACAAAGGTGGCGTGTGAGCATATGTGCAATGTCTACGCAAGCGCTTACGAAACGCCAGCAGTGATCTTGCGCTACTTCACAGTATACGGTCCTAGGCAGAGGCCGGATATGGCATTCAGCAAGTTTATATCTGCAATTGGTAGTGGCAGAAAAATGAGGATTTATGGAAATCCTGCAAGGGATTTTACATACATTGACGATATAATAGATGCAACAATACTTTTAATGGACGCCCCTGCAGGAAGCGTGATGAACATCGGGAGCAGTAGAGAAGTGCTGCTCAACAACGCAATAAAAATCATTGAGGACAAACTGGGGAAGAAGGCAGACATCGAACATTCAGAAAGTCCGCCTGGTGATATGCGTAAGACGCTAGCTGATATTTCCAGGGCAAGAAAGCTTGGCTATTCGCCAAAAATCAGCGTAAAGGAAGGCCTTGAAATGCAGATAGAATGGTATCTCCAGATGAAACAATAAAAATACACTAATCAGTTGCAACAGCTTCTACCATTTGTGACATTTTATGGTTGTGCGACCTGCTGCCATTTGTGAGGACCCCTATGTCCTTCAGCCTTTTTACAAGGAATGGTATCTGCTGTACCCTTACATAACGTAGGATTGAGAAAAGCTGGCGCGGGCGCATGTAGAATTCCTTAAACGCGCGTGGGGCAGATTTTGCTAGAACATCTTGATCCACTGTCTGCGGTGTCCATGTTATCTCATGGTAGCTGTTCTTTGTCCAGTCAACGCGATCTTCAAAATGCAGCGTGTCCCACAGCTCTGTGCCAGGCATTACGTCAAGAATGAGGAACTGCGCTCTTGTCAGTGGTATGCTTTTTGCAAACTTTATCGTCTTCTCTATGGTCTCCTCTGTCTCGCCCGGCAGGCCAAAAATGAAAAACCCCTGGGTCATTATACCGACTTTGTGGGCAAGCCACGCTGCCTTTTCAACGTCTTCAAGACGAAGATCTTTCTTTACATTGTCAAGGATTTCCTGATTTCCTGACTCTACACCAAATGCAACATAGTAGCAGCCAGATTTCTTCATAAGCTTCAGAAGCTCGTAATCCACCTTGTCTGCGCGCACACCATTGGGGCATGCCCAGTTTACTTTGATGCCCTCGTCTATTATGAGGTTGCAAAGCTTCATTGCAAAATCGCGCCACAATGTAAGATTGTCATCTTCAAAATGTATCTCCTTTATTCCAAAATTATCTACAAGATATTTTATCTCGGCAACCACATTTTCAGGACTTCTGAATCTTATTGTACGTCTAGAAAATTTAGGGCTCGCGCAGAACGTGCACCTATAAGGGCATCCGCGTGTTGCAGATATAGGCGCGTATGGGAAGTTGCGTATGAACCCGCCGTGTGGCGCCTTCTTGTATTTCCCCGGATCTATCTGTTCCCAGTCAGGAAATGGGAATTCATCAAGGTTCGTTGTTGGTTTTCTCGGTGTGTAGTTGTCTGGATTTTCTTTTGCATGAAGTCCAGGTATTTTATCTATCGGCTCATTTCTTTCTAGTGCATTCACGAGCTCGAGCATGGTCTTTTCTGCCTCTTCTACAACTATGAAGTCTGCCCCGGATTTTTCAATGGTAAATTTTGGCATGAATGTCGGGTGCGCACCGCCAAGAACGACATTGAATCCTTTTTCCTGCAGCTTCTTTATGAGGTCAACTGCGTTCAGAAAATAAGCACTCATTATATAGATGCCGACAATGCCTGCATTGAACTGCTCGCACTGCTGCACTATATCTTCGTTACTCAGTCCAAGATTTACGCCATCTATTATCTTTGTCTGATGGCCGTGAGCCTTGAGATATGAAGATACATAGCCCATGCCAATTGGCGGGCTAATGATATGTGTGTTATAATTCGGCCTTGTTAACACAATGTTCATGTCCATCGCCAGTGTAGATTAAGTATAGATTGCTTTAAAACCTCAGTGACCAAGCCACATCTTTCTTATTGTTCTCGTGATTTTCAGGGTCGGGTCATGGCCAAACATAAGACGGTTCCATCTGAATTCGTAATATTTCTTTGCAACAAGCATCATCGGCACAACAAAAGGCTTTGCCACGCCATTGACAGATGATCTGATGACACGCGGCGCGCTGTCTATGTAGCTGCTTATATCCGAGATGTTCTTTATCTTCTCACTCATCTTCTCGTCAAACCATATCCTATGTGCATCGCCATAGAAATATCGCGTTGCCCATTCTTCCAATGTCTTTGGCTCGTCCTCTATGCCATATTTCTCCTTTATGAACTGGTATAGGCTGGTGTCATAGAATGGTGAGAATATGTTGAGCCCTTCTATGTGCACGTCAGGATTGTCCTTTCTTAACTGCTGGGTCAGTTTTACTGTCTCAAGCATTTCTTCGTATGTCTCACCAGGAAACCCGATGATAAATGAAAATGATGGCACTATGTCGTATTCCTTGCATTTGAGATTTGCCTTTACTATGTCTTCCCTTCTCTGCGGCTTGTCTATCATCTCCAGCACGCGGTCAGAGCCAGACTCTGCGCCAAATTTCAGTGAATGACAACCGCTTTTTTTAATAGCAGCAACTGTCTCGTTGTTGGCACGGTTGAACTCTGGTATTGTTGTGCCTGACGTGTGCCACTTCACATCCAGATCACTGATGCCCTCGCATATTTCCTTTACCCTGTTTATGTCAACAAAAAAGCTGTCGTCACGTATCCACATGCCTGTGAGTCTGTACTTCTCAACGAGGAAGCGGATGCGTTCAATTACCTTATCAGCAGGCATTGCCCTCCATACCCTTCCACGCGTTGCCGGGTTTGTCAAATAGCAGAAAGCGCACCTGTAGATGCACCCCCTGCTCGTCTCGCCAATATCGAGCGTGCGAGGGCTTCCATCAAGGTAGAATTCGTTGTAAATATACCTTTCGACATCTATGAGATTCCATGGTATATCAGGCGTATTCCTTAGATCTATTAGCGGCCTGTCAGGATTGTGTATTATGTTTCCATTATTTTTGTATACGATCCCAAGGATATCTTTGAAGTCACTGTTCTGCTCAATTGCCTTGACGAGCTCGTAGAAAGTGTATTCACCTTCGCCGCGCACAGCTATGTCAATGAGCGGATGCTCAATTGTCTGCTGCGGCAGAAGTGTTGAGTGCATGCCCCCCCAGATAACGGGTATTTCACTGTTTTCCTTCACAAGAGCTGCAAGCTCAAGTCCAAATCTTATTTGCGGCCCTGTCATGGCGCTCATGCCCACGCAGTGCGGCGATTTTTCCAGCTCTTTTTTCAGTTCTTTTTCTGCATCCTCGAACCTCTGGTCTATAATCCTGACCTTGTAGCTCTCTGTGTGTAGCATAGATGCAGCATACAGCAGGCCATATGGCGGCGATCTTGTGCCGCCAACGTCCAGTCCAGTACGCGGGAACACAAAAACTACATCAGACATGATTATAAGATGAATAGAAGGATTAATAAAGTTAAAATTTAGTTTAGTTAAATGGGCATTAAAAAATTATTGCCAGAAGAACACAAGTGGTTTTTTTTGATTCTTTTTATAGCTTTGATTTATCCCGTCCACCATGTTCTATTTTATTTTTTCCCTCCAGATAACTATGTTTTTAACGGAGGGCACGGCGACGAAGGCACTGCTTTGGCCTTGATGAAGTCAGTTGAATGGGGACTACGCGATCCATGGTCCCTTGAAGGCAGGACATTCTTCAGCAACCCGACCATACCATCTGCGTTTGTACTCATACCTTTTGGCTTTATCGCCTTTTCATTAAAGATCGATTATGCTTTATTTTTCATTTTTCTGAAATTCCTGTTTTCCTTTGCGTACCTGTTCGTGTTGTATTATCTGGTGAAATATTTCACAAAAACTAAAACAGAATTTAACATAGCTTTCACTATTTTGCTTCTCGCTTCTGGCATTGGCGCTCTCCTGCAGGTGCCGTCTGCTATCGCCACAGGCAACTATACGTTTGCAGGTATTTTTCCTTCAACATACGGTCTTTCTATAGACGACAGCGGCTTCACGATCTTAAGCCAGTTCCAGCATCTCTACAGGCTTGTTGCCCTTTTCGCTGGCTACGCAGCCTTATTATTTTTTATAAGAAAGCAGAACGTGTATTCTTCTTTCTTCATAGGCTTATCGGCGCTTGCACACCCTTTCCTTGCTTCTGTTTTCATTTTTTTCATTTTTCTTTATGCATTCATTCACAGAAATTTCAATAATTTCATCCCCATAGCAATCGCATTCGTAATTTTTTCACTGCCATGGATTATGATATATTTTGAAGACCCTTCGAGTTTCCAGGCAGCACACAAGGAGGAAGCTTTCCTGCCTGCTGTTCTTATCAGCGGCGGAGTCCCGTTGCTTTTTTCATCCTATTTGTTGTACAAAAAATTAGAAGTTCCAAGATTAGCTGTTGGGTTGGCTATTTCTTTTGCACTGTTGTCAATTGCCCAGCTTTCGCTTTTGGGTGCGCTTCAGCTTGACAAATGGCTGTACATTGCCCTGCAGGCACCATTCTTTGCATTTGCTGCAATTCTATCTTTCTTGCTCGTAAGAAATGAAAAAGATAAGAATTATTTGTTCGTGGCATTGATGCTCCTGCTGCTACTTGCCCTGTCTG
>CAYIKG010000033.1:0-8801 GCA_964363955.1 uncultured archaeon | reverse complement strand
AAGAAGTCCAAGGCCAGTCAAAGAAAAATTAGTACCTGAATTGCCGCTCGTAACTGGAATGCGAACCCTTGATGTGCTATTTCCTATTGCAAAAGGCGGGACAGCTGCAATACCAGGACCATTCGGAGCAGGCAAAACAATTACACAGCAATCATTGGCAAAGTGGTCTGATGCTGATATCATTGTTTATGTCGGCTGCGGCGAGCGCGGCAATGAAATGACAGAGGTCCTGAAAGATTTTCCAGAACTGACTGACCCAAGATCAGGAAAGCCCTTGATGGAAAGGACTATATTGATTGCAAATACAAGCAACATGCCTGTGGCTGCCCGCGAGGCTTCAATATATACAGGAATAACACTTGCTGAATACTACCGCGATCAAGGTTATGATGTAGCTTTGATGGCTGACTCGACATCACGCTGGGCAGAAGCTATGCGGGAAATTTCTTCGCGCCTGGAGGAAATGCCTGGTGAAGAAGGATATCCTGCTTATCTTTCATCACGGCTTTCTGAATTTTATGAACGATCTGGACGTGCTGTGCTTCTCAATGACAAACTTGGCTCTGTAAGTATCGTAGGCGCTGTCAGCCCGCCAGGCGGCGATTTTTCTGAACCTGTTACTCAGTCAACCTTAAGAGTTGTCAGAACCTTCTGGGCACTGGATTCAAAGCTCGCTAACAGAAGGCACTTCCCGGCAATAAACTGGTCAAGCAGTTATAGCCAGTATGAAGAAGTGCTCAAGGAATGGTATTCAAAGCATATTGCAAAAGACTGGCTGCAGACAGTAAGTGAAATAAAAAAAATACTTACTGAAGAAGAGCGCTTGCAGGAAATAGTGCAGCTTATCGGAAGTGATGCACTGCCTGAAAGAGAGCAATTGACTCTGGAAATAGCCCGCCTCATTCGTGAATTCTTTTTGCAGCAGAATGCATTTCATGACATTGACGCATACAGCAGCTTGGAAAAAGACTACAAGATATTGAAAACGATCCTTTATTTCGGGGAAAAATCCAGAACTGCATTGAGATCGGGCAAAACAATCAAAGATATTCTGGCCTTGCAATCAAAAAACAAGATTGCTGATGCAAAATTCGAGAAAGATTACAGCAAGATTCTGGACAATGCAATGAAAGACATTGACGTGGAGCTGAAAGTATGATGAAAGTGCTTAAGGACTACAAGACAATAAACAGCATAATAGGGCCGTTGCTTTTTGTGGAAAAAACGCACCCGATCGGATTTGGTGAACTTGTAAATATCACTTTAGAAGATGGTGAAAAGCGTCTTGGCCAGGTGCTCGACACGTCAAAAAACCTGGTGGTCGTGCAGAGCTTTGAAGGGACTTCAGGTATTGACAAAGGAGCTTCAGTAAGATTTCTCGGCGATGTCATACGGCTCAAGGTCAGCGACGACATGCTTGGCAGAACATTAGATGGCAAAGGCGATCCAATAGACAAAGGACCTGAGATAATTCCTGAAGATGAGATAGAAATTACAGGAACTGCAATTAATCCATATTCGCGCGGGCCACCTGCTGATTTTATACAAACAGGGATATCTGCAATAGATGGCATGAATACATTGGTCAGAGGACAGAAGCTTCCTATTTTTTCTGCATCAGGCTTGCCGCACAATGACATTGCCTTGCAGATAGCAAGGCAAGCTACTGTCAAAGGTGAAAACTTTGCAGTAATATTTGCAGCCATGGGCATAACAAGCGAGGAGGCAAGAAAATTCATATCGAGCTTTGAGGAGACCGGGGCAATAGAGCGCGCTGTTGTTTTTCTGAATCTTGCAGATGATCCAGCTGTTGAGCGCCTGATTACGCCAAGGATGGCATTGACAGCTGCAGAATATTTTGCGTACAAAAAAGGCATGCACATTTTAGTTATACTCACTGACATGACATCTTACTGTGATGCATTGCGGCAGGTATCTTCTGCAAGGGATGAAATTCCTGCAAGAAGAGGCTATCCTGGATACATGTACACAGACTTGGCAATGATCTACGAGCGCGCGGGCATGATCAAAGGCAGGAAAGGCAGCATAACACAATTGCCGATATTAACAATGCCAGGTGATGACATAACGCATCCTATACCAGATCTCACAGGATACATAACAGAAGGGCAGATCGTGCTTTCTAGAGAACTGCACAGAAGGGGCATATACCCTTCCATTGATGTCCTGCCATCACTGTCAAGGCTGATGAACGCCGGCATCGGCAAGGGCAAGACGCGCGAAGATCACAGCCAGGTAAGCAACCAACTTTATGCAGGATATGCAGAAGGCCGTGACCTGCGGAGCCTTTCTGCAATTGTCGGCGAAGAAGCTTTGTCTGAGAAAGACAGACACTTGCTTAAATTCGCAGAAGAATTTGAAAATAAATTCATAAGGCAAGATTTGCACGAGAATCGGGGCATAGAAAATACTTTGCAGACAGCATGGGACCTCTTGTCAGCATTACCAGAAGCTGAGCTCACAAAAATATCCGGAGAATTCAAGCAAAAATATTACAGAGAGCAGTAAAGAAGAAAAAGGGTAGTGAAAAATAATATGGTCTAGACTTTGCGGAGCAAAGGGTAGTGATAAATGTGCAAAATATAAAACCCACGAGATCAGAGCTGATCGCAACAAAGAGAAAGATAAAGCTAGCTGAATCTGGCCACAGGCTTTTGAAGAAAAAAAGGGATGGCCTGATACTTGAATTTTTTAAAGTCCTCACTGAAGCCAAAGAGGTCAGGGAAAGACTCAATGAAAAATACAAGATTGCGAGCAGGAACATGATGGAAGCAATTGCCCTGGACGGCATGGCCGAAGTCAAGAGCCTGGCTTTGGCGATGAAGAACGCGAATGTGGATATTAACATAAGGAACATAATGGGCATAAGCATTCCAGAAATCGACATAAAAAACCTGAAAGAAACAATGGAGAAAAGAGGATATGGATTTCTTTCAACGAGCATACGCATGGAGGAAATGGCGCGTTCTTACTCAGAGCTCCTAGAGCTATCTGTGAAAGCTGCTGAGACCGAGACAAAGCTAAGAAAGATCCTGCTTGAGATAGAAAAAACAAAGAAGAGAGTAAACTCACTGGAATATCTTGTTATACCAAGGCTTGTCCAGCAAGCTGCGATAATCCGCTTCAGACTCGAAGAGCTTGACAGGGAAAACATTTTCAGGATGAAGAAAATCAAGCAGAAGATTTCCGGGGCATGAAACTGGATTTTTATATTTACTAATACATGTTATGACTATGGGTGGGTGTTCTATGGGTAGAAGAGCGATAATAGTGAGAGGTGCGGGTGAGGATGCACAAGTTGTCCGGCGGAGTAAAGCTGATGAAAAATATTTTAATGCTAATTATGAAAGACTATGCGAACAATATCCAAATGAGTGGTTCGCGGTTTATAAAAGAAATGTAATTGGTCATGACAAGGATTACGTGCAGTTGACCGAACAACTAAGAAGAGACGGCATAGATACAGGTAATGTTTATTTTCGGAGAACGTACTCCTGCCTTTAATTTTATAGTTTTTCATTTTTTCTGAATTAGAATCCTTAAGAATTTGCTATTGCATAGCCTATACATTGTGATCTTATGCCGTACAAATTCCTGCCAGATATTGCCATCGCCGACATTGCTTTCGAAGCCCGCGGCAAAACGCTGCAAGAATTATTCAGATCAGCAGCGCTTGCGACTACAAATGTAATGGTGCAAGACCTGAAATCTGTAAAGCAGAAAGTAAAAAAAAATATTGAAGTCGAATCAGAAAATTTCGAGCTGCTTCTTTTCAATTTCCTGCAGGAGATAATTTACTATAAAGACGCAGATTTGCTTTTATTCAGCAAATATGACATCAAAATAAATCAAGACAAGAAAAACAAAAAATACGGTCTGAAATGCAAAGCTTATGGCGAAAAGCTCAGCATGAAAAAGCACACATTGCTTGTCGACGTGAAGGCAGTAACAATGCACATGTTTTCTGTGCGCAAAAACAAGGAATGGAAAGCGCGCGTGATTCTGGATATCTAACTAATCCCCTGCTTCGCCTATTAACGGCAGCTTCGGCATTTTTCTTGAGAATACGAGCAGAAATGTACCGATGAGAATTATTGCGCCGCCTAAAAACTGTGCTTCTGTTGGAAATGCACCGAATATTATCAAAGAATATAGAACAATGAGTAATGGCTCTGTGGCCCTGATTGCAGCGACCCTTGCCAGATCTGCTACTTCATATGCCTTGTACATAGCGAGGAAGGCTCCTATGGCAATTGCAATAGCCACAAAAAGAAGCAGGGATGCGTTCACAACTGATATAGGAACAATTGCGCCAACAAAAAGGCTGTAAACAAATATAAAAGGAAAAGTAAGAAGAAGCCTGAAGCTGTTCAGTGACATAGGGTCTATGTACTTTACATAAATCTTTGACTTGAACTGAAATGCAACAAATGACAGGGAAGTTATTATTGCTGCGATTGCGCCGATTGCAAGAATCCCTCCTCTGTATGACAAAACAAGAGCACCTATGATGATAACAGCGATGCCCAGTGCCTCATATTTGTTGAATTTTTCCTGCAGAAAAATAACGCCAAAGATTACAGCAAACACAGTTTCAAATCTTGTCAGAAAGCCCAAGGCAGAAGGGCCTAAAAGGCCTAAGCTGAAAAACCACATTATCGCAGAAACGCTGTTCAGAAAACCGATCAGTGCCATCTGTCTCCAGTATTTCTTCAACTTTTTGATTCTCTTTTTGCTAATGGCAATAACCACGAGCGATGCCAATGCTGCAAAAGCAAACATATAGAACGCTGCGGTAACCGGGCTTGTTTCTCTTATAACTACGGAATTTATTATGAATGACAAGGCAATGAGAATGGCAGATATAGATGCATAAAAATATCCCTTCGCGTGATTATCCATAGTATCCAGTGCATTATGCACGCATAGATTTTAATAGACTTGCAGCATGATTTTTGCATGTTGCGGGAAAAGAATTGGCAAACAATCGAAGAAATAGCAGCACAATTACATACGTGTATCAGGCCTGGAAGATACAATCATGATGCAGCAAAAAAAGACTTTGATGAAGGCACTGTAAGATACTATTCATTTCCTCTAAATGGAAGTGATCAACGCGGATACCTGAGAGTAATTCCAGCTGAATATGACGGCAGAAAATTATTGATTCTTGATTATTTTCTTCCTTTTACTCGATATTTTTTCGAAACATTCAAACATTTTTCCAGAAGAATGTCGAAAATCTATGATGTTATGATTCCATCGACTATACAAAGCAGATATGAACTCCCTAATTCAGAATATTTTGGTGAAATAGATCTAGATCGTCGACAACCTAAATATAGCGTATTTGCAAATACTGGAGAAATGTTCATTTCAAGAAATTAGTTTATAAATTGTCCGCGAAAGTAATATCATTAATGAATTCAAACGTATATTGGATTTTTGGATTTGTTATTATTGCGTTTATTAGCGGCTGCGTTCAATCTAGTGCTCCTCAGCTTGGTAGTCTCTGCTACGGAGAGGAGATGTGCAATAACTATTGCAAGGATAATTTTGCACAGTGCAAAGAATATTGCCAAAAACATCTGGAAAATGAATTATGCCAGAAACCGTTTCCATTTGAAGGGACTTCTAAGGAAACTGAGAGCATAACTACAAGCACGACTACAACAACTTCGACAACTACTACAACAATCGAATTCACAATTGCCGTGGCCCAAGCCTGGGTCCCGGATGTTATGACACAGCCTGTTCCACCTGGAGCTTCTAGTACAAGATTAGTTCTGCCTGCGCCAATTGATAAAATTTTAATAACAGGCCCGTACGGAGCACATCAAGGCGGGCACGCAGAAGGCTTGGATCACGAATGGATAGAGATTGAAGAAGGGACGCCAGTAGGAAGTTGGGCAGATGGCGAAGTTGTAAGTATTTTTCTCAGTAACCCAAGCGTGCCAGATGACTGGAGAATTTATATTGACTATGGAGACGGCCTTGTGGGCGAGCACATGGATGTCAGAAGCCCATTGGTCAGAGTTGGCGACAAGATAAAGGCCGGAGATCCTGTAGCATTGGGCATTCCTGTGTCTTGGATTTCTGGCTATCACACAGGCGAATTCAATTTGATAGACAAACACAGACGAGATGGAGTTGAATATCGCGGAGGCACGACAGTCTCGCCTTTTGATTATTTGCGCGATGACGTGAAGCAGCAGCTTGTTGACGAGTTTACAGAAAAAGTCATAGAACCGTACATTGCAAAAGGCATAGAACCGCCAGTTGTAGGAGGCGAGTCTTTAGGAGCTGTTACTCTATGGGAACCATATCTTACAAATCCTCTCTTAATCCACAGGGAGAATAAAGGGGCAATAGTCGGCGAGTGGATGCTCAAGAGCAAAAAGTGGGCCATAGACGATTCTCCTGACATGATTATATTTCTCATTGCAAACACAAGGTACTATAATAAAAACAGGGTAACTGGATTTGATGAAGAACTGGAAAAATTTGTAGGAACTTGGGAAGCTGATTACAGCAACAAAACATTTGTTATTTACTCCAATGTTCACGGCATTCTATACGGGATATTTGAACTCGATGAGTCAGGCCCGAGGGCGATATTAAAATTAGAATACCAACCAGGCTCGTACCCGACAGGTTTTTCTGATAAGGCACTCACTTACATAGAGCGTGATGCTGTTCAAAGACGCCAAGATGCAGTTAATTTGGGGGTTATGGATAGTAAGTAAAGTTTTTATATTTGACAGTGAAATTAATTGTATGATAACTGTAACAGAACTTGCTGCGACAAAAGCAAAAACAATGATGGAAAAGTCTGCCAAGCAGGAAGGCCTAGGCCTGCGCGTAAAAGTAGTGCCTGGCGGCTGCTCAGGATACAGCTATGACATGAGCTTCGACGATCAGAAAGAAGGCGATGCTGTTGTCGAGCAAAACGGAATGAAATTCCTTTTCGATCAGCAGGCTGTGCGATTCATGCAGGGCTCTCGCATCGACTACGTAGATTCGCTGCACGGCGCAGGGTTCAAGATAGACAACCCGAACTTTGCACATGCATGCGGCTGCGGCAAGAGTTTTGGCTGATTTTGTTATAGATAAAAAGTGAGGTGTGAATATGGAAATGCAGAAAAAGAGTCTGAAATATCCTGACGAGACTAGACAGTTCGTTGACAAAGGAAAAGCAGAGATTGTGAAGCTTGGTGACGTTACCGTAGGCAGGGTCGTCTTTGAACCAGGCTGGAAATGGTCAGAGCATGTGAAGCCTATTGCCAAGACAGAAAGCTGCCAGGCATCGCACGTAGGCTATGTCATCTCTGGACACATGAAGGTTGTAATGGATGACGGCAAAGAGCAAGAAGTAGGCCCTAGCGATGCATTCACAATCCCTCCTGGCCATGATGGCTGGGTCATTGGCGATGAACCTTGCGTTGTCCTTGACTTCTCGGGCATGGAACATTACGCAAAGAAAAAATAGGTGCAGAAAGTGACAAAGTGCAAGACATGCGGCGGAGCGACAAAAGTCTGGAAATGCGACATCTGTGGCTCGATATCCGACGCGCACGTGGAAAGCCACAGGTGCGGCGCCGAGCACTGCATGCCCATGTGCGCTGAATGCGAGCAGGCAGAAGTAAAATGCATATGCTGATCATTTGAATCGAGATCTTCTTGCCCTTGCGCTTATTTTCAGGAATTTCATCGACCAAATAACTATTTATATATATGTATATATATACAATTTATGTCAAAGCTTGTTTCGCTGTCAGAGAAAGCGTACAAAACGCTGTCGAGAATGAAGAGAGGCAGGGAATCATTTTCTGATGTAGTCCTCAAGCTAGCAGAAAGAAAAAGGAAAAAGTCCATAATGCGTTTCGCAGGTATCTGGAAAGACGACAAAGAAATAGACAAAATATTCAAGAATATACTGAAAGAGAGGCACAAAACAGTATACAAAGAGAAGGATACCTCATGGTAGTTCTTGATACCAATATATTGGTAGATTTCCTCAGAAATAATGAAGAAGTTGTTAACAAGATAAAAAGTTATTATGATTCTGATTTGCCTGTAATGACAACTTCCATAACACTATTCGAACTTTTCAGAGGTGCTTATGCTTCGCACAATCCTGAAAAGAAAATCAGTGATATAGAACTATTAATTGAAGATATTGATATTCTTTATTTTGATGTAAAAAGCTCAAAGATAGTAGGAAAAATATATAACGAATTAAAAAAGCATGGAAAGACTATAGGTATTCTAGATCAACTTATAGCAGGTATAGTAATTTCTAATAATGAAAAACTGGTTACAGGAAATATAAAAGAATTTTCAAGGATACCAGATTTGAAGATTGAGAAATGGTGAAAAATCATGGGCGATTCAGAGCAGCAGGAGCATTTTGAGCGAAAGAAGAAGCGCTACAAGAGCTACAAGAAGGGCTTCGAGCGCTCGCGCTACAAGAAGGGAAAATAGTAATGACTCTTCCTAAAAGTCTGGGGAAGAGTAAAATCAATTCTCAGATGGGATTAATAATTAGGCGACGCGCTTTAAATTTAAAACCTCATCATGAAAATCTTGCCACGATTTTATTCTTTTAGCAATAGATTGTGGAACTTCAATGTGTAGATTATATCCCCAAGAAAATAAATATCTATATGGTACAACACCAACAAGAGGTTCAAGTTTGTCTGGATCATCATCAATATAGACATCTAACCCTCTACAAGCGTCCGCCTTGCTGACGTCTCTTCCAATGCCAACAAGACACA
>CAYIKG010000032.1:0-8845 GCA_964363955.1 uncultured archaeon | reverse complement strand
CATAACTCAGGAGTTCCAAGTGCCATTAATGGCACTTGGAACTCCTGAGTTATGCCGCCTGCAACCAGTGCTATTGCTATGATGCCCATTGTTTTCTGCGCATCGTTTGTGCCGTGCCCTAGGCTGTACATGCTAGAGGAAATAAGCTGGAGCTTTCGGAAATAAACGTTAATTTTCTCAGGACTGCTATTTCTAAAAAGCCGCATGACATAACCAGAAAATAATATTGCCCCTAACATGCCCAAGCTCGGTGCGAAGACGATGAACAAAAGGATTGTATATACGCCGTTAAATTGTATTGCGCCAAATCCTGCAGAAACTACAGTTGCGCCCACTAATCCGCCTATGAGTGCATGGCTGCTTGATGAAGGCAGCCCAAGTCTCCATGTAATCAGATTCCATATTATTCCTCCTATAAGTGCCGCAAGAATAAGGTGCAATGTTACAGCAGACGGGGCAACAATTCCCTTTCCAATGGTTGTAGCGACTGCCACTGTAAAAACAAATGCGCCAATGAAGTTGAAGAACGCAGCGATCGTTATTGCCCCTACTGGCGATAAGACCCTTGTTGCAACGACAGTGGCTATTGCATTTGCTGCATCATGAAATCCGTTGATGAAATCGAATACAAGCGCAATAAATATTACAACGAAAACAAATATTGCATCAGGCATGTTTCACCACAATGCCCTCCATAACATTTGCCAGATCTTCTGCTGTATCGACTATGTCTTCAAGAAAGTCATAGATATCCTTGAGCTTTATGATATCTATTTCCTTTGTCCCGTTGTCAAACAAGTTGCTTATTGCAATGTTGTGCAGGTCATCAGCCTCATTTTCCAGAGTATGCAACTTGATGAACAGTTCGTGCATGTTCTTCGCGTACTTTAGGTTCATGACCATGCTGTGGATTTCTTCTGTGCATTTGAGTATTATCTCTGAGAATTTGATTATATAATCATCTATTCTGCTGATTTTATACAAGTTTATTTTGTTGCTTGTTGTATAGATCATGTCAAGAATATCATCCATATTGACTATGGTCTGGTGTATGTCTTCCCTGTCTATAGGGGTTATAAATGTCTTGTTGAGCGTCTCTATGATATAGTGCGTTATCTTGTCGCCGTCGTGTTCTATTTCCTTAATTTCTTTTACTCGTTGGACTCTCTCGCTGCTATCAAGCTTTTCAAAATCATTCACAAAAGAATTAAATTTCTCTGCGCCCTTAAGAATGTTCTCTGCCTGATTCTTCATCATGTCAAAGAACTTCTCTTCCCTGGGCACAAAGAATTTCAGTATATCGACCATTACAATCCATAATAGTTGACCGTGGATACTTAAAAATGCCATCAGAATTGTGGCAAATCTTTTGACAAACCCTTGCGCTCACGTATCTTCATTATTGCCTGCATCTTCAGCTCTTCTGGTATTTTTTCAAATGCCACGTCGATGAGCGAATAAAATCCTTTACCGCCTGTCGCGCTTTTTAGCTGCGCTTCAAAGCCGAACATTTCAGCGACTGGTAGCTTGGCCTGGACTATGCCAACGCCCAGCTCGATTTGTGTGTCAATTACCTGGCCGCGACGGTTCTGGATAAGATTCATCACTTCGCCCAAGAGCTCCTCAGGCACGTCTATTCTTATTGTCTGCAATGGCTCCAGTAAAGTAGGTTTTGCATTAAATATAGCCTGCCTTACTGCATCGCTAACTGCTGGTATGACCTGCGCAGGACCGCGGTGTATGGCATCTTCGTGCAATTTTGCATCTGTAAGTTTTATTTTTATTCCTGTGCACGGCTCTCCGCTAAGAGGTCCTCCTTCAGTGACCTTCCGGAAACCATCAATGACTAATTCTATTGTCTCGTTAAGATATTGTATGCCTTTTGTTGCATCAATAAGAATATTCTTGTTGTGGATGTCTTTTATTTTCTTTGCTTCATCTCGGCTCATGCCAGCAGAAACAAGTTCTGGTATTGCCTCTTTCAGATATTTTAATATGTTTTTTTCAGGTATCTTGCCGCTATTCAATGCATTTAGAACCCCGGCCTCAAGCGGCTCGACAGTCAAGTAGAAACGATTGTGTTTGTTCGATGATTTTCCTTCTATCTCCGGGCTCAATGCGCGCACCGTCTCCCTGTAAATAACAATCGGTGGGGATGTTTTCACTTCTATGCCTTTCTCTTGCAGGGGCCGTTCTATTTTTGCATCTATGTGAAGCTCGCCCAAGCCAGATACAAGATATTCTCCTGTCTCTTCATTTATACTTACGTTAAGTGTTGTATCCTCGCGCGAAGTTTGGCGCAAAAAATTGATAAGTTTCGGCAAATCCTTGGGATCTTTGCACTCTATGCTTTTTGTGACAACTGGTTCAAAGATGTGCTTGATGCTTTCAAACGGATGTATTTCCATTTCTGAGCTGCATACAGTCTCTCCTGAGAATGCATCGATAAGACCTACGACACCAGCAATATTCCCGCACGGTATCTCTTCCATCTGTATTCTCTGCGGCCCTTTGTAAATAGACACTTGTTGTATGCGGACATTCTTGTGCTGACCAACAAGATGGACTTCTTGCCCCCGCTTGATTGTGCCAGAAAATATCCTACCTGCAGCTACAAGCCCGGCGTGGGGATCAGGGATAACCTTTGTAATTATCATTGCCAATGGCCCTTTTGGATCCATCGATATCATATTTTTCCCCATTTCAGAGTTCATGTCGCCGTGCCATATCTTTGGTATTCTGTATTTCTGAGCTTCTACAGGATTTGGAAGATGCTGCGTGACCATATTTAGAATTATTTTATGCAGCGGTGATTTCTTTGCAAGCTCGCTGTCCTTTCCTTGTGATGAAAATTCAATAATATCTTTGAATGTTATGCTGTCTCTTTTCATCGACAGGAACGATATTGCCCATTTGCGGTACGCAGCACCAAATGCCACGCTGCCGTCCTCTACTTTTACAAACCATTTTTTTGCAAATTCCTCCTCTGCATATTTTTCTATAAGGGCGTTGACCTGTTTTATTATGCGCAGGAATCTCTCTTGCATCTGCTGAGGCGTGAGCTGCAATTCTTTTATCAGTCTGTCAACCTTATTGATGAAAAGCACGGGCTTTACCCTTTCGCGCAGTGCCTGCCTTATAACAGTCTCGGTCTGCGGCATCACGCTTTCTACAGCGTCGACAACAATGACCGCGCCGTCAACGGCACGCATCGCCCTCGTCACGTCGCCACCAAAATCCACGTGCCCTGGCGTATCAATGAGGTTTATCAGATAATCTTGGCCATCAACCTCGTGGACCATGCTCACATTTGCAGCAAATATTGTTATGCCACGTTCTTGCTCCTGCTTGTCAAAGTCTGTGAATAGCTGTTGGCCTGCGAGCTCTTCACTGATCATGCCAGCGCCTGCGAGCAAGTTATCAGTCAAGGTCGTTTTCCCATGATCTATATGGGCAGCTATTCCTATGTTCCTTATTTTGTCTGGCTTGTACATCAGTTCTTGAACTGCTTCCATCCTGTCTTTTGCCATTGAAATCACATTTTATTTTTCTATAATTAATATTCTTTTATATTTTAAAACAATGAATTGAGAAATTGTGAAATTAAAACAAAAGGCGTGCAAAAACCATAATCATTACCTTGCACCAGCTGCTTCATTTTCTAAGCGCTCTTTTTCGCGCACGGCAAAGCTTTCGTTGCTGCCGCGTGCAGCGGCAATTATCTCATTTGCAAGTGTCTGCTCTATGCTCGTTTTTTTATTGAAAGAATTTCGGTAAGAACCTTGTGCAATATTGCGCAAGGTCTTGTCAATGCGCCTTTGCGGCGCTGTAATGACAGCCTCGCGTGCCATTATACTTCCAAGCTGGTACGTAATTATTTCTTCTCGTGCAGCTGCATTCTCCAGTGCTTTTACGAGCACCTCTAATGGATTTTTGTTTTCTTTTTTTTCAATAATCTCTAATGCATTTTCCACTATACGCATCGCATTATGAAAGTTCCCGGCAAGTTTACCAGATGTAAGACGATGCCTTTTTCCATGATGCCCGGGGATAAGTAGATGCAGCGCAAGTCTCTCCACGATATGCATTTTTGATTTATGGAAAATGTTTCTGTGAACGCCGGCGCTGCGCGGCAAGAATCTTGGTTCAAGATTAATATAATTTGCAAGCCCTATATCAGTTGTCTGCACGTCAGAAGGCCAGCGCCCGAATAATTTCAGTTGTGGTAATTTTTTTTCTTTTTTCGTGGGAACGTGCATTCGTTTTTGTGCTGGTTCGCGCCTGTCGCGCACGAACGGTTTTCTTGGCGCACCCGGGACTCTTGCTGCAGATCTTCTTGGCAGTGGTTTTGCCTCAGTTTTCTTCGGCCCTTCTATTTGATTATTTTCATCTGGCATATAGATCATCTTACAAATGCATAAACTTTGCAACTAACGTGAAAACTATGTCCATTTGGAATTATTTCTCTATTTCTTAGAAGCTCACCATGTCTACCGGCATATAAAATTTTACCTAATCCAAGAAGTTCTTTAACAGTTCTAAGATCTCCTATATAGCTACCTACACAGCCAACTCTACCATCACTAAATTGGATATCGAAATAACTCATCATCTATCTCACCGGTTTCTGCTTTTTGCCTATTCTTATCTGCTCAAGTGAAATGCCATTCACTTTTATGACGTTCCACTTGACGCCAGGAATGCTTCCAATAGGCCCGCCCTGGGAGCCGCCAGAACCTGCAACAACAACTTGGTCATGCTCTGTAATATGATTTATAGCCCCTGTCCGCGGCACAAAAGCTGTTATCTGCTTGCCATTCTTGATCAACCTTACGCGCACGCATTTTATCAAGCCAGATGATGGCTGCTTTTGCTCGACAACGCGCTTCTCAAGAACAATGCCCGAAGCCATTGGCGCTCCTTCGAGTGGATCATACTTTCTCTTCAAGCCAAGCTTTCTATTCCTATAAGTAACTTTTTTCCACCTGAACCGCTTTCTGTCATGCTTCAGTTTTCTTGCTCCAAATTCTCCTGCCATACTACCCTCACTTCGTGAGTCTAGACCATAATTACTACTACCCTTTGCTCCGCAAAGTCTAGACCATATTATCTACGGTTTCTTTGCTATTCAATCTGCAAGCAGATTCCATATTATGCATTGCACTATGTGATAATAAAATTATATAAGCATTTGTAATAAGGTTACAGAATGTCTTTTGCCGGTAAAGTCAATGAAACAAAAAGGTATCTGGAAGCCAAATATGACGTAGATCTGCGTGATGTAGCTGTAGAAAGATCATTCTTTAGTCTAATTCCACTTTATAATTCCAACACAAAAAAAGCTCATATACCTCATGTAAATCCTTTGATACTGATAATAAATCCGCTATACGCATTTGCTACAAAACCATTAATAACACACGAACTTACACACGCAGTTTCAAGGCAAATAACAACGCCAGAATATTCTTTTGGCGAATCTTTGTCAATTCATGAGCAAACTAAAAATCCTTATGTAACTAGATTCGAAAGGTTTGCATATGGATTTTTCAGTTACACTCCTTTTGGATTAATAGCCAGAGTATCATTAGAAAGATCAATTGAATATCGCGGGTGGGACGAAATATTCAGATGGATGGATGACGATAACAGAGAAGAGCGTATTGAAAGAGTAAAGAACAGGCTATGTGAAATAGGTTCTGATTATCCCATCTGCACTGCGCTTTCTGGCATGAGGCCAAGACAATTTGTGGAAGAGCACAGACTGTTACGAGGTTTGCAAAGATACTTAAGAGACGGTGATGAAATTCACATTGAAAAATCCCGTGAAGATTTTCTTCGCCATGGAGGCAATGCAGGTACTGCTGGAAAATATCTTTCTGTAGTGCCTAGGCAAGTTTATTGATTATTTAACTTTCAGGTTGCCCAAATCATAAAGCCGTTCTAGAAACCGGTTGATTATTTTTATGTTCTTTCCTGCCTTGCCAATGACCTTTGCATAGCTCTGCTGCTTGATGTGCACTTCTATGCCATTCTCCTTCATTATTATTTCCTGTGCTTCTGGTATGGCATTTTTTATGAATTCTTTTGGATCTTCTGAATATTCAAAAATGCGTATGTTTTTCTTGAACTTTTTTTCTGCGTTTCTAACCTTGCTGCCACCGCGGCCAACTGATAAGCCATAGTGACCTTTGGCAACAACAAAGTATATCTCATCGCCCTCGTTTATGCAATCAATCACAGAAGAACCAGTCATATTCTGGAAATAATTTATGGTCTGTATCAATTGTGTATCTAATTTAACTTTCATGCATACCCAACCATCGCTACAGGAAATGGTTTTCCAAGCTTAATGCCAAGCTGGCGTTCGTCACCGTCAAATCTCTTTATATTAACATTTTCCGGTATTTTTGCAATCAGATTTTCTGGGCAGTTATTGGCAATGATTACACTTTTCACTTTACCGCTATTTATACTTTTTACTATCTGCCGCGTGCCGACTATGCCTTGTTCCGAAGGGAGCGCAGAAATTGTGTCCATGACACAGAATATAGTGCACAAAAGATTAATAAAGGATAGAAGCTGGAGCAAGTTTTTAAGTTTCCGACCTCGCAATTTTAGGGGCTTTTCTATTTCGTGTTTTCATAAATAAAATTGAGAAATTTTTCATTGCCATTCATTTTGATGAATGACACCATTGGAATTTCCTCTTTGCTCACTTTTGCATATTCTTTTTCAATGGCTTTTCTGTTTTTTGCAATGGTAAATCCCATGACATAAAAATAGTCCATATCTGTTTCTTTACCTTTCCACCAAAAGTGAGAAGGGCCATTCAGAATGGTTCCACCAACAATTAATTTTAGTTTGGTCAGTGTACTCAATATGCTTTTTGCCTGTTCTTTTGTCTCAGCACTGAACCAAACTTGATAATATTCAATCATAAGGCTTCATTTCTTTCGCATGGCCTTCATTTTTGAGCTTGCTCGAAAAGAAGGCTACTTTTTGCGCATGGCCTTCATTTTTTCTGCGTCGATTGTGAGCTCGACCATGCCAGTGCCGATGGGCGCTATCTGACCAAGCAGGACATTCTCGATGACGCCTTCCAGTGTGTCTGTTTCGCCATAAAATGAAGCATTGATCAGGTGCCTTTTTGTCTCTTCAAAGTTCGCTTTTGCAAGAACACTGCTCTTTTTTCCAGAAACCCCGTAACGACCGATGGCTTTGACCTCGCCATCAACTGTGACTGTATCTGCAAGTAGCATGAGATGCCTGACGTCTACTTCCAGTCCTTGCTCATCCAGTGTTTCTTTGGATTCTTGCAAGACAACATTCCGCGCAGCTTCTATGCCCAGTACTTCATAAACCTGATGAACGTCGTTTGTCCTTGTTCTATTTACATCTACTTCTTCCATCAGAAGTATTTTCTTGAGATTTGTTCCCATTGTCTGAATAACCCAGTCGTCCTCTTCCTTGACAATGACAACGTCTTCTATGCCCTTTACCCCATCTATATGGAATTTGAGAAGCTTGTTTCTTATCTTTCTCAGGCTCTTCAGGTCATTATTCTTTGGCTTCACGTAAACCTTTGTCCCTCTGAAAGAAATCTCGCAGCTCTTAAGGTACTTGTCAACCACCTTCTTTATTTTTTCCCTGTGACTTTCATTTTCTAGATCAAGCTCTATTCTCATTTCGACCAAGTCAATGGAATGGTATTTTATTACATCAGAAATCTGCATTGACTTTATCCTTGAAGCCATCTCCTTTGCCTTTTCCTTTGTATTATATTTTTCTTTGAGATAAATTATCATATTCTTTTCGAATGTTTTTCTTGCATCAAAAATTTCTATGAGCCTTGGCAGACCTTGCGTGACCTTGCTCAGCCTGTCGCTTTGTGAGGCAAGCGTGTAAGAGCGCATTGTCATCTGCGTGGCTGGTTCAGATATGCTTTGTGCAGCAATAATGCCTATGGCTTCTCCGGGCTCATAAATGTATTTCTCTAGGCATTGCTTCAACTGCTCAAGCTTTGCTTCCTTCTCCTTGCCTTCAATTTCATTCTTCTTGCAGTACTCCTCAAACTTCTGCATGATATTTTTTGGTATTTCCATAATTTCACCCTAAAGCACGTTCAATGATAATTTGGCCACCATCACTTTTTGCAGGATCTATGCCATCTTCGCCAGCAGTAAACTGCACGATGCGGCCGCGGCTGTCGCGGACAGTGCCATCGTACTCGACGCGCAAATCCTGCAGGGCATTGACAAGACGCCGCTCCATGTAACCGCTGTGACGTGTGTGCAAAGACTTGTCCATTAGATTTTCTCTCGAGTTCATTGCATCAAAAAAGAATTCAATTGGATCAAGACCTTTTTTGTAGCCATTGCTTACAAAACCTTTTGCTTTAAGCCCGAGATCTCCTCTGGGAAAATGCGATAGTGTCCGGTCTACGTATCCTCTATGGATTCTTTCGCCTTCCAAGGCTTCTTGCCCGACAAAGGCGCACATCTGTGTAAGGTTTACAAAACTGCCGCGCGCACCTGTTCTTGCCATGATGACTGAAGAATTTAATGGAAGATCTTTTCTTATTATCTTGCTTGCTTCGTTTGAGACTTCGCCACCTAGTTGCAATATTTTATTCTCAAGTACCATTTCTGGTGTCATACCGCCAACCTTCTCGCTGCGGCCTGCTGCATAATCTTTTATAAGCTTGTTCACGGTCGATTCGTATTCTCCATAAATTGATTCTATTTTTTTCTGTGAGCGCTCATCTATATCTGTATCACTTATAGATATGCTGAATCCTATTCTTGATATCACTTCCAAGCTGAACCGGGAAACATTATCAATA
>CAYIKG010000031.1:0-8947 GCA_964363955.1 uncultured archaeon | reverse complement strand
GTTTTTTTCTCGTCCACATACATTCCGCAGATTATGTCTTTTGCCATATTATCACTTAATCATTTCACAAACTTTTCCGGATTCTTGTCAAACTGGGATTTGCAGTTATCGCTGCAGAAAAAATATTTCTTGCCTTTATGCTTTGATTCTATATTCCTGCCAGCATTCATTCCGCACACTACGTCTTTTGGCATTTGAATCACCTTTTTGATTAAACTTTTTTTTTAAAAAGTTTACTTGAACTTCTGCGCCCAGTTGTAGATGACTGCCACTACATATCCGGACAAGTAGGCATATGCAAGGCTCAGAACTAGCCCGTAGCCCATCAAAGTCCAGTTGCTCCAGAAGCCTGGGTACAAGATATTCATGAATGACGGTTGTCCCAGAAGGCCGTGCCATACGTAGCCAGCGACATCAACCAGCACAAACGTCGCAACAGCGAATGTTATTGCTAGCTGTTTTGGATTTATTTTTCCCATCCAATCACCTATTAAATACCTTGGAATGATATTTTTTAAAGGAGGTGAAATAATGGCAAAGAAGAATTATGCAGAGCTTAGCGTCAAGGCCGCGGCGATAACAGGCAGTGTTGTAGGACTCTTGTGGTCGTTGGTTGCGGCACTGGCAGTAAACTATGGAATGATGGGCTACGGCATGATGTATGGCAGTACTGGATCTGTGCTAATTATTATTCTGTCAGCAATCATTTGGGCAATAGTCTTCGGCTTTATTGCTGCAGTATACAACTACGCGCTAAAGAACTGGAAGTGATTTTACTTCTTTTTTCATATACTTTCTAATTCATGCCAATAATTGTCTTGGCATGTTCCATGCAAATTGGCTTTCAGTCATTTCTACGGTTCTCACTTCATCAAATGGCGATGGTAATTGCAAAGTATATTTATCACCATTAACTTTTCTAATAACTCTGGGTACATGAAGACCATCTTCACCCGGTACATATACAATGCTTCCTACTATAAGATTTTCTCTTACTGTATCATGAAGATCAGATTCATCGTACCCACCTTCAAACTTATAAACAACTTTCCCATCTCTAAATAGTACTGTAGTGGGCAAATATTCCACTTCTTCCGCTGGATAGCTTCTTTTTAATTTAATTAAGTGGCCTTCATCAAGTACAGCCTCGCCAAATCTTACATATGGCATCGAACCAGATAACGCTTCTACAATAGGTTTGTAGGCATGGCAGGCAGGACACCAACTTTCGCTCAGAACCAAAACAGCTCTTCTACTTCCCATAAAATCTTCATAATTTTTGTCTGTTATTCTTGAAACTGACATTAAAGAAAACTTAATATGTGAAAACTATAAAAGCTTATTTCCTATGAGGCAAAAAACTAATCATGCATATCACTTATGTGCATACCGCTTCTTGCTGGCATAAAGCCATCCAAGTCACGTTGAAGTCACTTTTCCTATGCGCTTGAAGCGCTGGAATTCTTCGTCAAGGAACACATCTTTTGGATGCTTTCCATTTTCTTTTTTAAGATACTCTATCCAATTTAGAACAGAGCCATAACCTTCTTGTACGTACTTGCATATTTCCGCGTTTTCAATAATTGCACGAATCTTTTGTTCATTTCTTATCATATTTGGCGCTTTCATCAATCTTTTGACGTCCCTTTCCTTATAATTCGCTACTTTCTTTATCGAAAAATTATCAAAAGCCTTTCTTATGTAAGGCCATTTCTGGTGAACGACACTATATCTAAAACCTGCTATGAAAATTATTCGTGCAACCTGCTCGAGGAATTCATTGTCATTTCTCGCTTTGTAATATTTCTTTATCATAGAACTAAATGGAAAATAAATAATTTATAAGCAGGCCCTGCAATACTTTACCTGATGAAGGCGAAGCAGTATAAGCTGAAAAAAGAGCTTAATCTTTTTCAGGCAACGCTCTATGGCGTTGGCATAATTCTCGGCGCCGGCATTTACGTTCTCATTGGCACAGGCGCAGGCATCGCAGGCAATGCCATATGGATATCGTTTGCAATAGCTGCCCTTATAGCTGCGTTCACAGGCATGAGCTATGCCGAGCTTTCGTCTATGTATTCGAAGGACGCTGCAGAATATGTTTATACAAACAATGCATTCAAGAAGCCTGCATTTGCTTTTGCCGTCGAGTGGATAATGGTTTTTGCTGTAATCGTGAGCGGCGCAACTGTCGCTTTAGGCTTTGGCGGGTACTTCTCGCATATATTCGGCGTTCCGCAGATTGCCGCAGCTATCGGCCTTATAGTAGTGCTGTCATTGATTAGCTATATTGGCATAAAAGAGTCAGCAAGGTTCAATATTCTCTCAACGCTTATTGAAATGTCCGGCCTTGTTGTTGTCGCTGCAATCGGCTTATTCTTCATCGGCAACGCAGATTATTTCTACACGCCGCAGGGCATGACAGGCATTTTCTCTGCAACTGCTGTAATATTCTTTGCTTACATCGGCTTTGAGGAGCTTGTAAATTTTTCAGAAGAAACTAAGAATGCGAAAAAAATCATGCCCCGTGCACTTCTTCTCTCCCTGATAATATCAACTATCCTCTACATGCTCGTTGCTTTTGCAGCTGTGAGCATTGTCGGGTGGGAGAGACTTTCTGTTTCAAATGCCCCGTTAACAGAAGTCGTTGCGCACGTCTATCCGAACGCAGCCATAATAATGTCGGTAATAGCTTTGTTTGCAACAGCCAACACAGTGCTGGCCATACTTATTGTTGCATCGCGATTGCTCTATGGCCTGTCGTGCAACCGCTCCCTGCCAGACGTATTCAGTTACATCAGCAGAAGAGGCACGCCGTATGTCGCTATTATTCTTGTAATGATTTTCTCGATTCTTGCTCTAGCAGTAGGAGGTGTCAAGGAAATCGCAATGCTCACAGATATAGGAATATTTATTGTTTATATTTTCATCAACGCATCTTTGATAGCATTGAGGTATAGACAACCAATGGCAAGAAGACTGTTTAAGTCGCCAGTAAATATAGGAAGATTCCCTGTGCTTGCGCTGTTGGGCATACTCGCCAGCAGTTTCATGCTCTTTCATTTCTCGCCATATCTGATTTTGCTGGAGCTTACGGTAATAACAATAGGTTTTGCCGTTTACATGACTTTCAGCAGAAAATGACAGCCATTTAAATGGTAAATACGAAAATCAAATATGAAAGTTGAACTATTGGCGATTGGTTCTATATTCGTCATAATAATTCTTTTATCAGTTTTTGTGCCAATAGAAAATGGTGATGCAATGCTCCGAAATTTTGGAAAATCACCAGAACTGACAAATACCGGCAGGTGGATCAATTCAGAGCCATTGAAGATAGGAGAACTTCAAGGCAGCGTCGTTCTCATCGATTTCTGGACATATTCATGCATAAACTGCATAAGAACATTGCCTTATCTGAAATCATGGCACGAAAAATACGCAGACAAGGGTCTGGTGATAATCGGTGTCCACACGCCTGAGTTCGAGTTTGAAAAAGATTATGACAACGTAAAGCAGGCTGTTGAGAAATTTGAAATAAAATACCCGGTTGTGCAAGACAATGAATATGGAACATGGCGCGCTTTCAAAAACAATTATTGGCCCAGAAAATATCTGATTGATGTTGAAGGCAATATACGATATGACCACATAGGCGAAGGCGCGTACGATGAGACTGAAGAAGCTATAGTAGCTCTTTTGAAAGAGAAGAGCGACGTAGAAATGAATGAAACAAGGCCCGAGCCTCAAGATACAGATTTTGGGCAGATAAGAACGCCAGAGCTTTATTTTGGGCATGAATTTGCCCGCGTCCCGCTGGGCAACAAGGAAGGTTTCCAGCCAAACAAGGTTGTCGAATATTCAGATGCAGAGGTAGAAAAGCTTGACACAATTTATCTGAAAGGAGCGTGGAGAAACAATCCGGATAACATGGAAGCTGTTGAGAATGCGAGCATTTCATTGATATACGATGCAAAATCTGTCAACATCGTTGCAAGCGGATCAGGAAACATGCAAGTGGTTCTGGACGGCAGTCCAGACAGCAGCGGGGACGACGTCGAAGGCGGCGTTGTCATCGTCGACAGCGACCGCCTTTACAATTTGATTTCTTTAGACTATAGTGAGCATAAATTAACAATTCTGGTTGAAAAAGGAATAAAACTGCACGCATTCACGTTCGGCTGATTATCCAATATAAATTTCGTGATCTCTGTCAAAATCTTCAATAATTTCCATATTGTTAACGTCTTTGTCAACCTGCGGAAAGCCGCCTGGGTATATCAGGTATGACATGAACCTGCTTATGTCACGGGACATTTGTGTTGCAACGTGTTTGGTGCCAAGAACTTTTTTGCATATGTTGTAAGTCAGCAGCCTGCACGAAGGCTCGTCAACGAAACCCAGGCTGTGCAGGTATTCGTGGAGCAGGACATGGAATAAGTATGGCTTCATCAACCCGGGCTCTGTTTCTGCTATGCGCCGGAGCGGCGTCTTGTTCATCACGATGACGTTGCTTCCTACTGGATAAAAAGCTCCCAGCCAGCTCGCATTGCCGTTGCCCATTTCCATTAATCCTAGATTCAATCCTGCCCGTGAATCGCCGATGCTCTCGCGTACGGCGTCTTTCACAGCTTCGAAGACCTCAGAAACATTTTCCGCGCCTTCTAATTTTTCTTTGTAATGATGCATCTCGAAAACCTCTAAGCGCACAGTTAGTGTTATATGGAATACTAAAGTATATAAAGGTTGTCCTATACATCGAATGATCATCCATATCTCAGAGCTTCGATAGGATCAAGCTTTGCAGCGCGATAAGCTGGATATACGCCAGCGATGACGCCGACTATTGTTGAGAATGCAAGGACAAAAGCCACGAGCAAAGGATCTATCGATATAGTTAAAGATACGCCGAGGAAACCGACTCCTATGCTCGCCAACGAAAAGGACATTGAGTAGCCAAATACAACACCCATGACTCCGCCAATAAATCCGACTATTGCAGACTCGGTCAGAAACATCAGCAATATTCTTTTGTTCGTGGCTCCAATTGCTTTCATTATTCCTATCTCGCGCGTGCGCTCCAGTACGCTCATCAGCATGGTGTTTATGATTCCGAAGCTTGCGACAAGAAGCGAGATACCTGCAATGCCTGCAAGTATTAGCGATATGATGCTGAATATCTGGCCTATCTGCTCCACGAGCTGCTCGCTGGTGTACGCAACAAAAAGCTTGTCGCCGTGAAAGTCCTCGAGTTCGTCCTCTATCTTTTGCGCAGTTGCTGCAGGATTTTCACTGGCCTTTGCCATTATGGCTGAGATCTCGTCACCATCTCCAGTGACATCGCGCAGCGCCTCGATGTCCATGAATATAGCATTGTCATTGTCCTGTGCGCCTGTTGGTTTCATTATGCCTACGACACGGACATTCTTTCCTGATATCTTGAGCGTGTCCCTGACACTGACATCCTTGCTGAACATGTCAGTGCTTACGCGGGAGCCTATGACAACAACAGACTTCTCGCCGTCCTTCATGAAACGGCCCTGGTCGATCTCAAAAGTCTGTATGTCTGAGAAAAATTTTTCTGTTTCATCACTGGGGAAACCGCCCACAAAAGTCACTACAGATTCGTCGTCGAATTTTACTGGAAGCGCTTTCTGCAGGAACGGCACTGCTGATTCGACATCATTTACGCGCTTTATTATTTCCAGATCATCTTCTGTGAGTGTTATGCCTCCGCTGGGCGGGCCCCTGAAGCCGCCACCCGCGTTCTGCGCGATGAATATCCTGTTAGGGCCAAGTTGCTCGAACTGCTCTTCTATGGAATTGTTCAAGCCGCTGCCTAGCGAGATAAGCGCAACGACCGCTGAAATGCCAACAACAACACCGAGGAGAGTAAGTAATGTCCTTGCCTTATGATGCGAAAGGTTGCGAATAGCTACTTTAAAAATATCCTCCATTTATTCCACCCTCAAAGACAAGAAAGGTTCACTTCTTTCTTCTAAACGGCTTCACGATCCAGTGGAACATAGGCACTGCAAGCCTTATCAAAATGAGAAGAACTATTATGCTGATGACTATGTTCAGTATAGGAAGCTCTGATTGCGTTCCTGCGTTGGCTTGTGACGCAGACACAACGTTTATCATTATTGTATCTGTCTTCTGGAATGCATCAGAATCCTCGTCCTTGTAATTCATTAGCAAGTTTATGGGGTATTGCCCTGGCTGCACATCATTCTTTATCTTTAGATCGAAATCTACTGAATCGAAATCGTCTGACTCTAGGTTGCCAACGTATACCTCATTTCTTTCAACAATCGCAACAGGCGAATCTATCTTCACTGTCGTGAAATATGCAGTTCCGGGATTTCTGTTTACGATGTCCAGCGTAAGGCCTGAAGTGCCCCCTGGATATGCAGCAGGGTCTAGCCGCACGAAAAGCGCTTTGAGATCAGCGCCTTTTTCTTTTTCGCTGACTGTTAGTTCAAATTCCTTTTCAGCAGTTACACTTTCACCTGAACCGTAAATAATTTTCATCTTGTGCGTTCCATTGGGTGCATTTACATCCACGAATAATTTGTATTCAAGAAGAACATCATCTCCAGCACTTATGCTTCCATAATTCCTTACAGGATCATTGTTCGGCAATGAGAATGGATAATCAACTTTCAGCGTGAGTCGTGTATCCTTAAAAGGTTCTGTCCCAGCATTCTCGGCCTTTATCCATATTGTCACGGTCTTCCCAGCTTCTGCGGGCACAGGATCATATTTCGCGAGCTCGACCTTGAGAAAGCCGCCTATAGGAGCTGTGGCTGCAAATGCTGTTATTGCAAAAACAAGTGCAAATAGGGCAATATATTTTTTCATTTAACTACCACCTTTGGTTATTTTGCCATCAAGTATATGAATCTTTCTATCTGCCATATCGGCAATTTTATTGTCGTGCGTAACAATCACAAGTGTCTTTCCTTTCTTGTTTATATTTTTGAGCAATGAAAGTATCTCATTGCCAGTCTTGCTGTCCAGATTGCCTGTGGGCTCATCACCTACTATTATGTCAGGATCGTTGGCAAGGGACCGAGCTGCTGCGACTCTTTGCATTTCACCACCGCTAAGCTGCGATGGCATGTTGTTCAGTCTATGACCCAAACCCACGCTTTTCAGCAATTCTTCTGCCCGTCTTTCGCGGTTACCTATCTCGGCAAACCACATAGGAAGCATGACATTTTCCACTGCGCTTAAGCGTGAAATAAGGTTAAAGGACTGAAAAATGAATCCGACGGTTCTTCCGCGCAGCTGCGCAAGTTCATCGTCGCTCATATGGGATAATTTCCTTCCTTTTACCATGACCTCACCTTTTGTAGGGCGATCCAAGGCTCCTACCATGTTGAGCAGCGTGCTTTTACCAGAGCCACTAGGACCCATGATAGAAATAAATTCACCTTCTTTTATCTTGAGGTCAATGCCACGAAGGACCGGCACGCTGACTTCGCCTAAATTGTACGTTTTCTCGACACGCTGGAGATCAATAATATTCATAGAAGCTTAACTGAGTTGCAAAACTTTTTAAACAAAATAATGAACGTACTATTCTTTCTTTTCTTCTCCTTCCATTTGCTGGAAAACCTCGCGCGCCTCGTTCACCATGCGCGCAAGTATATACGAGGCTCCAGCATCAAGCGCTTCATTTGTCAAGGCTTCTGCAATTGGGAACGGGGTTCCTCTTAGCATGTTAAGCCTAGCGCGCTTTCTGAAGTCTTCCAACCTAGGGTCCATAATTCTGTACCTGACCCATGTATCGCCTGTTTCCCGTTCAATAAGTTTTCCCAGGATTTCGTCATCGCTCCATCGAAGCCCATGTCCGACTTTTTCCATCCAGGGATTCATTTCCTTAACAACTCCTTCGATGGTATTTCTCGTAGGCGGTTTTCCATACGATCTTGCGCTTATTCTGGAGTCTGCCTCTTCGCGATAGAGCTGGTGCGCCTGCTGGTATAGGTCATTCCCGCTGTAGGCAGACAGCCTCTGTCTGCCTTCATTTAACTTCATACAGAATAATTAAATCAGGAGCCAATTTAAATAAAGCCGTCGCAGCACGAATGTAATTATATAAGCTTTTTTCCTATCGTAGCTATATGCAAATAATAGAAGAAGTGCGCAAGACAGGCGCGAAGCGCGTATTGCTGCAACTGCCCGAAGGACTGAAGACTCGCGCCACTGCGATAATGAGCGAATTACATAGTAACAGTATTGAATGCGTATTGTCAGCTGATCCTGTTTATGGCGCGTGTGATATCCCTGTCAATGAGGCAAAGCAACTGAATTGCGACCTCATCGTGCACGTAGGCCACAACAAATTCTACCGCGACGCAGAACAAGGTTTTCCTGTCCTGTACTTACCGTATTTTATCGACATTGAATTAGGAGAAATAGATTTTTCCGCTATCGAAGAAGAAAGAATTGGCCTGCTTACAAATATCCAGCATATGAAACTCCTGAATGAAGTAAAGGTCAAATTAGAAAAATCTGGGAAAAGAGCTTTAATCGGCGGCCAGGTCCTGGGCTGCTGGTACGTGAATGCAGAGAAAATAGCAGAGAGCATCGATGCATTTCTTTTTATTGGCTCAGGAAAATTTCATCCCCTGGGCATAGAAAGTAAAAAAATCTATAATCTTGATTTAGAGCGAATGGAGATAGAAGACATAACTGATGACGTAAAGAAAATAGAGAAACTGCGCTATGGCCGCATCATGAAGGCAAAGGACGCACAAAGCTTTGCCATACTTGTGACTTTAAAAACAGGTCAGCACATGCTGCTTGGCAGTGCAGATGATTTAAAGAAAAAGATCGAAGCAAAAGGAAAGAAAGCTTTCATCCTTTCTATGGATGAGATAACAAATGAGCGATTGATGGGCATCAGGTGCGATGCATTCATCAACACAGCGTGTCC
>CAYIKG010000030.1:0-9033 GCA_964363955.1 uncultured archaeon | reverse complement strand
TATATCTTCATATTTGCCCCGCGCAACGCCGCTCACATCTGGTTTGGGCACTATAACAGTAACATCGTGCCCACGCTCCTTCAGCGCGTTGACAAGGTAATACGTGCTCCAGCCAGAACCGCCACAATACGGCGGGAAGACATCTGTTGGTACAAGTATGCGCATAGCTGTAGTTTGTTTATATTTTTTTAAAGATTGTTCGCAACCACTGATTTGACGTATGTTCTATTAAATTAAGGTTATAAAGAATTTCATAAAATATTCCTCCCATGAAGATATTGGTAATAACAAAAACGCTTGATGCGCACAGGCACGGGGGCTTCGAAACGCACGTTACAGAGCTGTGCAGACGCATGGCAAGAAAGCATGAAGTGCACGTTGTATGCAGAAGGATGAAAAGGAAAAAACGATATAACTTCAAAGTGCACTAAGTATCGAACTACGGCGTAGATATAGATGCTATAGACAATCTAACATCGATACCTGCATTTGCTAAAAAAATCCAGGAACTTCTTAGAAGCAATGATTATGACATAGTTCATGGGCATGGAATCTCATCTCAGGCATATGACGAAAGCTATTACAAGGTTCCTTTCATTTATACATTGCACGGCATAAGCAGCGAACATCTGGTCGGATATGGGCAGCCGCTTAAGAGTATTCTAAAATTACTTTTCGACACGGAAAGAAAATGCGTTGAGAATGCTGACAAAATAATATGTGTCAGCAAGAAGACAATGGAAGATGCTCGCGAATATTACGACATTAAAAAAAACAAATGCGTGTACGTACCAAACGGCGTAGATACGAAGATATTCCATAAAAAACAGCGCGGGAAAACAAACATCATTGGTTTTGTTGGATATGTTCATGAGCACAAGGGCCTGCACTTTCTTCTCGGTGCAATGAAACGTGTGATTAATGAAATTAACGACGCAAGTCTCATGGTAGTTGGAAATGGCAATATAAAGAAGTTCAAAGACATGTCAAGGAAGCTTGGCATAGAAAAGAATGTAAAATTTCTCGGGCCTGTAAGCAGGAACGATATTTTAAAACTCTATAGAAGTTTTGATGTGTTTGCTATGCCAAGCCAGTATGAGGGGTTTGGTATTGCTGCATTGGAAGCAATAGCGACAGGCGTACCTATTGTTGTTTCAAACACAGGGCAGCTCAACGAGCTTGCCAAAGGCACAGGGTTTGTAGTCGATCCCAGAGACACAGGGCAGCTCGCAGGTGGCATATTGAAAATACTGAAGGACGACAACCTTCACGAGCGCCTGTCAAAAAACTGTCAGAAAAAAGCCAAGCACTATGAATGGGACAGGGTAGTAGAAAAGACAATAGAAGTATATCGCGAAACAATAAAAATAAAAAAATGAAACAATCCTCGAAATGAACGCATTTATAAGGAATTCAGTTTGATATATAATTGAATCTCATGAGCAACGTACTGCTTGTTTACCCAAGATGGCACTTTATATCGAAGGAAAGATATTTGCCACACTCCATGTTGTTTATTGCAAGCGCACTCAGGGAAAAACATGATGTAAAATTTCTAGATCTTCGTGTAAATGATCTCAGCGAGGCCTACATCAACTGGGCAGAGCACATCTGTCTTTCTGTCGGCACAGCCCAGATAGACCATGCATTAGAAATAAGCCAGACAGCAAAAGAAAATGGTCTGAAGACGATATGGGGCGGCCTCCATGGCACAATATTACCAGACCAGACAATAAACCACCCGCTCGTCGACATTATTGTGCGCGGCCAGGGCGAGCATACAATAATAGAGCTTATCGATGCACTAGATAATGGCACTGATCTTTCATCAATCGACGGGGTTTCCTGGAAAAACAATGGCAATGTTGTGCACAATAAAGAAAGAGTACAGCCAAAGCTTTCAACAGTCCTTGATCCTGCATTTGATCTTGTGAACCTGAAAAAATACCTGAACAAGGACAGGCACCTTGGTGACCGCGTTATAGATGTAAATTCAAGCAGAGGCTGCCCTCATCGTTGCGCCTTCTGCTACCTGACCTCGATATACAAAAACAGGCCGGGCTATTGGGATGGGTTTCCTCCAGAAAGGATTGTAAGATGGATAGAGTATCTTGATGATAAATGCAACATAACAGGCTTCAAATTCCAGGACGACGAATTCTTTGTTCGACGCTCATGGGTTGAGGAAATATGCAAGCTGCTTATCGAACGAGGCCATGACTTCAAGTGGGCGACTTCTGCAAGAATCGATTATGCATACCGCTGGGGAGATGACTTTCTTGCGCTTGTAGCAAAAGCTGGCTGCAAGCGAGTCCAACTAGGCATCGAGTCAGGCTCACAAAGGATGCTTGACCTCATGAAGAAGGACATTAAGGTCGAGCAGATAATACCCGCTATAGAAAAAATAAAGAAGCACGGCATCGCTGGCATGTGCAGCTTTATGATAGCAGCGCCATCTGAGACAAAAGATGATCTCTATGCGACGTGGAAGCTGATGAATGAAATAAGAAAGGTTGATCCTAATTCAATAACAAGGTCTGTCAACATGTTCACACCATACCCAGGCACAGATCTTTATGACCTCTGTGCTCGCATGGGATGGAAACAGCCGCAAAAGCTCGAGGAATGGGGTTCAATGGATCTGCAGCGCGATCTATATGATTATCCATGGGTACCAGAAGAGAGAAGGGAATTCCTGAGAGTTGCTCTGTTGGCCATGGACGCGAGCATGAACCAATCGAAACTGGCAGTACCTTTCAGGATCTTTACAGAGATTCGCTTAAGAAGCGCTATCTACTCAATGACATTTGAGCAGAAGGCCATCACAAAGATCGGAAAGATGTACATGCGCACAAAAACAAAGAAGCTGCACGAATCCATGGACAGACGCGCAGAAGAGCCTGAGCTGAAGGAAATAAAGGTTGAAGCATAATTCTTATTTTTGCTATCGTTCTAGATGATGTTTATATTCATTTCTATTAATTTTTCTTAATTAATAATAATCTAATTACTTGAGGTGATTATATGAAACTAGCAGTTCTTCATGATTACTTCGATAAATATGGCGGCGGCGAGAAAGTTGCTATAGTGCTTGCAAAGACCTTTGATGCAGACATCATAACAGGCTTTGTCGATGAAAAGAATACTTATCCAGAATTGAAAGATCTAAATGTGATAAAGATTGCAAACAAATCAAGAATACCTGTAATACCATTGATGAAAAAATTTGAAAGATTGACGTTGGACTACGACTTTTTCATATTTTCAGGAACAATATGCATAGCAGCAAATCACAACAAGCCGAATCTATGGTACTGTCATACACCAGCACGCTACCTGTACGATCTTAACCAATGGTATGACGCTAACGTAAATATTTTTGGAAGAATTGCTATGAAACAGCTTAGAAGTATTATCCTTCCAAAAGATCAAATGTATTCAAGACGCTTTGATAGAATTGTAGCAAATTCAAAAAACGTTAGAAGGAGAATAAATAAATATTACAAAATAAAAAACAACATACCTGTAGTCTATCCACCTACGGATGTAAAGAAATTCAAATACAAAAGCAACGAAGATTTTTATCTTTCAACAGCAAGGTTGGACAAGTTAAAGCGCGTTGACCTGATAGTCGAGGCATTCAGAAAAATGCCGGATAAGAAACTTGTTGTGATATCATCAGGACAGGAAAAAAACAGAATAGAAAAGCTTGCTGATGGCCATGAAAATATCGAAATCATGGGCTGGGTATCTGATGACGAATATGTCAATTTACTTTCAAGATGCGCAGCAACTATATACATTCCAATAAATGAAGATTCAGGCATTTCACCGGTCGAGAGCATGGCAGCAGGAAAACCATGCATCGTCTCTGACGATGGGGGCGTCGTCGAGACTGTGGTACACGGAAAAACAGGCATCCACATAAAAGCCACAGAAGAGAATATAACCAAGGCAGTCAGGCAAATTACACCTGACAGAGCAAGAAAGATGCGTGCAGCCTGTAGGAGAAGATCAAAGAAATTTTCAGAAGATAATTTCATAATGCAAATGAAAAGACAGATAAAATATAAGTGATTCTGATGAAGATTGCAATGTCGTCGCCTGTATATTTTCCTGACGTGAACGGCGAGGCTGTTTATGTAAACCAGCTCTCAACAGGTCTTGTGAAGCGCGGCCACGAAGTCGAGATATTTGTTCCGCATAGCAAAAGGACGTCTTTGGTAAGGGCACATTATCGTGGTGGCTACAAAGACTTTGAAACATCGAACGGGATAACAGTCAGGAGGTTCAATACAAAGAATGTGAAAGATAAATACAGATATTCTTATCCTATGCTGAAAGCACTCATAAGAAGCGATGCAGACATAATACATTCACATCATTTTGGTTACTACCCAGCGACCGCTGGCTTCATTGCTGCTAAAATGAAGAGGTTACCACACGTTTTCGGGCCCTATTACCATCCACCAATCTATGGCATCAGCAAGAAAATAATTTTTGCTGCATATCATATAACACAAGGCATTCCACTGCTGCGTGTTTCAGATAGAGTCCTGCCACATACAGAATATGAAAAGAAAATGTTATTGAAGGTCAGCGCACGCAGCGACAACATGGAGCTCCTGCCAAATATAGTTGATACGAAATTGTTCAAGCCCAAAAAAAAGAAGGAGAATATCGTACTTTTTGTCAGCCACCTGATACCGACAAAGGGGCCAGACATAGCTTTGGACATTGCAAAGCAGATTCTTTTAGAGAGAAAAGACGTAAAATTTATTTTTATAGGCGCTGGTAGAATGGAAAATGAATTGAAAGAAAAAGCTGCGAAAATAGACAAAAAAAGAATAACGTTTATGAAGGATCTCTCAGTAAAGCAGCTTATAGACACCTACAGCAAGTCCAAGGTAATGATACTACCAAGCTATTACGAGGCATTTGGCAAGGTGCTTGCAGAAAGCATGGCGTGCGAGACGCCAGTTGTATCGACACACGTCGGTGGCGTGCCCGAGGTTGTCAGCGACTGCGGATTCCTGACGAATTATGGCGACTGGAAATTGTTTAAGAACTATATAGAAATTCTTTTGGACGATAATAATCTGAGAAAAAGACTTGGAAAAAAAGGAAGAAAACGGATGCAAAAGAATTTCGATATCGAAGTGATCGTAGATAAACTAGATGGGATTTACAGAAGTGTTATTTAGGATACTTTTTGCTATTCATATACACAAAAAATTCATTCGCCTTTCTCAATTCATCTATGCTCCCTATAGTTATACGATGGCCATTTAATTTTTTCGAATACACTGGCTTCCCTGAATCAACAAGCAGCTTTATAGAATCAGTAAGCTGCAGCTCATTATTCTTTCCTGGCCTTGTTTTTTGTATAGCATCGAATATTTCAGGAGTAAATACATAAATGCCTGCAATGGCGAACCTGCTTGGTGCTTTGCTTGCCGGCGGTTTCTCTACTAAATCAATAACTCTGTAATCTTTGTCGATCTTCACAATGCCATACTTTTCGACTTCACTGGAAGAAACTTCTTCAATGCTCAGCGTTGCAGACGACTTCTTCTCTTCATGGAAATCCACTATATCTTTCATGCAGGAAACAGGCCAAAAAATATCATCACCGAGACCGACAACAAATGATTCATCAACAAATTTTCTAACACGGCCAATTGCATCAGCGAGGCCAAGCATTTCATCTTGAACAATATAAGATATATCAACGCCGAAATTCTCGCCTGATCCAAAGTAATCTAGAACAGAATGCTTTCTCCAGCCAGTTATGATATATATGGTCTTGATGCCAGCAGCAACCATGCCTTCAACAACATACTGGATAAATGGCTTGCCATCGACGATAACCATTTCTTTTGGCATTGCACGCGTCAACGGGAGCATACGCTCGCCACGACCTGCAGCAGGTATAACGCCAACTTTTATAGTCACCAGCAAACACCTTCGAAATTTCTTATCTTATTTTTGTCAAGAATCCTTCTACCTTCTATTATAATTTTATTTTTCATGAACGCAAAATCTTTATCAGTAAGTTTCTTGAATTCAGACCATTCTGTGAGCAAGAGGCATGCATCAGACCCGGCCAAAGCAGACTTCACATTTTCTGCGTACTGAACATTTTTGAACATATTTTTCATTTTGTCCATTGATTTAGGGTCGTAAGCAACGACGTTTGCACCTCTATCTAGCAATGATCTTATTATTTCAATTGATGGTGCATTCCTAATGTCGTCCGTATCCGCTTTAAATGACAATCCGAGTATTGTAATTTTCTTGTCTTTTATTTTAATCTTTTTTTCTAAAAGTTCAATTATACGCAGAGGCTGCTTCTCATTTAATTTCATTACAGACTCTAAAATACCTAAATTATAATTGTTTTTTTTTGCAGATTTAATCAATGCATTTGCATCCTTTGGCAGGCAAGAACCACCAAATCCAATACCAGCATTAAGAAAATGTACGCCTATTCGCTTGTCGTAACCAACGCCTTCTGCAACTTCGTATGTGTCTATTCCTAGAATCTTACAGTAATTTCCAATCTCATTTATGAAAGATATTTTTGCGGCAAGAAATGCATTGCTTGCATATTTTATCATCTCAGCAGTTCTCAGGTTTGTACGTATTATCGGTGCATTGAAATCTTTATACAAATTTTCAAGCATATCTCCAGATTTCTTATCATGTTCACCAATGACAATTCTGTCAGGCTTCAGAAAGTCTTCTAATGCTGAACCTTCTCTGAGAAATTCAGGATTTGTGGTAACTCCAAAATTTTTCCCTACCTTCTTGCCTGATTCTTCAAGTAAGGGTATGATGCTTTCTGTAGTGCCTGGCATTACGGTCGATTTCATTACAATAAGCTTGTAACCACTTGATTTTTTCAATAAGTATGCAAGGTTTTCTGTAACATTCCTTACGTGCGAAAGGTCAATGCCATTTTTATCAGGCGTTTGTACTGCTATAAAATAAAAATCACTTTTTTCATCAATTTCCGTTGATGCAGATATTAGCTTGTTTTTAAGGCTTTTTCTAAGTGCACGTTCCACATCTTTTTCATATATAGGTGCAGATCCAGAGTTAATAGACTCGACTTTTTTCTTATCTATATCAACACACACGATTTCGTGCCCTTTTAGTGCAAATCCTAGTGCAGTACAAAAACCAGCGTATCCTGCGCCAATTACAGATATTCTCATAGACTTAGAAATTCTTAGAAAAGATATTAAAATTGCTTAATTCAAAATTTGTACTATTAATGCACACTTTTAAGTTTTTAAAGCAGGAAAGTAAGAATAATTAAATTAAGGTGGGTTTCTGATGACAAAAAACGTATTGCTAATACACCATCATTGGGGCACTGAATACGCACCTATAGGGCCCTTATACATAGCAGATTCACTAGAGCGAGAAGGCTATAATGTAACATTTATTGACAGCAGAACTCAGGCAGACGATGTGCTTAAAATTGTTGAAGAGATACAGCCTTTGTTTGTTGCTCAATCTGTATTCACAACGCCTACTATACACAAGGTAGTTGATATTGCTCAGATAATAAAACAAAACACTAATGTGCCCATAGTATGGGGAGGAGTGCATCCTACGATACTTGCAGAACAATGCCTTCAAGAGCCGTTTATAGATTATGTCATCAAAGGCAGCGAGGGCGAAGACCTCATAATTCAGCTTGCAAAAGATTTGGAGCAAGGCAGAAATCTTAATCAGCGATTACGGGAAAATCCGGCATTTATCCGCGACCTTGATAAATTACAGCCAGCTTGGCATCTTGTCGACAGTTCTAAATTCTTGTACAAAGAAGAGCATTCTGTAAGAGGAGATATCCAATACAGCAGAAACCGTGTATTTTACTATATGACCACTTCCCGTGGATGTCCGTTCAGGTGTACATTCTGTTATATAACAACTGTACATAAATCAACGTGGAGGCCACATAGCGTCGAATGGGCAAAAAAACAAGTGCAATATTTGAAAGATACACATGACATCGATGGCATAGGATTCTGGGACGACTTTTTCCTAGTTGACGTCAGAAGAGCACTTGCCATAACAGATTTTTTGAGGCAGAATGATATTGGATTTATGTGCGAATCAAGGGCAACGATACTGACAGATTCACTTATGCAAAGGTTGAAAGAAAACAACTGCATGCAATTATTCATTGGCGGCGAGTCTGGTTCACCGAGAACATTAAAATTAATAAGAAAGGATGCTATGCCACATGATTTTATAAGGGCGGCAGAACTTGGAAACAAATACAATATTCCTATACGTATATCATTTATGTTCGGCATTCCAGGAGAGACAGTAGAAGACATGATGATGACAAAGGATCTCATTCTGAAGCTACTGGATTATCCTAATGTTTCTATAAGCGGACCAAAACTGTATACACCATACCCAGGAACACCGTCATACGATGATGCAATACGAATGGGGTTTGTACCACCTTCGAATACGGCTAGATGGAAAGATATCCACAGAACAACAAACATCAACTTACTGCCTTGGTTCAAGACAGAGATAGAGAAACACGGCACATCTAAAGAAGAACTTTTCCTAGAGATCCGAGATAAAGAAAAAGAAGTTGGTATAAAGAATCGGGAAAGCTGGTACACAAAACTCATGGCAGTCCATGATTGACCAATTTTATTATTTTCTCCATTGCTTTAGCCTGACTATCCCAAGAATATTTTATCGCCCTCGATATGGAATTTTTCTGAATGCCTTTCGTCTTTGCTTTCAGTATAGCTTTTGCAAGGTCTTTGTAACTGCCTGGCTTGTAAAATATCCCACCCTTTACAATAGTTCTTAGTTCCTTGTAGTCGGCAGTAACAATAGGCAACCCTAACGCCATGTATTCAAAAATTTTCATAGGAGTCCAGTAGAACCCAATTTTATTTATATATCTAGGAAGCACACCATAAGGTGCTGCACCAGCATCACAAGAAGCTATATAATATGGAATTTCAGTGTAATCTTTTTTGCCAACAA
>CAYIKG010000029.1:0-9268 GCA_964363955.1 uncultured archaeon | reverse complement strand
CCTTCCCCATTTGCCAATAATTAAATCTGTCTGGCTTAAACGTTTTTGAAAGAGCTGTTTCCATTTCGCCCATGACATATATCAACTCATCAGCATCCTGAAGTCGTAATTCAGATATTCTTTCAACACGGCTCTTGGCAAAAATAATATAAGAGCCAAGCGTGTGCTGCCCGTAACTAACTTCAAGAACCCAATGACTATACTCTTTTAAAAACCCTTCAACATATCTGTTGTCTTCGTCCCAGAATCGGTCGACCACGGCAATCATAAAAAGTTCCCACAATTAACGCTTGCTCTGCTGCTTTGATCTTCTCGGCCCTGCTGTTGAGCGCGATGGCTTGTGGGGTTCTGTGCGCCGCGCGTCGCTGATGAGCAAAGAGCGGTCATAGTCATGATATAACTGCCTTAATGATTTGTCCTTTGTCCATTCAACAAGGGCATTTGCTATCGCAGTCCTCGACGCATCTGCCTGGCCCCATATACCGCCGCCAGATACATTTACGCTGATATCTACATTCTTTGCCGCATCGCCTGCAAGTATCAAGGCTTCTTTTATGCGCATTTGCTTGTATCTTGGACCTATGAGATCCAATGGCACTGAGTTTATGCGGATAATACCTTTGCCCTCGCGAATGCTAGCCCTGGCTATGGATCGCTTGCGCTTGCCTACAGTCACAATTGCTTTTGATCTTTTTGCCATACAATTCTCTCCATCCAAGAGCTTTAGCAATATCGCCAACTCTCATGTACTTTGTTGATATGGACGCTTCCATCTTTTGCGCTTCGCCAACACCTTCTGGCACACCAGTATATACACGCAATCTTTTGAAGGCCTGTCGGCCCTTACCTGTCTTGTAAGGAAGCATGCTGCGTATAGTTCTTCGCACGATTAGATCAGGGCGCTTAGGAAAGAACGGTCCATGATGCGGAGAGCCGCGCCTCCGGCGGGCAATATATTTTTCCTTTATGCTTCTCGGATCTCCTGTGATTATTATTTTTTCTGCATTTACGATGCTGACATTCTCACCATTGAGCAGCTGCTTGGCTGTATACGAAGCCAGTCTTCCAAGAATCGCATTCTTGCCGTCAATCACTGCCATAAATAAACACCTGAATAACGAGCACCAGGAAGTCTTTCTCTATATACAATTCTTTGCCCTCTTTGAAGATTGCGCTTTTCAGCCAATTTATCTGGAATTTTATATTCTTGTCCGCTTTCAGTATGCACAATCCAACCTTCTCGTCCCAATAATACATCTCCATGCCTCCTGGTGGCAATAAGCCCTCCATACAGAGGTTCAATGAAAATTATTCTATCCATTATAACAGGACCAAAAATGAAATCAATAATTCCCATTCATATCACTATCCTTGCTTTCTTCTTGCTTTCCAGCAGTTCTTGAATATTCAGGCATTTGCCGCCTGCGCGCTCAATTTTTTCGCGCGCACTCTTCGAGAAGCGGAGGGCGTAAACATTGCCGGCCTTCACGATACGGCCTTCGCCAAGCACTGTGCCCGGCACTACAACATCATCGTTGCCTAATTTTGTAACATTGACTGCAATGCCCATTCTTGATGGTTTTGACACGTGCTTTGCAATATCAGTATAAAACCCTTCTTTTTTCTTCTTCAGCGCGACCACTAATTTCCTTATTCCCGGGTTCTCTCTGCCGGTTGGTTTTGGCATAACTATCAAACAAACTTAATGTGAAAAACTTAAATCGTTGAGTGCCGGGGGCAGGATTTGAACCTGCTAAGGCACTAAGCCATGGGATCTTAAGTCCCACCCTTTTTCCAGGATCAGGAACCCCGGCATAAGGCGAAAACCAAGGTTTTCTTCCTTATCAACCTTCTTTCCTTTCTTTGAGTAAACTATTGCTACGGAAATTTTATAAGAATCAGCAATTTACTTTAATTCCTTTTTCAGCTCTTTCTTGAACTCTTGGGCGCGGTCTTTCAAGGTATCAAGTGTGCTCTCTAAAACAGCTTCTGCACCAAGACCACTCACAGATTCGAGGTCGAAAATGAAGCTGTCTTCTTCAGCTTTCACTGTCACGCCTTCGCTGATTTCTACACAGCGCATGCAAAGTACACAATCTTGCTCGCGCGCAACGCGAACCTTGCCATCGCGTTTCTCGAAGACATTTGTAGGGCATATATCAACAATTTTCTTGTCAGCCTTTTCAGGATCTACACGGACACTGGGCACGTTCTGATAGCCAATGTTTGCTGCTTGCCATTTTGCATGATCCTTGCCGTAGCCGATTATCGCTGTTGCATCGAGCTTCAATTCCTGGCCTTCTAGAAGCTCTACAATAGGGATGTTGCCATCCAGAGGCCATAAATCCTTTGATTTCATGTCACTTGCCCTTACAACAGCAGGCCCTTCTGCTTCTATAGTAATCTGGGCTTCGCAGTGAGAACAGCCCTTGCCGCTGCACGTGCAGTCATCTTTATGGCGATAAAGCTTTGAATCGAAAACAATTGGAATCAGCCCTAAACGATGCGCAAGTATTTCGTCATAAAGCCCGGAAGAATTCTGCGTGAAATTGACCTCCTCTATTGCCATTATCGGTATTTCGTTCTTCCCAATTCGCCTCAACGCATTAGCCAGGCCAACATCAATGTCGCTAAGAATGAACTTTATTCTCCTGTCTGTTTTTTTTAGAATCTTAACGTCCACAGAACCACAATCTATGTTTATAGAATAATGTATTTAAAACTCGCTATGAAAGGAAATGTACCGATGCGTTGATATCTAAATAATTGAAACACTTTTTAAAGATAGTTATTGATATTAAAATTGTGGTGGTATGCAAAAAAGCCATATTGTTTTGTTTGTTCTGTTATTTTTTTCTGTGCTTTACTTTGGATACGCGATAATCTACCTGTTTCCATTGCTAAAGACAACAGAGGCAGTTGCTTTAAACATAGTGCTTGTGATTTCAGAGATTCTTACAGGTCTTTTCAGCATATATTTGTATCATTCGGTATTCTCAACACTTGAATGGAAAAGCCCCGAGAAAAAAAGACTGACCAAGTGGCCCATGGTAACAATACAGGTCCCTATATACAATGAGCCAATGAATATCGTGAAAAAGACGCTGGCAGCTGCGCTAAAGCAGGATTACCCAAGAAACAGGTATGAAATAATTGTGGCAGATGATTCCAATGACCCAGATAAGGCAAAGAAACTGAACAGATTTTGCAGAAAAAATGGCATAAAATATTCTTTCAGAAATCACAGGAAAGGCTTCAAGGCAGGAGCACTAAACAACCTTACAGATATTTCTAAAGGCGATGTTATAGCAATACTTGACGCAGATGATATACCAGAAAGGACATTCCTTACAAGCTGCGTTAGTACGCTTTATTCTGATAATAAGATTGCCTTTGTCCAGACAAGGAATGCAGAAAGAAACCACGGTATCAACAACATAACAGGCATCGGCCGTCTAGTTCGCGACCTTTTCTTCGGTGCAATAATGAAGAGCAAGGACATGAGAAAGCTTGCTATATTTTGCGGTAGCGGCGGAGCAATAAGAAAGAATGTATTGCAAGGTCTTGGCGGATGGCCAGAAGATACTGTGACAGAGGATATTGATCTGTCAACGATTGCCTTTTCAAAGGGCTATACATCCAGGTTCATAAATCCTGTTGAGTGCAGGGGGATGCTTCCACCGACCTTTACAGGGCTTGCAAACCAGACGTTCCGCTGGGCATATGGAACTACCAGGACATTGCTCTTGAGATGGAAAGAAATTTTGAAGATACACGGCTTCTGGAGGAAAACAGAGCATCTGCTATCATGCATGACGTACATTCTTGGACCAGCGCTGATTGCCATAGATCTTATAATGGTAGCGCATCTGCTCATTGGGATACCGATCTTTCACATGTTCGAGACAAAAACAGTCTGGATATTTGGGGCGACGCTTACTCTGAGCTCATTTTTTGCCCTGACGTTCGTGCAATTGCGGGACGGCAGTGTATCGATAAAAAGAACCATTAATTATATTTTTGCCATTTATGGACTTTCTATTAATTTCACAAAGGCCGTGATATATGCGATATTTAACAAAAAATTCGCGTTCTTCAGGACACCGCGAACATCTGCGAAGAAAAGCAATAACTTTAAGTTGCTCAGGCTTTACTGGATGGAGCTTGGACTTGGTATTTTGTCGGTATATGCTGCACTGACAAAAATAGGAGACCCTCTATATACAGCCCAAGCAAGCTGGGTCTTGTTTTTTGCAGTCGGGTTTCTTAGCGCCCCTTATTTTGCCTTTAGATATGGTTAAAAAGGAACGTAGAACTATTTGATTAATGAAAACAGTGTTCAGAGAAATTTTTGATGATCCGCTGAACTTTTTCAAAAAGAAGAGAGATTTCAAGCAGGGCATTGTTTTGCTACTTATTTCAGTGTTTATTTTTGTTTCAATGAACCAGCTTATGATTCAGATGAAATTTGTGCAATATGATCTGGATGTGAGCCCGTATACAGCTTTGATAATAAATTATTTCACAATTTTGCTTGGATACGTCGTGATAACAACGTTCTGCCTAATACCGTATAAGATCATAGGCGGAAAGAACGCGAAGAATCTGTACACGGTGGTTGCTTATTCTCTGTTGCCTGCAATTTTCCTCTGGGTACCCCATATATTGCCCCAGACAATAATAATATTTCTCAGCGCATTGTTGATCACAAGAGGCGTGGCGATACACGCGAAAACAACCAACAAAAACGCGCTTCTTGTAACTGTATTTTTTGTGACGCTTGTTATTCTATCGTCCCTTTTGGTGAGAAATTACATATTACCGCTTTTATACTTTATATGAATAATACCTTCATGATAGAAAATATCCTGCTAACGATGATGCTGCTCCTGACGATCCTTTATTCAGCATGGATAATAATCCTTCTGTTTTTCAGAAAACCAAGCTATAGAAATTATTCCCCTGCTGTTTCTATAATAATACCTGCGCACAACGAGGAGAGCTACATCAGAAGAACGCTTGAAAGCATTCTGCAAGATACGTATCCGAGGAAAGAGATAATTGTTGTTGATGATGGCTCAGACGACAACACACCTAGAATACTTCGTGAGTTTGCGAGACGTAACATACGCACAATAAGGACAAATCATGTCGGCAAGGCAGAAGCCCTCAACAAAGGAGTTTCTTTGGCAAGCCACAAGATAATAATTACACTTGACGCAGACTCAGAAATAAGCAAAGGAAGCATGGCAGAGATCGTGAAGCCGCTAAAGGACAAATCAATAGGAGGGGTTTCAGGAATAATAAGGGCACGGAAAAACTGGAATCTGCTGACCTGGTTCCAGGATTATGAATACATAATGTCATCTGGTTGGCGCTATACAACTACAAACGTAGATGGTAACTCTGTGCTTCCAGGATTTTCTGCATTCAGAAAGAGTGCCCTCAGGCATGCAGGCGGCTTTGGAAGCGACACCCTTACAGAGGATTTCGACATTGCGATTGCACTCAAGAAATCTGGCTACAAAACCATAACTATCAATGCAGCATCTATAACGACAAATGTGCCGCAAACATTCAAAGATCTTATAAGACAGAGACTCAGGTGGGGCCACGGCACAATACAGGTTGTGAAAAAACATGCATCATTTATCATGAACAGAAAAAGCGGCATGCTCGGGCGCTTCACAATACCGACGCAGCTTTACTGGTACTTGCACGCCCTGGTATACATGCCAATCATGACGTACATGATGTTTGGATGGTCAAAGGTTGCAGCTGCAAACGGTTACGTGTCGCTTGAATTCTTCAGGTACTTGCTGAGCATCGTGTCTGTTTATGGCATAGCAGATCTTCTTTTCAAGGTTATCACGCAGCAATATACAGCCACGCTGATGATAGTTTTCAGTCTTCTTTCATTTTTCCTTTCGTTTGTGTATACATTGATTGTTTTTGCAAAGGTCACCAGGCCCAATAAAAAGGTCATTCTGGCGTACATTTTCTTTTTCCCATATGCATTTTTCAGTCTGTCTGTGCTCGCTGTGTCATTCTTCCAAAGTATTTTCAGCAGCACGAAAAGGAACAGGTGGAGTTAAAGCATACAACCTCTCTTCTTTAGACTGAATTATTTTCGCGAACATTACACCCTTCTGCCGCGCCTGCCGCCTTTCTTTCTGCAAGAGTCATGGCTTATAGGCGTGACATCCTCGATGCTGCCAATACGAAAACCAGCTCGTGCCAAAGCGCGCACTGCTGGCTGCGCTCCCTGGCCAGGTATCTTTGATTTTATGCCGCCTGGTGCGCGGATCCTTATATGCAAGTTTGTAATTCCGAAAGATGATGCCTTTTCTGCAGCTTTGCGCGCAGCTTTCATGGCAGTAAATGGCTTTCCTTTGTTCATATCCTTGTCTGTGACCATACCGCCTGTTGCAAATGCTATTGTCTCAGCCCCGCTCAAATCAGTAACATGAATAATTGTATTGTTCAACGACGAATAGACGTGCGCTATGCCCCATTTTTCTTTTCCAACCAAGTTTATTCACCTTCAACTGCAGCTTTTTCTAATTCCTTATTTTCAGATATGACTGGTTTTTTATCCATATTTGTTATAGTAATCCCGGATTCCTCTACAACAGGAACAAGATAGCTCGGGTACCTTATTTTCCTGCCCATGATGGTTATATGACCATGAATAATCATCTGTCTTGCGTGCAAGGCACTATTTGCGCCTTTTTTGTGAACAATTGTCTGAAGCCTTCGCGAAAGTACGTCGTTTATGTTAATGCTCAACACTTCATCGAGGCTTGAACATTTTATGCCCAGTTTCTGCAATCTGTTCAGGAGTTCTTTCTCCCTCTTCTCATCAGGCGAACCAAGAAGCTTACGTGCACGGTGGCGGAAATTTCTCAAAATTGCTTCAGCTCGCCAGAGCTCGTGCTTGCGACGCAGGCCATATTCCTTTAACAACTTTCTCTCGCTGTCAAGCCTGGTTTTGTCCCAAGGCCTAAACGGCGTATCATATTTTTTCCTTTGTTTTTTTGGATGACCCATACTACTACCCTTTGCTTCGCAAAGTCTAGACCATATTACTCTACTACCCTTTTTCTTCGAAAAAGTCTAGACCATGTTACAAATTTACAGATCACTATTTCTTCTCTTCCTTTGGCTTTGCAGCAGCGCGCGCTGCTTTTTTCATCACGCCAACTGCCCTTTTGCTCGTGCGGAAAGAGCTTCTTGTTCTTTGGCCGCGCACAGGCTGGCCCATCTGGTGCCTTACCCCCCTGTAAGCGCGTATCCTGGCCAGCGTATTGATATCATCTCTTCTTACAAGGTCAATCTGCGTTCCTGTCAAGTGAATATTTTTACCAGTCTCAGGATCTTTCCTGCGGTTGAGCATGTAAACCGGCATTGCAGGATTTTTTATTGCTTCTGACAATGTACTTAGTTCTGCATCGCCAAGTGTTCCGATCTTTGCCCTTGGGTCAGTGCCTGTAATTGTGCATATGCTGTGCGAAAACATGAAGCTAATGCCTTTTATTTTTCTCAGCGCATTGATAACAGACAGATTGCCGTTTATGTCTGTTGCCATAAGGCGCACAATCTTTTTCACGTTTTGCGCTTTAACTTCGGCCATATAATCACTATAATTAACGTGTGGCAATATTTTTAAATGCAGCTATCTTTGATGTTAACTTATGCAGTTTGCAGTGATGATTTTTTAACTACTTCTATGTAGTATATAAAGATTTTGGAATTAATTAATGCAAGAGTTGATATATACTATGGGAGTAAACGGTTACGCTCACATGGATCAGGAGCAGTTGCTTTATCTTTCTAAGCAAGGCGATAAGGAAGCTTATGCACAACTTTTTATGATGTACGAAAATCTTTCGCTCAGAGTTGCTTTTCGTGTCTTAAGGAATCCCCAAGATGCTGAAGACGCAGTTCAGGAAGCTTATATGAGAACTTCTAGAAAATTTGCCACCCAATATGATCTTAGCAAAGGCACGTTTCAAGCATGGTTAGCAACATCTGTTCAAAATGCCGCTATAGACCATTACAGACAAAACAGAAGAAGATACGAACATGAAACAGAAATTCCCGAATGTATGGATCCTCCACATCCTATTTCAATTGAAAGAGAAGCTGAGGGGAGGGAAGAGCTTGCGTATGTCATGAAGCAAATTGACAGACTTCCTGAACGTGTTCAAGTTCCTCTAAGATGGCGCGCTTGCGGTCATACAGGAGAAGAAATTGCATATGCGACAGGCGTTCCATTGGGGACAGTAAAAACTCGAACAAGATATGGTTTGAAAAGAATACATCCATTGTCAGATGCATCTGAAACAGCGCCAAGTTCTGTGGGTGAATTCTACGATGCAGACAATATAATAGACAGGGTAATAGATGAGGCAACCGCGCTACTACTTCAAAATCGCTATAATGGCAATCGAAGCAAAAAGCAGAACAAGCAGCTGCCAAGACGCAAATTCAGAAAGGCCCTCGCCATAGACCAATAAAGTTCCTTTGCCCTCCAAATTCTTCGCACTATCAACAAAATCAATTGGGTACGTGCCAGCACGCGATGCAGCAAGGTCTGTGAGCAAGACATTCGCCTCGCTGCTTTCAACAGCAGGGACGGACAACATAAGAATGTTGCTGTCATCAACTGAACACACTGCATACCCCACGGGGCATTCGAACCGAAGCCACGACGATGCATAATTCTGGTTCTCCTCAGGCCTTATGATTATGTTGTAATCTCCTGCATTTTCCGTTGGGTTCCACACATTTAGCAGGAAGCCAGGCGCGCTGCCTTCGCCGACTGCGAGGCGCCTTTCAGCTGGATTGAGCGTTATTTTCTCCTCGCAATTGATGTAAATTTTTTCTGTTATCCAGCCAAGAAAACTGCCGCTTCTCATCGTTATTTTTAGAATATGATACCTGTTGCACGTGAGGCCATCGCTTATTTGCTCGCTAACAAAAGCAGAGGAAAAAGGGTCCCAGCTCATTTCAACTGGCAGGTCATTGTCGAATACGTAACTAGACGAGCATCTGGCTTCTGTGCATTTCTCATTCAAAATGCCCTTTATATTGCCTTTTGCACTGAATTTTATCGGCATTGTTTTCGTGAAATTCGGGCAGCCACGCGGGTTGGTGCATAGTTTGCCAGGATCGATAACAGGCACAATGCCGTTTTTTACAAATTCATATTCAACGTCAATCTTGATTATAGTTTCTCTGGCGCAATCACCCGGGCAGTTCACGT
>CAYIKG010000028.1:0-9508 GCA_964363955.1 uncultured archaeon | reverse complement strand
GGTCAGGATTATTATAAAGCCATGTGCTGCGGCATAAACATGTCATTTGTAAACCGCCAGGTTATTTTGCACCGCATACGCGAAGTTTTTTCAAAAATCTTCCAAAGAAGCGCGGAAGATTTAAGCATGCACCAAGTCTATGATGTTGCGCATAATACTGCGAAAATAGAAAAGCACAAAATAAATGGCGAAGAAAAAGAAGTGCTTGTGCACAGAAAAGGATCTACACGCGCTTTTGGCCCTGGACGTGATGAAGTACCAGCCATTTACCGCGATGTTGGCCAGCCTGTAATCATCGGTGGCTCAATGGAAACAGGAAGCTATCTGCTCGTCGGTACAAAACAAGCAGAGGAAGAGACCTTCGGCTCAACGTGCCATGGCAGCGGACGAACAATGAGCAGAGCCAAAGCTAAGCAAATGTGGCGCGGTGACCGCCTCATTCGTGAGATGGAACAGCGCGGCATTTACGTGCGCTCAGTAAGCATGCAAGGCGTTGCAGAAGAAGCAGGAGGTGCTTACAAAGATATTGACGAAGTCATCGACAGCGTGCACAATGCAGGAATAACCAAAAGGGTCGTGAAGCTTCGCCCACTTGGCAATGTGAAAGGATAAGATTAAATATATTTTGTTCTTATGATGTCTATGAATAATGGAACTTTGCAATCTGAACGTCTAGGTGATCGTTTGAGTGCTTATTGCGGTCTTTTTACGAGTGAGTTAAATAGAGATCCGTTTCCAAATTATTTTGCTGAAAAGGGTGTTAGGAAAAAAATTAGCGCAAGACGCACTTCTAATACAGAGTACAGATTTCAAATTGGTGACTTAGAAGCAGTTGGAAAATATTATACTGATGGAAATGCTAGAGGATATGGTATACTTACCATAATGAATTTGGGCAACGAAAATCTAGATCCTGAAGCTGCATTCAATGAATTTTGCAGAATAACAGAAGTAATTGCCAAATAAGGTTAGTGTTTGCCTATATTGGATTTTTGTTTTGAATATATTGTTATGATAGCTATGGTTAATGAAAATCAACTACATGGATTTTATGTAAAAGTCTGTAGATCATTTATGTTCGATCATTATTCTTTTGATCCTGGTGAGCGCGACATCGGGTGGTCTAAAATAGGGGAATATTTTGTATTAGATGGAACAAGAGATGATGTCGAAGCAAGAATCAGAAAACTTCTGCCAGACCCGTCACCAGACGAATATAGATTTGAAATAAGACAAGCCGGAGAAGTTGGTGGCGTCTATTTTATAAATTAGCTTTTCATAACAGGCAATGATGTTTCAATACGTGTTCTATTGTTTTCGTTTTGAAAAATCTTTAAATAACAAACTATGTATACAGATAGATATGTCTATTGACAGACATAAAATTGTTGGACGCGTCGAGGCACCGACTGCTCAGGAGCTCTTTGGGGGCGAAAAGCCGAGTGAAATTGAGCTTGGTCTTTTGCAGATGCAGATTTTGTGGCTTCTTTCAAGAAAGAGTACTCATGGCTATGATCTGATGAGGGACCTGGATACTATGCGCGGCAAGAAGATAACGCAGGGTACTTTGTACCCCACGCTGCAGAAGCTGGAAGAGCACAGCTACATCAAGGGCCACGAAGAAGAAAATCGCGTTGTCTACAAGGTAACATCTGCTGGCAACAAGATACTGCACGATACTTGCACAGACTTTGTCAAAACATTTTTTGGCATTTTCCACGACTTTGCGTGCATGAAATGCATGGGCCACGACCACACAAAGAAATAGGGGATTTGATGCTTGAAATAAAAGATCTGCACGTCGAAGTAGACGGCAAAGAGATACTCAAAGGTGTTTCGCTTGCTATAAAGCAAGGCGAGATTCATGCGCTTATGGGACCTAATGGCTCTGGAAAATCAACGCTTTCGCAGACAATCATGGGGCATCCGAGGTATGTTATAACAAAAGGCGATATACTCTACAACGGTGAAAGCATACTCAAGATGAGCCCTGATAAAAGAGCAAGGCTAGGTCTTTTCCTTTCTTTCCAATATCCGGTAGAGATACCAGGTGTGAACATGGCGTATTTCTTGCGAAGTGCAATGAATGCCATGAACGGGAGCACAAAATCTGTAAAGGAATTCCGCCAGCTTTTGGCAGAGAAAATGGAGCTTCTGAAGATACCTAAGGAATTTGCAAACAGATATCTCAATGAAGGCTTCTCAGGCGGCGAAAAAAAGAGAGGCGAGATCCTGCAGTTAGCTGTGTTAAATCCAAAAATAGCTATACTCGATGAAACAGATTCTGGATTGGACATAGATGCATTGAAAACTGTTGCAAACGGGATAAACGAGCTCAGAGGACCTGGTATTGGAATGTTATTGATCACTCATTATAACCGGATACTTCACTACATAAAACCAGACAAGGTGCACATACTCATCGATGGAAAGATCATGAAAAGTGGCGGCCACGAGTTGGCAGTAGAACTCGAAGAAACAGGCTACGAATGGACGAACGAGGTGGAAAATTGAATGGCGCCAGAATCAAAAACCGGCTTCCTCGACGTGATGAGAAACGATTATGAGGCGAAGTACGGCTTCCACGACCCAGAGCACGCAGTAATCAAAGCAAAGCCAGGGCTTTCTGAAGAAGTTGTGAAAATGATATCAGAAATCAAGGGCGAACCAAAATGGTTGCGTGATTTTCGTCTTCGATCATTGAAAATATTCCTGAACAAGCCAATGCCAGCATGGGGCGCAGATCTTTCAACAATTGATTTTGATAAGATTGTCTACTACCTGAAATCAGTGGATAAACAGAGCAGCTCGTGGGAGGATGTACCTGAAAACATAAGGAATACGTTTGAGAGGCTAGGTATTCCTGAAGCAGAGAGAAAGTTTTTGTCTGGCGTTGGTGCTCAATATGAATCAGAAAATGTCTATCACAAGATCAGAGAAGATCTTGCAAAACAAGGTGTTATATTTATCTCGCCTGAACAGGCATTGATACCAGAGAAGAAGCAAGAATTAATCGAGTTAGGCTATCCAGAAGAGTACGTCGATCGGGTACAATCTATATTCAAAAAATATTTCAGTACAGTTGTGCCTCCAGAAGACAACAAATTTGCTGCACTAAATTCGGCTGTATTCTCAGGCGGCTCCTTTATTTACATCCCGCCTGGAATTGAAGTTGCATTGCCTTTGCAAGCTTACTTCCGCATAAATTCTGAGAGCTTCGGGCAGTTTGAAAGAACGCTAATTATTCTTGACGAAGGTGCAAAGGCACATTATATTGAAGGCTGCACAGCACCTGTATATTCAAAAGATTCATTGCACTCGGCAATTGTCGAACTCATAGCGATGAAAGGTGCAAAACTACGGTACACAACTTTGCAGAATTGGAGCAACAATGTTTATAATCTAGTTACAAAAAGAGCCTTTGCATTTGAAGACGCATTAGTCGAGTGGTTGGACGCAAATATTGGCAGCAGAATTACAATGAAATATCCAAGCGTATACATGCTGGGACCTCGTGCAAAGGCTGATATTTTGTCTGTGGCTTATGCTGGTAAAGGACAACACCAAGATGCAGGCGGCAAAGCAGTGCATCTGGCACCAGATACAACAAGCAAGATTATATCCAAGTCTGTTAGCAAAGACGGAGGCCGCACTACTTATCGTGGATTGCTTCACGTCGACCCAGGATGCAAGAACGTAAAATCTACCGTACGGTGCGATGCACTGATCTTGGATGAGGCATCAAGAAGCGATACATATCCTTACATGGAGATATACGAAGAGGATGCAACAATAACACACGAAGCAACTGTCGGCAAGATTGGCGAGGACAAGGTATTTTATTTAATGAGCCGCGGCTTGAAGGAATCTGAGGCATTTGCAATGATAGTCCTAGGCTTCATTCAGGAATTCACAAAAGAACTGCCTATGGAATATGCAATTGAGATGAACCGACTTGTGCAACTGGAGATGGAAGGATCAGTCGGCTGATTTTTTATAATTATGTCAATCTCAAATACTGTAAAGAATATTTCCCGGGACGAACAGGAATGGCTTCAAGAATTTAGATTAGAGAATCTGAGAATATTCGAGAATTTACCTTGGGAAAGGACAAAATACACCAATCTGCAGTTAAGCGAAGAAGAAATCGAAGTAAATCATAGAGTAGATGGCTTCACGCTGCAAGATTCAAAAGACATTGTTTTTACTGACATATTCTCTGCGCTTGAAAAATATGCATATTTGAAAGAATATTTCAAGACCGAACAGAATAAGTTTGTGTCATTGCAGAATGCCATGTTTAATTCAGGTTTTTTTCTTTATGTGCCAAAAAATGTGGAGGTAACAGTCCCATTGAAGACCTTGCTTGGTGAAAAAACATTTGGAAGAAACATTATCATTGCAGACGAAAACAGCAAGCTCAATCTAGTGCAAAATATCGAAGCATCGACTAGTGTTGCATCTATACTTCTTGATATTCACCTGAAGCAGAATTCAGAGATGAATTTCTCGACAATACAGAACATGAACCAGGAAACAACAGGAATAATAAGCCAGAGGGTACAGCTTGACAGAAATTCGCGGCTCAATTGGACAACTGGAACCCTTGGCGGCAAACTCATCAAAAGTAGGAGGGACATAATTCTGCAAGGTGAGGGTTCTGAAGCAAATGACCTGGAGATAATATTCGGAAATAACAATCAGCAGTTTGAGCTGACTACAAATATTTATCATAAGGTCCCTCACACAAAGGGTTACTCTACAACTAAAGGTGTTCTTGATGACTCGGCAAGAGCAATGATACAAGGCCTTGCAAAGATAGAGAAGCCAGCAATAGGCAGCGACTCGTATCTTGCAGAACACGTGTTGCTGATAAATCCTAAAGCAAAGGCAGAACCGATGCCATTCATGGAGATAGATACAAACGACGTGAAGGCAAAGCATTCTGGATTTGTCAGCCAGATAGATGAAGACAAAATTTTCTATCTGCGCACGCGCGGACTAGAAGAAAATGAGGCGAGAAAATCTATTATTATGGGGTTTTTGGAAACATCCTTGCAGCAGGTTGATGTGATCAGAGAAGATATGAGAAATCTCATCGGGAAGAAATGGAAGGGTTGATATGGATCTGCATTATGAGACGCTTGACGTCGAGAAAATCAGGAAGGATTTTCCAATATTGAGCAGAGAGATCAACGGAAAGCCATTGATATATTTTGACAGCGCAGCCACGTCGCAGAAGCCTTCTGTCGTCATCGATGCGTTGAGTGAATTTTATAGAACGTACAACGCAAACGTGCACCGTGCAGTGCACACGCTCTCACAGGAGGCAACCGACCTTTACGATGATTCTAGGCAGAAGATAGCAAAGTTCATTAACGCTGATTTCGACGAGATCATTTTTGTCAAGAATGCGACAGAAGCTGTAAACATCGTACTACACGGCTGGGCCATGAACTTGAAAAGCGGTGATGAGATTATTTCTACTGTGATGGAACACCACAGTAATATAGTGCCTTGGCAGTCGTTGCAGAAAAAAGGCGTGAAGCTGAAGTTTGTTGACATAAAAGAAGACGGGACACTTGATATGGATCAGTTCGAAAAGCTTCTCACAAACAAAACAAAGCTTGTGACATTCACACACGTGTCAAATGTACTTGGAACGATAAATCCTGTGAAAGAAATGGTAAAGATGGCCCATAATTTTGGAGCTTTGGCTCTGGTCGACGGCGCTCAGAGCGTGCCGCACATGCCAGTTGATGTGAGAGACATTGACTGTGATTTCTTTGTTTTCTCTGGTCATAAGATGCTTGGCCCTACTGGCACTGGATGTCTTTATGGCAAGAAGGAGGTACTCGACATCATGGACACGTTCATGCTTGGCAGCGACATGATAAAAGAAGTAAAGCTTCATGAAACTTCGTTCAGAGAAGCGCCATGGAAATTCGAGCCAGGCACGCCTGATTTTGCTGGCGCTTTCGCGCTTGGCATTGCTGTGGATTATCTGAATAGCATAGGTATGAGGAATGTGCAAAAGCATGAACATGAAATTGTGCAATATGCGCTCAAGAAAATGTCTGAAATAGAGCAGATAAAAATATACGGACCAAAGGAAAGAGCAGGTGTTGTTTCTTTCAATGTCGGCGATATTCATTCGCACGATATAAGTTCTTTGCTCGATGAAGATGGTATCGCTGTTAGATCAGGCCATCATTGCGCGCAGCCATTGATGACTCGGTTGGGCATCACATCAGCAGCAAGAGCAAGCTTTTATATATATAACACAAAAAAAGAAATTGATAGTCTGGTTAGTTCACTAGAAAAAGCAAAGGCGGTATTCAAGTTATGAGGATGAAAGGCGGCATGGGTCATCCGTGGTTTATCTTGCTTAGTATTCTAGGAATTTTAGTAGGCATTTTCATGGTTACGCAAGGTATGGGCGGCAAAAGCCTTGGGCCTTCAATTGTTCTGATTATAGGCATTTTTGTTGTGATAAAGGAAATACTTGATATATTCCACTAGAGTGATTTCTGTGTCTGCTGAACAAATGTATCAAGAGAATATTCTAGACCATTACAGAAATCCAAGAAACTTTGGCTTCTTGGAAAATCCTGATGCTGATGTAAATGATTATAATCCATTGTGCGGCGATAAGGTTGGTATACAGATCAAGATAGACAGCAACAGAATAAAAGAAATAAAGTTCTATGGCAGCGGCTGTGCAATCTCGCAGGCTTCTGCGAGCATGCTTACAGAAGAAGTTAAAGAAAAGGATATAGAAGATGTTCTAAAATTGACAAAAGAAGATATATTGGATTTGCTTGGCATTGAGATATCATACGTGCGCCTGAAATGCGCGTTGCTCGCGCTGAAAGTCCTGAAAATGGCTGCGTATTCTTACATGGGCAAAAAGTTTGACTTAAGCGACAAGGATTTTGGGTTATAATTACGCTGAATATTTTTCCAATTCTATTCTTGTATCGCGCTCTGCAAAAATATGAGCGAAACGAGTTACTGGTAGTTTTTCATGTTCTTCAAGCTGTCTACATAGTTTGTCTTTCTGTATCTATCTGCATATCCACTAACAAAAATTTATAAAACAAAGCTTAAATCCTTGGAAAAACTAAGTTGGTTATGGAGGTGTGCAAATGGTAGTAAATCTTGTAGGAGTTGTGGCTGCAGCTATTGCCAGCTTTATCATTGGAGCAATATGGTACGGGCCTCTTTTCGGCCGCAAGTGGATGTCTCTGATGGGATGGGGGAAAATGAAGAAAGGCGATATTGATAAAATGAAGAAAAGTGCCGGCAAAGGCTATGCTACAGGCTTTATAGGCTTTCTTGTTCTGAGCTACGTACTTGCGTATTTTCTTGATGTAACGCAAACAACAACCATAGCTGCAGGTATGCAAATTGCCTTTTTAGCGTGGCTTGGCTTTGTTGCAACAGTAACAGCAGGAAGCGTGATATGGGAAGGCAAGTCAAAGGATCTGTACTTTCTTAACAATGCATATCAGTTAGTTTCAATGCTGGTCATGAGCGCAATATTGGTTTATTTGATGTAGCTATGAAAACAATCAAGCAGATTGTAAACTTCAGGGCCAGTCAGCATGAAATATATGAAATGCTGATGGATTCAAAGAAGCACGCAAAGTTCACAGGCTCTAAGGCATCAATGAGCAGAAAAGTCGGTGGGAAAATCTCTGCTTATGATGGCTATATAGAAGGAAAAAATCTAGAGCTCGTAAAGGACAAAAAGATCGTCCAGAAATGGCGCGGAAGCGACTGGCCTGAAGGCCATTTTTCTATGGCAATATTTGAATTGAGAAAAGCCAGAAACGGAACAAGACTTCTATTTACACAGAAAGAAGTACCTGATGAACATTACAAAGCCATAAAAGATGGATGGATCGAGCATTACTGGAACAAAATGAAGAAAGACCTGAAAAAATAAATACAGGTTATGCGATAAATTTAATTCTACTGGCATCATTTTCTGAATCTTATAATTCTGCGTTTAATGATTTTATGCAGAACGCCAAGTGATTTCATGTATTCGATCAGGGCTAGCCGCGATATCTCAGATTCTTTCATGCCAAGATACTTAGCCATTTTTTTAAGTTCTTCGTGCATTTCCTTGGACAATTTGTATCTTACGTATGCCATAATACTACCATCGTTATTTATCCTTAAAAACGTAATGAATACGTTATAATGTATAAATAATGCATGAAAAGTTTTATTTTAAAGTTTTAGTGGCTGTAACATATTTAAACCCCACAATAGATTTAATTGTTTGATAGGATGCGTATTTTGAACAACTTTTCTTGGAAGGTTGCTGGCGAAGCAGGTCATGGGATTCTCAACGCAGGTCTGATGTTTGCCAAGACTTGTATGAGAGCAGGATTAAACGTCTTCGCTACTGCAGAATATCCGTCGCTTATAAGGGGCGGTCACAACCATCTAGATGTCCGTGTTAGCAGTAAAAAGATATACGCGCATACAAAGGGTGTTTCTTTGCTCGTGGCCCTTAATATGGATGCTGTAACGAAGCACAAGCACAAAATTCTTGAGGGCGGTGGCATTGTATACGATGGCAGTGAATTGAATCTGGATCCAAAAGATTTTTCCATAAAACTTTATCCTGTACCATTGCTGGAAATTGCGAATAAATATGGCGGACGCATCATGCGAAATACAGTTGCTATGGGCGCGTCCATCGCACTCGTCGGTCTGGATCTTGAAATCTTTAATCAAGTTCTCCGTGATAACTTCGGAAGCAAAAAGGGGGATAAAGTTGTGAATGACAATATTGCTGCTTCAAAAGCAGGTTATGATTATATAAAGGAAAACTTCCCTGATAACTTTGGATTCAGGCTCGAGAAAGTAGAGAACAACAAAAATAGAATTTTCATTTCTGGAAATGAGGCCATTTCTTTAGGCGCTATAAAGGCGGGGTGCAAATTCTTTTCAGGTTATCCTATGACACCGGCATCAAGCATACTTCATACAATGGCTGCGTATGAAAAATCTTGCAACATTGTCGTGAAGCACACCGAAGACGAGATAGCTGGCATAAATATGGCAATTGGTGCAGCACACGCAGGCGTGCGTGCCATGACAGCAACTTCTGGTGGTGGCTTTTCTCTTATGGTTGAGGGATTTGGTCTTGCTGCTCAGACAGAGACTCCTATTGTCGTTGTTGAAGCCCAGAGACCTGGTCCTGCAACTGGAATGGCAACTCATTCTGGACAAGGTGATCTGCGTTTCGTGCTCCACGCCGGCACAGATGAATTTCCACGAATAGTTATAGCGCCAGGAGATTTTGATCAGTGTTACTATAAAACAATTGAAGCGTTCAATCTTGCTGAGAAATATCAGCTTCCTGTTATTATTCTTACTGACAAATATCTTGGCGAAAGTTATATCAGTACAGAAGAATTCGGCAACGATGTAATTATCGATAGAGGTGCATTGCTGACTGAAGAGGAGCTGAAAAAAATACAAGATT
>CAYIKG010000027.1:0-9841 GCA_964363955.1 uncultured archaeon | reverse complement strand
AATGCGTAAACCACGACAAATAACGGCTCCAAGGTGCGCACGATCATGACCCTCGAGAGCGCAGCTTTCTGGAGCGCCTTGTAAAAGAAGGTAATTCCTATGACTGCACTGATGAAAGCACCAACTGCACTGTATAACAAAACATTACTATTAGGAATTTGTAAGTTGCCTGTCAATATCGCGTATGACAGCAGGGTGATCGCAATAAAAATCAGCCTGAATGCATTCATAGCCGTTGGTTCTATCTTTTTTATGTATTTCTTTGATATGAGGTTCGTGACTGCTACTAAGATAGCGAGTGTTATAGCATAAACAGCACCTACTATCAATAAAGAGTCAAAACGGTACAGGATCATGAAAGCGCCAAGTATTGCAAGCAGTGCGCCTATAGCTTCGTACTTTGTCAATTTTTCTTTAAGCAAAATAATGGCAAAGACAACGGACAGCAATGTCTCGAGCTTGAGCAAAAAGCCTGTCAAGCTGGGCCCTATCACTGACACAGAGTAGAAGAAGAGCAGGGCAGCCGTGCCGTGCAGGATGCCGAAAATTAAGAGTATTTTTTTGTATTTTGCGAAAACTTTGATTTTTTTGATATCACCTGTAACATAAAGAAAGATAACAGACAATAGCGCTGCTGTGCCGAAATAGACCAGCGCCCCGCTTTCTGGATTCGCGCTTTCAAGGATTAGCTGTGACCATATGAGGCTTGTGGCAATGAGCACTGCGGAAAGCAAGGCGAAAAGAAGGCCGCGGTCTTTCATATGCTCAATTTTATTTTGTCGTATATAAATGAATTTATAAAAATTCATTTCTTAAGCTTTTTCTCTATCCTAACATTATGCCTAAAAAAAGAACCATGAAAGATTTCTGGGTACAGATGGGATGGTACAAGGAAGTCTATGATAGAGCTACTGGAACTCGTGTCAGAAGGTTTACATATGCCAAATGGAAAGATGACGAGCAGACGCAGCATGATGCTGTAAGGTTTCTTGTAGAAGAAGTTCTGCAAAAAGATCCGAGAGATGTGACAGAGAGAGATTTTTATGAGAACAGGCTTACGGGGCTTTTGAGGTATTATGGAGACAGCCCTTATGAGGCGCTGCGCGAGGCAGGGCTTGTTGACAAAAGTCAAGAAGCTTATATGAGGAGTCATGCTCGTGGAAAAAAGATCGTGGAGACAATTTTCGTCATGCCTGAGAGATTTTGACTATTCTTCCAATGCATACCTTTTACTTATGCATTCTTTATTGCCTTCAACAAGTCCTCGTTCTCTAACCTTGTTCCTGGTGAAGGCATCACGTGCTTCCAGCGCACGACGCCGTCCTTGTCGATAAGGAAATAAGCACGCTCGCTCTTTCCCTCTGGTCGGAGAACGCCGTATTTTCTCGAAACTTCTTTTGAAAAGTCGCTGAGAAATGTCACGTCGTTTGCACTAAGTGATTTTTTAAATGCAGCCAGACTATAGTGCGAATCAACGCTTATGGCCAGAATTTGTACGTCGAGGTTTCTGAATTCATCAAAGTCATCTTTAAAACAGCTCATTTCAACAGTGCACACAGGTGAGAACGCAAACGGAAAGAAGCACAAAAGCACATTTTTGCCGCGATACTGAGATAAGCTGACGTCTTCTTCATTTTCGTTTTTCAGCGTGAAATCCGGAGCCTTGTCGCTGACGTTGACCATAAGTATAATCGAAGAAGAATCTTTTAAAAATAAACAAAATCATCTTTTCCTTCTCACATTCTTCAGAAAGAACCTCGAGTAAACAAGCCCAGCAACGATGCCGCCAATGATCGGCCCGATCCAGTAGACGACGTGATTGTTCCAGTACCATGCAGCTACTGCTGGGCCGAATGCGCGCGCAGGGTTGAGCGCTGCGCCTGTAAGCGGGCCTGCCATCAGTATGCTTGCGGTAACTGTCAGTCCTATTGCCGCGCCGTAGACACTTCTTGGTGCTCTTCTATCAGCAGTCAATGCGAAGACAACAAAGACCAGCAAGAAGGTAAGCACTGTTTCTACCAAGGTGCCTGCGCCCAAAGAAATATCAGCTGCAAGATCAGTTGCACCTAGATTCGCTGGCTGCGCTGGATATACGTAAAGCAAGAATATTCCTGCAGAAACGGCGCCGATGAGCTGCGAAATAATGTAGATAAATGCCTCACGCGAGCTGATCCTTTTTGTCACCCACATGCCAGCTGTTACTGCTGGGTTCACGTGCCCGCCTGATATATGCGCAGTTGCATACACGCCGACCATCAATGCAAGACCTGTAGCCAATGCAATTTCCAAAATGCCATTAGGAAATGCGATCGCAGTGCCGGCGCCTATGAATACAAGAAAGAATGTAGCTATTGCCTCAGCCATGTACTTGCTGACCATGTATATATTCTCTATTTGAAAATTAAATAGATTTATCTCTCCACACGCGCATTAGCAGGTGTCAAGATTATCCATTCGTCGCCGACGCCGACGATATCGCCTTCTATGCTGTTGCAAACTGTGCGGAGCTTTGATATCACGTGCTTGAGCTCGTTCAGATTGCTGTCCTTAAGCTCTTTTACCTTTAGAATAACTATGTTGCCTTCGCGCAGCTTTTTAATAACGCGATCAGCTGCTGCATAGTTCTCGAGCTTTTCTATTATTATTTTTACATGCCCGCCCTTCTCCTCGATCTCTACGGGCATCTCCACGTAATCATCGACATTGAGCTCTCTGCTTCTTCTCTTGAAAAGCGCCATAATTATCACTCTGATTATTACAAGGACTTTCCACTATATAAAGCAAATTTACTACTGAGAAAGAATAAAAAGACTTTGTATAAGCAGTAATGCATGGCAACATCAAGAGCATTACTGGAAATAAAGTATCAAAAAAGCAGGTGCATACTCTGCAACAACGCTGTGCACAAGGTAACGATTGGCAACTTATGCAACTCCTGCAAGGATGGGTTTGCTGCAAGCTTCGGCAAGATGGACTTAAGGCCCATGGCTATGTAGTTTTCATTTTTATTTTTGCATCTATCTGTCTTATTTTTTCATCGATGTTTTTCTTGATACCCCTCAGCTTGTAAGGATAACGAAATGTATAATCTAGTGCATTCTGTATCCCTCGAACTGGCTCCACGGCAACTGCCCTTAAGAATACGTAGCGAACAGGCACGACGCTCTGCTTTATATCTGCTTCACGGATCTTTGGCAATAGTACGAGCGCTGCGATGCGCAACACGAACGAGAGGAAAAATATTATCTGCAAACCATGCATGAATAGAAAGCTCTTGTCTGCAATAGAATGCACGATAAAGCCCCCTATTAGGGCGCCTGAAAATATAGCAATGCCCTTGATGAACGTGTGGTTTGCTATATAAACAGGCCGTTTTTCAGACGGCACGATGTCAAGAAGAAAATTGAATGCAGCTAGTTCAAAGCCGGACCACGCAAAGCTTGCAAAAAATTCTATGGCAAGCAGGTGCCAAGGCGATGATGCGAATATCCAGAAAAATGGGACAGCAGAAATAAGGATGCCATTTATAAATATTATTTTGCGCTCGCCAAACCGATCTATGAAACTGCCCCAGTATGGATGGAATATGACTGTAACCAATGCGCCGAATGCCACGATAATGCCAAACCAGACGTAGCCTATTGCTAGATCTTCAAGCATGTAAACAATAAAGAAAGGACCTGCAACATTTACGGCAAAATACATCATGGCAATAAAAATGGTAAATACTACAAGATTCCTGTTTATGGTGAACGTTTCTCTGAGTTCCTTTGGCCTGATCGCAAAGCTGTGCTTATAGTGATAGCTTATTTTTGTTTGAGGCTCTTTTATGCGGAGAAATACGACTATGGCCAAGATGCCCAGCAAAAATGAAATAATGAATATTGGTGCAAAGCCGTATGCAAGCATAATGCTCGCAGCGAGTGTAGCAACCATGCCAGAAAGCCCTGCCATCATGTTTCTGTTGCCAAAGTACTTGCCACGAACTTTATCAGGAACCATGTCGCCTGCCATCGAAGTCCAGGCTGGATTATTCAAAGCCAAGAAAAAGCTGAAAAATGCCATCAATATTATAAAAAGCATTATGTTGATAATGCCGAATAGTGCTATGAAAACAATAGGCAGCCAGAGCAAGCGCGCTATGGCCATTGAAACTATCCATATCTTTTTTCTGCTTGTATACTGCGTGAGCAATGCGCCTGGCAATTGAGCCAATGTTGAAGCAATGTTCCTGGCAGAGCTTAGGACGCCAATCTCTATTGCCGAAGCCTTCATCGCTATTGCAAAAGGTATTACATAAGAGTTCACAATGCTATTTGCTGCGCTTTCAGGTATTACAAAAAGGGTATTGTAACGCAGGTTCTTTTTGTCGATGTTTTCTTTTTTTGCTTTTGTTGTCTTTGGCATAGCTGTTAGTTATTTTTGTTCAAATAAATAATCCTCCAAATTGGGTATCACGTTTTCATGATACCCAACAAGTTGTCAGTATCAATAGACTTTTAAATTTGACAGTGTAATCTTATACATGAAAGATGCAAATCTTCTTGTGACATATGACCCTGCGCATGGCGGCAAGGCAAAAGAGGAAGCAGAATCGTTGCTGGAATCTGTAGGCGAGAAAGCAGAATTTCTTGAATCAGACATAGCTGGCTTGTTCTTTCTTCGCACAAGAAAAGATCCAAAGGAGCTTACGCGCGACCTGCGCAGTGAAGTGGAGGAAGATCCGGAAAAGTACAATTATACGTTCCACTGGATCCCGATTGACAGATGGGTAAGATCAGACATGAGCGACATGACAAAGGCCATGAAAGACATAGATGCGAAGATGAGCGACGATGATAGCTGGAAACTGGACTTAAGCAAAAGGCAATATGAAGGCAAGTCGACGGATCTTATAATGAAGCTTACAGAAAACATAAACCATCCGAAGGTGGATCTGAAAAACCCGCAAAAAATAGTCAAGGTCGAGATCGTCGGCGATCACGCAGGCATTGCACTACTTGACAAAAGCGAGCTGCTTGACATACCGAAGATAAAAGGAGGATTGTAATTATAATTAAATCCTCTTCGTGATCTTGAAATGTGTCTTTGCCACTTTATCCAGAATATCTCTTCCGTGTTTGTCGATTAATTGTTTGGCTGTTGGCTCGACGTGTGCCGAGCCCTTGGGCAGCACGAAACCTACAAGGCGGCCTAATTGCCTTAGAGTCTTCAGGAACTCGGCGCGGGCAATGATCGACGCAGCAGCTACTGCTACATCACTTTCTGCTTTTGTGCGCTGAATTATATTTATTTTTTTGCTTTTTTCAAATAGAGTTTCCTTCAGAAATCTTTCCTCCCCGAATTTGTCTGTGATGGCAGTGTCGCATTTTACTTTCCTCAGCATGTTCTCTATTGCGCGCGCGTGCGCCCAGGCAAGCAGCTTGTTCAATGATTTGAATTTTTTATAAATTATGTTGTATTTCTCCGGCGATATTTTGACGATTTCATACTTGCACATTTCTCTGATTTTTTTATCAAGTTCAATAATCTTATTATCTGCAATCATCTTAGAATCTTTTACGCCAATTTTTTTCAATATGATTTGATTCTTTTCATCGACATAGACGGCTCCAACGACAAGGTAGCCAAAGTAGTCTCCTTTGCCAGATTCGTCCACGCCAATATGGGGCATATTAGATTTATATATGCCCGGGTAAAAATAATTATGCTTGGGGGAATATTTGGTTATTTTCGCTTTCTTGTAAGCTATAGACATAAGGTCTATGCTATACGCAAGAGCTATGACCGCACGCGTGAAAAGGCAGACAAGATGAGGAGTGCAGAGAAGCGCTTGTACGCACTGCGCATCCTTGACCAGATCGAACCGACACTTGTCATGCTGGAGGAGCAAAGGATATCGCGTTTTGAGCGGCGCAGGATGATAAAGTACATTAGCAATGGAATAATCCAGGCAAGAAATGTTGTAAAAGGCAGAGTGCAGGCGCAGCAACCGTTGGTGAAAAGATGATATTAACTTTTTATACCGTAATTTTGAAGAACGTATTTATAGTGGTTAAGCGTAAGTTTAATCATGATGCGCCTGACCATATCCAAGTGCCATAACTGCAATCATGCACGCCTTGTTGACAGGGTTCAGGAGAAATGGATTTGCTTTGCATGCAAACAGAAAGTGAAATACTGATTTTTTACTGATATTCTATTCTTGTTACGTGGTTGTCCTTGTAGAGCTTTATGACATTGTCGACAAACGTATCGATCTTTGGTTCATGCGATACGATAATCACTTGGCTTAGATTTAGCTCGTTTATGACGTCGCGCAGTCTGTCCAATTGCTCGTTGCTGAAGCCGTCAGTCGGCTCATCCAATATGATTAAATCCTTGGTCTTTATGTTTTCGGATATTGTATTAATCACTTTATTTAGTGCAAGCCTGTAAGCCAGCGCGACTGATGTCTTTTCGCCGCCAGAGAGATTGCCGTAGTCTGTATCAAAGCCGTTTTGTATTATCACAGGCGAGAAGCTGTCGTCGATGCGTACAGAAATGCTATCCTCCATTAGGAGCGAGAACCACGACTGGAAAAATGCATTAAACTCATACTGCAGAGCAAGCATGACGTGCTGTTCCATGGCCTCCATGATATTCATAAAATTTTCATCAAGCCACGACATTATTTCATTGAGGTTCTCTGTGCGCTTTTTTTCCATCTGCTTTTTTTCTATTTCGTCCGAAAGATAATTTATGTGACTCATGAGGTCTTCTTTTTTCTGCTCGAGCCTTGATCTGATTTTTGCATTGCTCAGGTTTTCATTCATAAGATCACTCAGGTTTTTTTCTGCAGCATCGTATATGCTTTTTACGTCCTCGAATCTCTCCAGTGAAGGCTTTATTTCTTCTGTTTCGCGTTCTAGTTTCTTTACATCATTTTTTAGAATTAATTTCTCCTCTTCGTGTCTGAGCTTTCTTGCAATCAAGTCGTGATTGTGCTGCTCCTTTATTCTCGCGCTCTCTAGTTTGTGTTTGTAATCCTTCCAATCATCTGAATACTGCCTGTAAACTCCTATCTTGTTTTTTATCTCCAAGACCTTTTTTTCTATGGCGCCAAGCTGCTCGGATTTAATGTTTATGTTGCTCAAAAACCTCTGCGTGTCATGGACAACTTGCCCGCAGAAAGAGCATACGTTTTTTTCAAGGACTTCCCGCAATTTTTTTACCTCATCTGATACCAATGCCTTCTGCCTGATAAACGCGTCTCTGTCTGCTTCTATCGCGCTGAGGTCGCTTGCAAGCAGTTGCTCATCCATAGGAGGTCTTTCTAAATGAATAAGCAATGACTTTTCCGCTTCGCTTATGCGGGAGCTGTATTCGTCTATATCGCGTTCTATGGCTGAGATTCTCGATTTCTTTGATTTTATTTCTGCTTCTTTCAGGGAAAGTTCCTGCTTCTGCTGCGACAGGAAATCTATTTCTTTTTTTATCTTTGCCATATCTGACTTGCTTTTTGCAATGTGCTGATCTATTTCGATGAGCAGTGATGCGTAATGCTTTATGTCGAAAATTATTTTTGATATCTCTTCTTCTTTCGCCTTCTTTTCATTTATGCGTTCATCCAAGTCGCGCACATAGCTTTCGCCTTCACGTTTTATTGACCTCAGTTCGGAAAGAAAACGTGATGTATTGTCCCTGATTCTTCCATACTTGTCTATGTTAAATATTTTTCTCAGTATATTCAATCTTTCCTCTACGTACATCAGTATATGTTTCATCTCTTCTTGCGGTGTATAGACAGCATAACGAAATACTGAATTTCCTTTTCTTAGCTCAGGATAGCCCAGTATCTCTAGTGCCTTTGCAGTGAGCTCTGTCGGCATGTATTCAAACTCGATGCCATCGACGACGAGGAACCCCGGTGCTTGGTTTACGCCCTTTCTTCTATCTAGATTGCGCTGCAGAGAAAATTTCCTTCCATCTATTTCAAATTCAAGCCGCACGTAGCCTACTTTTTTGCCATATCTCAAAAGATCGCTGCCAGATATTTCGCCACGTCTCAAGCCGAACAATGCGAAATCTATTGCCATGAGAACTGTGCTTTTTCCAGAACCTATGTCACCTGAGAGTAGCGTGGAGCCAAGAGGGAAATCTATTTTTACATCTACATAAGAACGGATGTTGTGCATCGTCAGGGCTTTCAGGATCATAAACTCAACGCCTTCATCGCATTAGTTTTTATTCTTTCTTCGAAAACATAGTTTGTTTCTCCTTCCTGCTTCTCATCATCGAGGACCTTCATCAACGCGGCTATGAGCTCTTCTGCGTTGCTGTTTCTCAGCTTCATCTTCCCTGCATGCTCTTCGATGATTTTTTTCTCTATTTCTTCTATGCTTGCATGGCCAACAGCAACTTTTTCAAATTCTTTTACAAAAAGCTTCAGTGTATTGCGCTTCACAGATATAGCTCCGCGCTCCGTTGCCTTACTATATATGCGCTTGAAATCTATGTCAGAAGGCTTTCCGTTCATGATGCCTTCAACGCGTATGACAAGTATCTTATTGCTCAAATCTTGTGGCATTTCTGCAATTATCGCTCTCTCTATCTCTTCAGGGCCTTTGTTATTTGCGTTTATATTCATGGCTTCAATTCCGTGTAGCAAGAGTTTTCTGTACTCATGGTGCAGAATGCCGTCGTAACTGATGATATAAAATCCAGATTCATATTTTTCCATCTCTTTGAAATCAGTCGGGTACAAAGATCCTGGAAATGCAATAAAGCCGATGTCCTCTTCAATGAACGCTGCTCGATGTATATGGCCAGCTGCATAATAATCAAAACCCTTAGGCAGAGAAGATAACGGTACAGCAACCATTTCCTTAAGGTGCTTGGGCTTATATTCTTCGATGCCTGAGTGAAACATAAAGATTTTGAATCCATTTTCTTTTTCAATATTTCTATCTAAACGTTCAAAGTAGCTTTTTTCCAGCGCGCCCATTCTGCCCATCATGCCGGTTATTTTTGTATTTGTTTTTTTATCAATAGTAAATTTTAATCTTAGTTTTCCATTGATCTCCTCACCCTTAGCCACATTTATCAAGAGTCCTGCATCTTCTAGCACATTAATAAAAGTCCTGCCCGTGGGCGAGAAATCATGCGATCCAGGAATGGCATATACAGCAATACCAGCTTCGTGCACTTTTCGCAACATTACAGCTGCGCGGCGAATTACGTCTATGGATGGCAGTGATGTATCGAACAAATCACCGGAAATGAGAATAAAATCCACGTTCTCCTGGATGCAGACGTTCATTGCCCTGTCGAACGCTGCGCACGCCATCTCTTTCAGATCAGGATGTCCGCTCCAGGAGCCGAGATGCACATCCGACATATGAGCAAAGCGCATACTTAGAGAAGGCGACGAAAATATATAAATTAAAATCCAGAAAAGCCGCGACGCGTTTCACTGCGCTTGGCTTCGAATAACGGCACTTTTATTGGCACGGCGAATTTTGTGAAGTTCGAAGTGATTAGTGCCTCGCCAATATCAAGCGAAGCTATATTTCTGTCGTCCCTCGACAAGTCCTGTGAAGCGCTCTCGATTATTGCTGAGCGCTCTGCTGCGAGTTCTATTCCAAGAATAATCTTTGTATTTATGTTTGCCAGTATGTCCTTTGGTATCTGGCTCGGTAATTGAGTTATTGCTATTAATCCGATATTGAATTTCCTGCCCTCACGGGCGATTGTGCTGAAAATGCTTTCGTTGTTTCTAAGCACCCTCGGTGCTTCTTCGATCACTATTGATATTAAGGGCCTCCTCTGCAATGTGCCATCAGTTTTATATTTCCTGTAA
>CAYIKG010000026.1:0-9886 GCA_964363955.1 uncultured archaeon | reverse complement strand
GATTTGAACTCCCGCATGCCTTGCGGCATATCAGCTGACCGTTTTCCGCAAACGCTTTTTGCGTTAGCAAAAAAGGCTTCCAGGCTGACGCATTTACCAAGTTCTGCCATCCCAGCATAAGACGAGAACCTAGGTTCTCATTCTTATCATCTTCCTCTCCTGTTGGAAAATATTAAAAAACGCTAGAATCAGAATTTCTCGGCCTCGTCGATGAGCATGTTCGGTATATCGCCGTCGATGATGCCGTAGCGAAGCCTGCATTTATTGCAAATTAATTTTTCGTCTTTCTGATTGTAATCAAGACTGCCTTTGCATTTAGGGCAGGCAAGTATTGCCAACAGCTCTTTTGAAAGCATTTGAATAGTTAATTTGTAAAATTTTAAATAAAGAAGTTATTTCTTCGGGTAAATGCCCGCCAGCATTATCACTCTGTCTGTTTTTGCAGCAAGACCCTTGTGCTTTGCCATCTGATCGCTTGATATTGCTGCTTTTGCAAGTGCTATTAATTCACCTTTCAATGTTAGTAGTGCTATCATATCTCCAATCTCAATACCTTTCTCGACCCTGCTTATACCGCCTGTGTACAATGGCGAGCCACTGGCTATGCTATACACAGCCGAGTCTTTTACAGTTATTTTCTTCAGATGCTCTATGGCTGCTTCCACGGGCAGAATGTAATCACGTATGCTTTCATCACCATTCTCTTTCCAGAAAATGTAAGCATCGAGCAGGTCTTGTGCCCGCACGGCCATTTTTTCATCGAACCTGCCTACTTTTACGCGTCTTAGCTCTGCCATGTGCGCGCCGCCGATATGCTTGCCAATATCATCGATCAGCTTGCGTATATACGTGCCTGCTTCACACTTGATGCTTAGCAAGACGTCTTTGTCTTTTACATCAAGAATATCAATAGAGTAGATTCTTCTCTTGCGTTTCACGCGAGCAACGGCACTTCTGACAGGCGGCAGTTGCTCTATATCACCAACAAATTTATTGATGGTTGTTTTCAGTTCTTTGTAGTCAAACTCTTTATGTACGTGCATGATGGCAATATATTCTTTGTCAAGCTTCTGTATAGCAGAAATTACTTTGCACGCATTATCTAATGTGACAAGAAGCACGCCCGATACCATTGGGTCCAGTGTGCCACTGTGCCCGGCCTTTTTCGCGCCAAACATTTTCTTTATCGTTGCTGTGACATCATGGCTCGTTGGCCCGCGCCATTTGTCGAGAACTATAATGCCACTACTTATCAAGTCGTCGATGCTGCGCACACCTGGATATTTTCCATAAGGACCTGCAATTTCTTCTGATTTTATGATCCAATTGTTCATATTCATAATACAATCTGTCAAGGGAAAAAGATATCAAGGGTTTGTCTTATGTGTAGATCTTCATCAACTTTCTCAGCATTATCATGACTGGAATCGATACAATAATATACCAGCCGAGAAATCCAGCATCGCTGCCGATCAGCGGCAGCGATATTGGCAGCGATGCAACGATGCGGGCAAGATTGACCTTGTTTTCTTCAGCAGACAAGTGCCATACTGAATTGCTTATAACTTTTGTGCAAGGCGCCTCGCATTCACTGTTGCCTATTTTTATCGAATTGCCAATTTTTTCTACCTGGTATTCCTGTCCATCTATTGCTATAATCCCTTTACCGTCATTGAGCTGCACAGACATATTGCCGTATGCGTTGCCGATAAAATAGAGGAATACAGCAACTATTATGAATGAAATAAACAAAGGCTTTAGCGACATGCGCATGATCCGGCCTTGTTCGCGCATGACGTCGCCCAAAAGCTGGCTTGCTTTTTCCTTATTACCCTTCTTCTGCTCTTCACGTAACTGCTTGTTCATGTTTTCAATATTTTCTCTCACCTGCTTTGCGTGGCTTTGATTGACAAGTAGCTTGTAGAAAATATTTACAGTAAACAGTGCTGCAAAGGAAAATAGAATTATGTTAATCGCATCTGACATTATAGACACCTATAAAAAAGGTCTTATTGTTTCTCAAACTCCAGTTTCTTTACGCGGAAGCCTATACCAATACTATGCTTCTTATTACACTGGCTGCATTTATATCGTAAATCAAGCTTACGCGTAGGCTTTTCCCGACCTTTCGGATTCTCCTTTGGAAATGAGCCATAACCCTTCATCTTGCGCAAGAAGCGGCGCTGGCTTTTTGCTAGAGTCCGTCTGCCTTTTCGCTTTGCCTCTTCGACTGTATGCACGGTGTGCTTCTTGCAATACGGGCAATATCTTCTCTGCTGTTTTGGCATTTTCATATTCATTCCTCAATTTTTTCTATGATGCCCTTCTTGAGTAAGAAATCATTTAAAGACTTTGGTAATGCAGATGGTTCAATGATATCGTTTTCATTTAATTTATAGGAATTCATGTCAGGCCCAATGAAAGTTGGCAATGGTCTTCGAACCTTGTATACTATCTTCTTCTGCTTTATCTCCGACTCCTTTTGCAACTCTTCGGAAAACCGCTCTCTGTGCTTTTTGATTTCATCAATCAATGCAAAGAAAAGCTTCTCCTCTTCTGCTTCTAGATTCTCGACAGGCAGCCCTGTTTTTGCAGTATACAGTGCAGCTTCAGCCACCTTTTTTTCGCGCAGCTCAAAAAAGCGCTTTATGGTATTTTTTACATTTTCTAATTCTATTAGATCAGAGCTCGACTGCTTCATTTTTTCCTTCTTGTGCAGATATTCCTTGATCTGATCCATTATGTTCTCAGGCAGTTTTTGCAGTTGCTTGTTCTCGCGCTCTGTGCGCTCTAAATCTCTTATCTTGTCGAAGGTCAGCATTTAAGGAAGATATATTCAAAGTATTAAAATGAAACAGAGAAACGCAGGATTTGTGCTTGCAGCAGTGACGCTAATGATTTTTGCGCTTCTGGCATTTTTGCCATAAAATCTAAATAGTCTCGTAAACTTGGTGTATCCTTGACTTGTGTATAGCCAGACTGTGCATGTTCTTGAAGCCCCTGCCACACCTGGAGCACTTGTAACTTATCATTGGCGATTTCTTGCGTATCCTCATCCTTCGAAACGGATAGTTTATCGGGTTCTTCACAGTTATTCTATCTGTTCCGCCTTTGCATGTATTGTCAGGACGACAAATGCCGATGTCGATATAAAACGTGGCGCTGTCACAGTTCGCAGGATTCAGTGCATTATTCTGGCTGTAGCGCAATTGTGATACCAGCAGGTTTTTTGGCAATGGTGGCTTGTTGCGCGAATTCCACTCAAACAGTTTTTCTTCAATTTCATTCCATTGCCAATTACACATTCTGAGAAAATTTATCAATGTGAACATGCTGCGTTTCCTGCCATCGCTCATGCCAGATAAAATTATTTTCATGCACGGCGGAAAAAGCTCTTCCGGGATTTTCTTTTCCCAAACGACTTTTCTTGCAGGAGGTCTTTTCACTTCTTCCTTCTTGATCGTAGCATACCAATCCATTGCATCGAGCAGCAATGATTCAGCTTCGTTTTCTTCGCCCTTGAAGAACATTTCGCGCGGCTCCACTTTTTCCGGTTCAGCAATATCCGGACTAAAACTTGATAGATCATTCGCTTTAATGGGCAAAGAAACAAGCCATGTTTTCTCATTCAATGAATATGGGGCACGGAAAAGGTGACGCTCCCCCCAATCTTTCTCTATCTCAACAAAAAAATAAGGCGATAGTTGGCTAGGCTTCTCCTCGAGCACGTCAATTAATTGTTTTGCACCTTTTGTTTTTATGAGTTCCTTCATGAGATGTTCAGAAATGCCTTCTCGCAGAAAGCTGGATATTATTCTTGGTATCTTTGGATATTGTTCTGAAGCAAGCTTGTAATCTATTTCCTTAGGAAGCATAATCCATGGCAGAGATATGTGGAAGCCCCGGCGACCAGAAAATTTTATACCATAATTCTTTATACCATATTTTTCAAAAAATCTGCACACCATTATCGCTGCAAGTTTTGCTTCTTCTAGACTCATTTTTGAATCTATGTCTATTATAATGTCATAGCCTGTTCTTAGCTCGTTGTAATTTTTTCCTTCTGTCGATAATGCCATCGGATTTTTCCAGTGCTCCACGCTTATGTGGAAAGACGTAACGCCTTTCTTTGCCATCTGCTTTATGTCATTAGGATAAAATATGGCATTAGGTCTCGCATCATAGGTTCCGTCAATGAAAACACCGGCTGCTTCGCGCCCAGCTGCTGTTGCAGCCATGGCACTTGCTATATCATCGCGATGATAGTATTCAAGAATTTGCCGTCTATACATATGATCACATAAGAACTAGCCAAAGAATGTTTTTAAAGAAAGTTATTTAACAAACAATCTTGCTTCTTCTATTGTATACTTCCATTTCTTTGGTAATTTTCCGGTCCGTGTATAGTATTTGCCTAAACGGCGGATCTTGCTTTCCAGCAGCATCAGCCCGTGCTTGCCTTTCGAGTCCTTCTTGTTGCGGCCAAGGTGGTTATGCAAATTTACAGCCTTTTTCATTAGATTGTAAAGATCTTCTGGCATTTCCTGCTTTGGCATTATTTTTGCTAAGCGCGTGCCAAAATAGCGCACATCAGGAATGCCGTATTGGTCACGAAGAATTATTCCTATTTCGCTAGAAAATTTACCTTCTTTTGCGAGCTTCTGCACTATATTTTCTACTTCGTCCTTATCGTAGATAAGCCATTCTAGCTTGATTTTTTTCATCGGCTTTTTTGATCCGTGCTTTCCATGTTTTCTTGAGTGCATTCGTGCCATAATACCCTTTTTCCTCCGGAAAAAGTCTATACCATATTATTTTCTTTCCATTAATGCTTTCTTTTTAAAAGAAAGGATTACCAATCCTTTTTTGTGTAGCGCCTGCGCTTTTCTATTTTTTGCAGTGCTTTTGTTACTTGCTCACCTTCAGGGTAATGCTCCTTGTACGTATTTAAAATTATTTTCCAGGCATTACCAAGCACATTATTATGCGTGGAGTCTATTGCCTCGTGCAGCAGAAACAAGTCAATGGCCTTATCTTCTGCTCGTTTGCTCATAAACCCAAGGCCAAAGTCAATGAAATATATTCCATCGTCCCCAAGAATCATATTGCTCGTTGTTAAGTCGCCGTGTATAATATCATGCTCATGCATTTTAGCTATTGCAACTGCTATCTTTCCTGACAACTTTTCATAATCTCTTTCAAATACATCTTTTATCTTATCTCCTTTTACAAATTCCATGTCAATTTCATAGTTATTTTCATCCAGAATTGCAGGCACTCTCATTCCTGCCCGTCTTGCATAGCGAATGAGCGATGTTTCACTTCTTGTTCTTTGTTTTCGAAGCTTCTCGTCTATTTGTTTTATTCTATAGCCTTTCGAGACACGGATCTTTTTTATTAAATCCTTCTCCTTTATTATTACAGCCTCGGCACCTTTTGCTATTTCCATATCACGAAGCCCTTAATTCTTCAAGGAAATTGTCAGAAGCAATCTCTTCCCTACCACCTGTGTAAGGCAATAATTTTTCTACACGCTGTCTAAACGATTCATCATTGCTCGCTTTGACAAGAAGCTTGTCGATGAGATTTGGAAATCTCTTGCCCAGGCGCTGGACACGGTAGCTTGTCTTGATTTCATCGCCTATGGTATTCCAGAGCAATTTATCGTATTTCTTGAGGAATTTCTCGCTGAAATCCCTGCTTTCTAGCGCCTCTGCAGCTACTTGTGCAGCGATTTTGCTGGAGATCATTGCATTTCCAACACCCTCACCGCTCAAAGGATCGATAAGAGAAGCTGCATCGCCGAGAAGCACGAAGCCGTTCCCATGGCATTTTCTGCGATAGCTTGCAACAGGAAGGTTCCACCCTACAATAGGCCCTTCTAGTGCTGCATCCCTGAATCTTTCAGAAAACAGCGGGTTCTCCTTTATCTCTTTTATGATGGCTTTTCTCAGGTCGATCTTTTTCTTCTGCATATCCTTTTTTATCATTCCAAGACCCACGTTAGCTGAGCCATCTGGAAGTGGGAAGATCCAGAAATAGCCAGGAAGCAATGTCTTTATAAGATGTATTTCTATCCTGTCGCTCATGCCAGAGACATTCTTGTAATAAGCCCGTAATGCTACAATGTGGTGGTCATCTGGATTCTTGTTCAACCCGAGCTTTATAGCCACGACACTGTTTGCACCATCAGCAGCCAAAACTAAATTGGTCCTGATCTCTTCCTTTTCACCTTTCTCGTTTATTCCGACAATGCCTTTAACGTAGTCATCTTCCATGATAATATCTGTCACGTTGAAGACACGCGTTTCAACGAGCTTTTTCGCATTCTGGAAAAGGAAGTTGTCAAATACCATTCGCGTATGCACATAACCAGGTGCAGGTTTATCCCTTGCAGCAACATCAAGATTAATTTGCGTTCCATTCGGGCTACTGAGCGTGATGCCGTAGATTTTTTGGCCAGGCAAATTTTCATATTCTTCGTAGATGCCTAATTCCTTCATAATTGCTGCTGCTTTTCTGCCCTGTGCATCACCGCATACCTTATCCCTAGGGAATACGTGCTTATCAATAAGAAGTACGCTCTTTCCAAGCTTATTGAGATACATAGCAGCAACGCTACCTGCAGGACCGCCACCAAGAACAATTACATCATATTCCATATTGCACCTTTTATTTTCTAAAATCCAATGCTTAAAAGGTTTTATTATTAATCACAAATTATAAACATGGACATCTGCGAAGCAGGAACAAAAAGTGATTTCTGGATCAGGGCAAAGATACAGCTTATAGATATTCTGCTCAGCTCATTAAAGATTAGAGACGCAAAAATACTCGATCTCGGTTGCGGTACTGGCGAGGACTTGCCTGTGCTCAACAGATATGGCAAGGTCGATGTGATTGACATAAACAGAAAGATACTGGACATGCTTCCAAGACATCTGTATTCAGAGAAGCGCCAAGGCAACGCTGAAAAAATAGATTTCCCGTCCAATAGCTTTGATATCGTTGTTGCCTTTGATGTCATAGAGCACGTTAAAAATGATAAGAGGGCAGTGACCGAGATTAAGCGCGTTTTGCGCAATGGAGGGTATTTTGTTTTCACAGTTCCGGCGTTTCAAGCGCTGTACAGCTCCCACGACAAAGCCCTGGGGCATTATAGACGCTATAACAAGGCTATGCTACGCCAGCTTTTTGATGGATTAGAGGTAAAGAGTCTCGGTTACTGGAATTGGTCAATATTTCTGCCCATGTCAATATTCCGCATCATACAGAGGGGCAGCGACATGGCAGATACGTCTATAAACCTTCCATTCGTTGCAAACGAACTGTTGTACTACATTCTCTGCGGCGAAGATCTTCTGACTCGGGCAAGGCTGTCGTTGCCTTTCGGCCTCACCATACACGGCATTTGCAGAAAGGCTTAAATATCATTGTTACAGAAAGTTACATAAAGTAACTGACCCTTTCTTAGAAAGAAAGCGTCAACGGAAAGAATCAGAGGATGGTTTTTGTGGCAGTAGTGCGCATAGATGACAAGCTTCTCAGAGAGATAAAGAAGTTTTTGCAGAGGGATGAAAACAGATACCAGCATCCTTCTGTTTCTGCGTTCATCAATTATGCTTTATACGAAAAAATAACAAAATTAAATGGGAAAACAACTTTTTTAAGAAAAAAGTTGTATCAAAAAAACAGAAAATAATATTTTTCGAAGAAAAAGGGTAGTAGAGTAATATGGTCTAGACTTTTTCGAAGAAAAAGGGTAGTTATGGTAAGACTTGACAGAATAACCATGAATGGATTCAAGAGTTTTGCACAACGTGTTACTGTGCCATTTCCATCTGGATTCAATTGTGTATGCGGCCCAAACGGGAGCGGTAAAAGTAACATAGTGGATGCTATCATGTTTGTTTTGGGCACTTCATCTGCCCGATCGATTCGTGCAGCCAAGCTGCAGAATCTTATATTCAACGGTGGCAAAAACAGCAAACCTGCAGATATCTGCGAGGTTTCTCTTTATATAAATGACGATGAAAAAAAATTTGACGAAGAAGAAACAAAAATAACAAGAAAAATTTCCCGCAGCGGCATAAGCATGTACAAGATCAATGGAAAGACAGTAACAAAGTCGAAAATACTTGATACATTGTCGAATGTAAATCTTTCGCCAGATGGTTACAATATAATAATGCAAGGCGATGTTACAAATATTATAGAAATGTCACCTCACGAAAGGCGCGATGTAATAGATGAGATTTCGGGTATAGCTGAATTTGATGAAAAAAAAGAAAAGGCGCAACGTGAATTAGAAAGTGTTGGAATACGCGTTCGTGAAAACATGATAATTGTGGCAGAAAAACAAAGGTACGTTAGCCGCCTAAAAAGAGAAAAAGAAATAGCAGAAAAATATTCAGATCTCAGCAATGAACTAAGAAAACACAAGGCTTCATTATACAGCACCAAAAAGAATGATATTGAAAGCAAACTTGGTGTTATAGAAAAAGAGATTAACCATGGGACAGAGGCATTAAAGCAAAAGGAAAAAGAATTTTTGAAAATTGAAAAAGATCTCAATGAAAATGAAAGAAAGCTGCAGGAATTATCGGAGAAGATAATCAGCAGCTCTAGAAATTATGAGATAAAAAGAAAAGCCGATTCTTTGTATACAGAAATCGTCAGAAGAAAAGACAGGATAGAGTTGAATGAAAGAGAACTTCTTTCTAAAGCCAATCCAGCAGTAAGGGCTGTTCTCAACCTCGGTTATCCAGAAATACACGGCACCGTTCAATCGTTAATAGAAGTGCCAAGCAAGTACGCAATAGCCATAGACGTTGCAACAGGCGCTCACAGGAACGACATAGTAGCTGAAAATGAAGACGTTGCCGTAAAATGCATAAAATATTTGAAAGAGAAAAGGATCGGGCGCGCAAGATTCTTGCCACTTGATAGGATAAAGCCGCGCAAAAAAAATAAATGTAATGAAAAAATAATCGGCTATGCAATTGATCTCGTTAAATTTGACAAGAAATTCGCACCTGTGATGGAGCACATATTTGCAAATACTGTCATTGTTAACAATATAGACGATGCAAAGAAAATAAAAGGTTTCAGGGTCGTGACGCTTGACGGCGACATGATTGAAATAACAGGGGTCATGACAGGCGGTTATTACTACAAAAAAGAAAGGGAAAAAAATCTCAATGCAGAAAATGCGCAGCTTCTAGAAGAGATAAAGAAAATTGAAAAGGAGTTTGAAAGCCTAAAGGGCATGGAGACCAAGGAATCAGAGGATGTCATAAAACTTCAGTCAAAACGCACAAGCGAAGAGAAAATTCTAATGGACATAAGGAAGAGGTGGAAGGAACTTTTTGAAGAACGCCAGATATTACAAAATGGTATTGGCAGAAAAAATGTCGAAAAAGCTAGGTTAGAAGCAAGTCTTGAAAATATAAAACTGGAGTCAGAGGACTTCAAAGACATCAAAGAAAAAGATTTGATAAAAGCATCAATAGAAGAATTGCAAGAAAAGGTAAGGTCATTTTTGATCGAGATCAACAGCCTTGGGCCCGTGAATATGCGTGCAATCGAAGAGTATGATATCATCAATGTAGAGTTCGAGGAACTCAAGAAAAAACTGGACAAGCTTCTGGAAGAAAAATCTGCCATAACAAATATCGTCCAAGAAGTGGAGAAAAAAAGATATGATAAGTTTATGTCTACACTTAATGAGATAGCAAAAATTTTCTCACAATGCTCTATATTTTTAACACATCCGGTTTTCATTGTACATTTTTCGATATATTCCTGATGATTTTCTAATAGAGTATATTATTAGCTTTACTAAACTGTAGACATTAGTGAAAGAAAATCTATTTTTTATTATAAT
>CAYIKG010000025.1:0-10123 GCA_964363955.1 uncultured archaeon | reverse complement strand
CTTTGCATCAATGCAGGCAGGGTTTTGAGCAGCAATAGATGATTTTCTTCTTTCGTATCTTTCGTATTTTTGCACGTAGTTATAATAATTCCATTCTACGGTTGCTGTTAGAGGCGCTTTTGCTGCGACGACAGTGCCTTTGAACATTCTGCCGCGTACCTTCAGGTGCCCGTGCCAAGGGCACTTGTCGTTTTCACATTTTCCCTTTGGTTTTTCCACATTCAATCCGATATTTCTCATAATCCATTACCATTTTCTAAATCTTTTCTTTATTCTATCTTCAGGTCGCGCCACTATGAGGTTGCCATCGATATCCACTTTTTTATCGTCTAGGTGCAATCTGAACGTCGTACCTTCTTTCGCGATCACTTTTCGATTTTTATTTGTTCTGAGCGTTATGGTTTTCATATTTTCGTCTATGATATTTCCCTCTATTCCAACGTTGTATCTGTTTTTGGATCCTACGATTTTGCACTGCAATCCTATGAACTCGTGCATAAGTATGTTCTTTGGTGTTCTCATTCAGCACACCTATTCGATGCGTATGGTATCTGGTGGAAAACCCTCTTTTATGAGGATTTCCCTTACCCTTAGTTTGTGGGCGCCTTGCAATTCAATTTTATCTTCCTTGTACGTTCCTCCGCATGCAAGTTTTGATTTCAGTTTCCTCATCAGATCCCTGATATCAATTTTTGATGTATCAATGCCTTTTATTATTGTCATATATTTTCCATAGCGTTTCTTGACAACATTTATACGAATTTTCTGCGATTCTTTTGCTATAGTTTCACACACGCAAAGCTCCTTTGGCAGTCCACATTTTAGACAGACAGCTATTTTTTATCACCTCTAATTCTTTTGATTGTTTTTATTCTGGCAATTGTTCTGCGTGTCTCTCTGACAAGGCCGGGGTTTTTCACACTGCCGCCTATTTCCTTTGTTCCAGCCTCTTTGAAGAGATCAAGTTTTAATTCCTTCAGCTTGTCTTCTACTTCCTTTTCACTCATTTCGCGTATTTTCTTCGGTTTTAGTATTGACATTTTCATCCTCCGGCAATATGTCGGTTGCCTTGATTATTTCTGTGCTCTCTGCTTCTGCCAGCTTGAGTCTTGAGTGCTTTATCATAATTTTTACTGTGACGTTGATGTTTCCAAGCCTTGGGTTTGCTATCGCAGATCCTTTCATAACATAGCGTTCAGCTGTATCTCCAGATTTCTTAAGGTATCCAGCTGAAAAGCGCTCTTTTCTGGAACGCTCGCCAGAAAGCTTCCCGGAAAATATTATCTCGCATCCTATGGCACCTGCTCTCATAATCCTGGTCAGGTAAAAGTTTCCGAGCCTTTTATGAAACATGCCGTTTTCTATTGATGATGCTATGCCTTGGGCAATTATACTCGGGTTGAGGTCTGGATTTGATATTTTTTGAACATCAATCTGCGGATTTTCTATCCCGAATTTTTTCTTGAGTGCATTTGACACTTCCATAACCTTCTCCCCGCCAGATCCTATGACAAGGCCGGGTGTTGTTGTATATATAATTATTCTTGTTGCAACAGGCGTATGCTGGACCTCTATGTCCCCGAACTTTGCCTGACCAAACTGCTTCCTGAGGAATTCTATGAGCGTCACGTGTTCTTTCGCCTTTTTTATGAACAATCTTTCTTTCACATTGCACCATCTTCTTTGCTTTTGACTTTTGCCACTTGATCTGCAACTTCTTTGGCAACTTTTTCAGCGTCTTCCTTATTTTTCACGACCTTGACAGTAGCTTTTTTGCTTTCTCTGCCTTTTTCAATGAGCATAATTTCTAAATTTGTGCTCTTCATCCTTGAACCATACGCGGATTTTCTTCTGCGCCTGCGCATAATAGTGCCTTTGTGTGCAGATGCATGAACGATCAAGCGACCTTTGTCAAGATTTAAATTATCCGCGTTTTTCTCGCAACTCTCCAGCAGCATCATCATTTCCTTTGCCGTCTTTGTATAATGCTTGCTGTCAAGACTGCGCTGCTCGGCAGCAAGGCCCTGCAAAAGCCGCTTCGCACGCGTAAGCGGCTTCTTTCTTATCACCCTGCATAAAATTGTTGCACTCTTTGTGCTTATGCGAAGATTCCTGCCAAATGCCTTGGCATATTTTTCTTTTGGTTCAATTGTGTACATAGCTCTCAACTTTTTTCAATTTTATAAGGTTGTCCAACCATTTCTGCAAGTAATAGGTCTTCTGCAATGTCGCGCAATCTTTTTCTTGTCAAATCATCATCACCTTCAAGATGTGACAAATCAAAGTATCCTGGAAGAAGTACATTTCTTTCAACCCCTTTTACATTTCCATTCGAATTTATTTCGAATGTGACAAAATAAGCATTGCAACCATCTTTATCATTTTCTGGTCTTCTTGAAATCATGCGAAGCGAAACAGTTTTAGGTTCTGGATATGTAAGTCTATATGTTCTAGGGAGCTTTACTATCTTGTCGCCATAATCTAATAAAAGTCCATTTGTCATAAACATCACTTCAATGGGATGAATTTGCTTGATCTTGTTGCACCAAGGCCTGGTGCGCTGTGCTTGACAGGCTTTCTCGTCAATGCAAATTCTCCTAGATAATGACCAATCATAGCAGGGTCAATTATAACTGTTTTCCATTCTTTTCCATTATAGATCCCGATCTTTGAACCGACCATTTCAGGCAAAACAATCATATCGCGCACAGGTGTTCGCACAACAACGTCCTTGCCTCTATTGCGCCTGATATTTTCAAGCAGCTTCTTCTGCTGTTTTGTCAGACCGCGGCGCAAGGCACGACGCTGCCTTGCTGGCAAAAGAGCTGTGAGATCCTCAAGCGTCATGCTTTCAAGGTCTTCGATGCTCTTGCCCCGGTACGTGAATTTTTTTGCCATTATAGACACCTTTCTATTTTCTCTTCTTCTTTCCAGTTCGCCTTGCTGCAATGCTTCCAACCTTCTTGCCAGGCGGCATACTGCGTTTTACAGTCTTGTGTTTGCCCAGGTTCTTTCCACCAAATGGATGGTCTACTGCATTCATCGCAACGCCTGATGTTCTTGGGTAAGGCCTGTTCATAGCTTTCATTGCATGATGCTTTTTGCCAGCCTTCATGAAAGGCTTCTCTGTTCTGCCAGATCCAGATGCAGTGCCGATTGTCGCAAGGCAGTCAGATGATAATATCTTCTTGCTTCCAGAAGAGAGCAGAATGATGCTTTTGTTCGCATCTTTTGTTATAAGCATTGCAGATGACCCTGATGAACGGCACATTTTTCCGCCGTCGCCTGAATGGATCTCAATATTATAAATTTTTGTTCCTTCGGGAAAATTTTTTAAAGGCACTATGTTGCATTCCTTGGGCTCAGAAAAACCTATCTCTTGCCCGACCCTCATGCCCTCGTGCGGTACCTGAAGCATTATTTTGCCATTTATGTTAATTTCTGCGAGCGGCGTGAGCCTTCCTGGCGCATCTATAATGTTTTTCACAATACCTGCCAGCGCTCCTTTCGGTATATCGTATTCAGCCTTTCCTGCAAATCTGTGCGAGGGCGATCGATAGCGAGGACTGCCCTTGCCGCGCCTTTGCTGCCGAAGATTTTTTCCCATGTACAACACCTTAAATTATTCCTAACCGGATAGCTATTTCGCCTGCTTCGCCGTCTTTGGCAAATTTTACATAAGCCTTTTTTCTGCCAGACTGGTCTATCATCGTTTGGATTCTGTTTACCTTTGCAGAAAATGCACTTTCAACAGCCTTTTTTATCTGATTTTTTGTTGCATCACGCCTGACGACAAAAACAAGCTTGTTCTGTTTTTCTACAAGCTGCACAGCTTTTTCTGTCATGACAGTGAATTTGATTATCGCAAAAGGGTCTTGTAGCTTTAGATCTTGCACTTCCGATTTTTTCTGTTTCATTACATCAACCGCCAAACTTTTTTTCTACTGCATTCAGTGCTGCTTTTGTAAATATTGCAAATCTGCCTGCCTGTGAACCAGGTGCGAGCAGTTCTGGATTCAGATTGTCAGCTGTGACAACATCAAAACCAGCTAAATTTCTTGTAGCTCTTATGAGATTGCAGTCCTTTGAAACTACAATGAGGGGCCCTTTTTTCCGCTTGTATAAACGGCCACGGTTCTTTCCTTTTCCAGCACGGATTTTCTTTTTTGAGCACCTTGCAATTTCCTCAGGGAAAAGTTTTTCGAATATATTTTTAACGTCTTTTGTTTTGTTCATGCTTTCGATGTCATCAATAAATATTACAGGGGATTCTTGTACAAGATGACCGCGCTTTTTTACAAGTTCCATGCTTGCTGTGGCAGCTATCGAAGATTTGATCGCGAGAATATTTTCTTTTTTGTTTATTTTTTGTGACCATTCTTTTTCTGCTTTTGGCGGGTGAGCTTTCCTTCCTTTTACAGCTTGTGGCACTACTCTGGCGCGGTAGGCAAGATAACCAACCTTGCCGTGTATGCGGGCGATCCTTGCCATCTCACGGTTCATCATAGTGAACCTGTATTTTCTTTTTCCATGGTAATGTGCGCTGCTTCTTTTGCCAGCAAGTGGATTTGCGCCATATGGTTGCCGCCTGTTTGCCTGCATGGCAAGAACAGCTCGTTTTATGACTTCTGGGCGATAATCCTGGACAAATATGTTTGGCAACCCTACTTCGCCGACCTTGTTGCCGTTTAAATCATAAACCTTTGCCATTTTCAAACACCTTGCTTGCTCTCAAGAGAGATATTTTTTATTTCCACAGGCTCGAATTTTTGGGTTCTCGAAGCTTTTCTCATGATTACAAGACGCTTGCGCGATCCAGGAACAGAACCTTCAAGAAGAATAAAGGATTGCGGAATAAGACCGTATCCAAGAAATCCGCCTTTTGGAGTTACTTGTTCTGGTCCGTCGCCAATAAGTATTATGCGCTTGTTTACTTCTGTTCTTGTATGAAACCCGTGCTGGCCAGCTGCAGGCACGCGCCAGTCCATTTTTCTAGGCACTGTAGGCCCTATGCTTCCAACGTGGCGGTGCATCTGCTTGTCTTTGCGCGTCTGGATGCGTATGCCAAATCGCTTTACAGGCCCTGTGAATCCATGACCCTTTGTAACAGCAGAAACATCCACGTACTCTCCTGGGCGGAAAATATCCTTTATGCTGATCTCCTTGCCAAACACAGAGTCTGCGTATTCTTTTTTCTTGCTGGCGTCATTGCCGTCGATCCCGAGCTCGAAAATATCAGATCTTGTTTTCTTCATGCCGCTTTTAGCAGGCTGCGTTGCTACTATGAGCCGGATTTCATCGAAATCCTTTATGTTTTTGCTATTTTTTCCAGGGTGTAATTTCATGTCTTTAGGCAATTTATCGATCCACTGCTCTGCAACAGAAGTTAATCCAGAAGAAGCTTTTTTATAAAATTTTATACCACAAACAAAAATGGAAGGAGAATCAAGAATTGTAACAGGCTTTGATATTGTTTTTCCGTAAGTTGGTGACTTTGAATTATTGTCGACGTATGTCACGTGCGACATGCCAGCTTTCCAGGCAGCAAAGCCCAATGGGTGTATTTTTTCAGACATAATCCTCCAATTTATACGTGGATAGATTCGTCTAGCTCTCTTCCTTGGCCAATACTGCAATGATCCTCTTCTTGGATGTCCTCGTTTTGTCATAATACCCCTCCGTTGCTACGCAACGTAGTCGTATCCCATATTATATAATTTATGATCCTCCATCGCTGTGCAACGTATCGTATCCCATTTACTTTATTCTCACACCTACTTGTTACTAACCCTATAAAAACACGTAGAATCTGTGCGTACAGCACGTGCTAATGCTGCCGGTTTCGTGAGAGCTTTATATTGTATGTTGATAAGGCTTAAAAAGATTATTTTCCCCGTGTTTCCTTTTCCTCGCCTTCAGTTCTCCTTCTGTTAAAAGCAAAGACTGCTACAGCTAGAATAAGTATTATGACAAATGCGACCAAGGCAAAGTCCAGTGGCGGTTCTTGAGAAACAAATTCCTCTATTTCTGCTTCAGGCTCAGAGATTATTGTTCTTGTCTCTGTTTCCAATACTGGCTCTGAAGCACCTGGCGGTGTTTGCTGTGAGCTGGCGCCAACGCATCTGTTATTTAAGCACTTCTCGCTGCGGCCGCAGCTTGCCCTCGTCCATTCATTGCAAGGGTCATCGTCAAAATTGCCGCAGAACATATAAACATTCGGTCCGTCGCAGCCTGTAAGCCCCTGCGGGCTGCACTCATGGTCACAGGCTTTTACGCATTCGCTGTTTATGCACAACTGGTCTGAGCGGCAGTTTTGGTCAAATCCATATTCCAGGCATGAATCAGAATCAAAGTTGCCGCATATTTCAACTGCGCTATTGCTGCTGCATCTTTTTTGTCCAGACGAGCATTGATTTGAGCACGCGCCTGAACCATTGCTTATGCTTGCAGTGGCACTTGGAAAACAGAAGCCCTCGATGCATGTTTGTCCAGATGTGCAGCTGCTGAATGAACTCCATTCAAAGCAACTGTCTCCATCAAAATTGCCGCACACTCTGTAGCTGTTGCCGCTACATTCCCGTTGGCCCCAGCGTATGCAGTCATTTGAGCATGTGCTTGGTTGGTCTGTAGTTGTTGTCGTGCTGCTTGTCGTCGAACTTGTTGAGCTCGTCGAACTTGTCGTGCTTGAACTTGTTGAAGAAGTTGACGATGTTGTGCTACTTCCTGCAGTACTTGATGTCGAACTTGATGATGTAGTTGAACTTGAAGAAGAAGTTGATGTTGAGCTGCTTGTAGTCGTTGTTGAAGTACTTGTCGTAGTGCTTGTGGTTGTCGTTGTACTAGAAGTAGTTGACGTCGGGTCACTTGATGTTGCGCAAAAGCCGCTTGAGCATACAGTCCCTGAAGGGCAATTTACTACTTGTCCCCACTCAAAACAATTGTCGCCATTCAGGTTGCCGCATACTCTGTAGCCACTGCCACTGCATTCTCTCTGGCCCCAACGTAAGCATTCATTCGAGCAAGCAGCTGGCTGTGCTGTAGTGCTTGTAGTGCTCGTTGTAGTTGTCGAAGTTGTTGTTGCAGATGTGCTTACAATTATATTTGCCAATGCACTTTCGCCAAAATCTGTGAAATCATTGTCATTGTTCTTGTCAATGCAAGCAAAATAATTATAAGTTCCTGTTGGCGATGGTGCATTGAATGTACCAGAGCAGCCTTGGGCTTGTGACGTGCATGAGTTTATCTGAGTCCCTGAACAGGAATTTTGCCTTAAGTTGATTAGTTTTCCATTGCAGTTTGCCAATCCTGAAGCAGAAAATGTGACAATGCCGGAAGGCTGAACAGAAGATGGGTTGAGTGCTAATATTATGTTACCAGAGCAAGCACCTGGCGGCAATGTTGTACTGCTGCTGCTCGTAGTGCTGCTTGTTGAAGTTGTCGTAGTCGTGCTCGTTGTTGTAGAAGCTGGTACTGATATAGAAAGATGCGGCGTGCAGTTGTTGGTTTCATCTGATTCAGCAACTGCATTATTAATATCAGCGCATATCTCAAATTTGTGCTCGCCTTCTCTTGCAAGCCATACTCTGGACCAAGTCTCAGTTTCCATTCCATTAATTGCCAAAGATCCTGTCGAAATTACTTGCTGTACATTCCAAGTCCCGTCCTTGCCTATGTCAAGACGGAAGCGCGTTGCAGATGAGCCAGCAGCAGCTCCGCCTATATTTTTCACAACAGCAGAAAAAGTCACTGGATTTCCTGCCACAGGATTCAATGGCTCTGTTGCTCGCGGCTCTATAATCAAGTCAGGCTGAGTGGCACAAGTAACTTTGAAGATAAAACGGTGAGAGTCAACTGGATAGCTTGTTCCAGCACTATTTTGAGCACCAACTGTTATTGCATAATAGGCATTTGCAACAGCACTGTTCCAGGTAAATGAATTGCTGTTAGCTGAAACAGTCCCAATCAAAACCCAATCATTGTCTACATTCAAATGCCATTTCTTGACAAGAAAATTATTTTCATTATTTGAATTGTCTGTCCAAGTTATCCTGATAGTCGCAGTATTGCCAGAACAGGAGTCAACAGAAGCTCTTACGTTTGTCGGGGCTGCAGGCATTTGGCTTGCAGCGCCTTCGCAAAAGCATCGCGAATTAGGATTATTCCAGTATGCCTTGCAGTCATTGTCGGCACTGACAGAATTGACATAATTCCACGTCTTCGTGCCGCTTGGCGTGCTGAACGTTTTCGTGTTTTCAGCAAATGCCCAGCACATGGCCTTGTAGTATCCGCCGCCATAATTTGCATAACCGCACAAGTTTGTGCATACAGTCGAGCCTGTCTGAGCTGATACAACACCTAAAATAAGAGCTAAACTTATTGCAAAAGCGTACATTAGCTTCATGAAAATCATGATTATACTTATGCAAAGATTCTTAAAATGCCATGCAATAAAAGATGCTCACTTGCCCGGGTGCTCCAACCAGGCTAAGCTACGCGCCCTTAGTGGGCGCGGTCAGATTTGAACTGACGACCGCCCGATTATCAGTTTCACCACAAGTGAACGTCTTCAACTTCTAAGTAAGTATATAAACAGACTTAAAAAATAGTGAGCTGCAAAACCTTGTTGAGAAAGGAGCTTGTACTAATAAAATAAAAGAAATAAAAAAAGAAAAATGTTCTGCTATACCTCTACTTGGCAGTACTGGTTACATCCATCGCCGTTTTGGGTATTGCTATCGTCGCATTGCTCATTGCCTTCTACAATGCCGTTGCCGCAAACAGGCTGTGGTTCATGTGCATGATAATCATTGCATATGACCTGTTTCAAATCAGGGCTCTTATCACATGTTATGACATGCGCGTGATAGCTTCTTACTATTGCTCCCTGTACATTGCAGATCTCTATGTCTTTGATTATCTCTGTTATTCGTATCCAGCCAGATCTTGTTCTGTCAGAAGAAACAAATCGCTCTGGATGCTCTTTCACGACGATCAAGCATTCACCAGGCGCAACTGCGTCTGATGCAATTTGCTCTGGCAGATCTGTTACTTTGCCTCGCTCTATGTCGATCTGTGCTACTGCAAATGCTGCGATTGCCAAAATCGCTAGAAATCCTGCCATTAATCTTTTATTCACGCTTTTCTTTTTCATACAGAAAGTAATCATGAAAATTATAAAAATGGACCGGTCGGGATTTGAACCCGAGGCTTGTAGTTGCAGAACATTACAATCTCTACCACGTTGGAAGATTTGCCTTTACCAGTCTTTTCTTTTCCAGGGTTTTCTTTCCCAAAGAAAAGCCTAAGGTAGCGATCTTCCAGTTCTCAAGGCCCTTCTAATATTTGCGACAGCCCTCAGTTTCTCTTTACCCAAGGGCTTTCTCTTTTCAAAGAGAAAGGCCTTACTGATCTACCGGCCCATTGAGCAAGTATGCCAAGAATAAGATGTTTCAGTTAATTTAAATTTTAGTTTCTTTTTCTGCTGTCAAAAATTTCGCCAAAGGCTCGGCAGAAATATTCGCTTGTGTATTTCACAGTTCTCTTGCCTTCAGGCGTGAGCACGTATACGATTGTCTTGCCATCTTTCCTTCCTTTTATAAGGCCCTTTGTCTTCAAGTCTTTCAGTGCCGGGTATATTGTTCCAGCCTTCGGCTTGCTGCCACGGCGCTTGCCAATTTCTTCAGCTATCTGCTCGCCGTGCATAGACTTTCGGGAAAGTATCCATAGAATGTGAAATGACAGCATGCCCCGCATATCACAACCGTATTTCGCGTCCATATTAAACCACTTATGATACAATATAGGACGTCCGATGTATTTAAATACACGTACGTCATATATAGTATGTCCTATATTGGACATCCAATAAAATGAGGTGAGTAAAATGGAATACGAAGTTTGTTCAGCAAGCTGCAACTGCGATTCCAGGGACTTCTATGACGTGATGGAAAGCAGGCTCATGAAAATGACTTTCTGGGCGCACAAAGCAGTCCTGTTCGAGAAGATAAAAGAACAGATAGAGAAGCAGGAAGGAGCAAAACTTGAGAAGATCGCAGAGCTTTTAGTCGAAGCCTCGCAGAACAGATGGAAGAGCGAGCAAGAAGCTGAGAAGAAAAGTGAAGAG
>CAYIKG010000024.1:0-10237 GCA_964363955.1 uncultured archaeon | reverse complement strand
GACCCATGACTTCTGAAATTCGAAAAGGGTTAGACGAATATCATGTCTCGCAGCAGCTTATGGAAGCATTAGATGAAGCCATAGGAATAGTGCACGAAAGACATGCTGCAGTACTTAGATTAACATACGGACTTGATGATGGAAAAATCAGGACCCTAGAAGAAACAGGACGCCTTGTCTATAATATGCAAACAGGAACGTATGGCGTTAGTCGTGAAAGAGTAAGGCAAATGAAAAACACGGCATTATGGAGGTTAAGACGTCCAGATAGGAGCGGACAAATAAAAATGGCAGATGACACAGGCATTATAGGGTACATCACTTCAGGCTGAATGAGTGAGAAGCTACTCAATCATTTAAGGAATACTGAAGATGAATCAAATAAGTTGTACGGAGATCCGCTGCTTACAGATGGATATAGAGTAGGAACAGACTTTGTTACAAATCAACCAATTTTTAAGCGAAGAGACGAAGATCTCGATGAATTTTCTTGGAGAATGGAAGCAGGGTTTTACTAACAATAGCTCCCGCTAAATTTCTAAGCTTGCTAGTGCATAGAAACAGAAACTTATTCTCCCTTTTCTCCTTTTTCAGGAGAGACGTAGATTATGTTGTCGCCTCTGACAAGCAAGGTACCGAGCTTGACTTTCTTCTCTTCTGTAATCTGTTCTGCGTTTTCAAGCCACATGTTGAGGTGCAGGTCCATTGCCTGCAAAATGCCTGATATTTCCGTACCTTTTTTCAGCTTTATGAGAACTCTTTTGCCCTTTGCATTGTTCAAGACATCAATGGGTCTTTCCACAAAAAAACCTCCAAATGTTAAATGAACATACTTATGGCACATGTATTTAAATCTGTTCATACTGGAAATCTTAGTATGCAGTGGAAAATGCGCTCAAAAAGAGGCCCTAGCGGAAAACTTCTGAACAAGAACACAAAGAAAAAGAAGTACATGCGAGGCAGTGATTTTCTGCCTGTGCACATCGGAGAAGAACGAAAGATAACAAGGCGCAAAAGAGGCGGAAGCGAGAAAACAATACTGCTTGCTAATAATGTTGCTAATGTTGTTTACAATGGAAAGGCACAAAAAACAAAGATACTGGGCGTTGTAAAAAACCCAGCAGATCCACAGTTTGTGCGGCGCAATATTATAACAAAAGGAGCATTAATACAAACCGAACTTGGCGAAGCAGTAGTTACCTCACGGCCTGGACAGGACGGCATTATTAATGCCCTCTTGGTCAAAAAGAAAAAATAAATTTATCAGCTCATTGCCTTTATGACATCGCCTGCACTTTTATACGTACCTGCGCGCAATGCCTTGGAAAACCATTTTTTTTCTGCGTCTGTGAAGTCTGAGAGATTATTGCATGCCTTCACGAGCTGGTCTTTTGTCGCTGGATATTCCTGATGTTTTCTTAAATGCTGTACCATATCTTTCGTCAACTTCATCACACCACCAAAAATATTTCGCTTTGCCGATTTATAAGCTTAACGTCACAGCAGGAACGAAGAGATTAGCACGAGAGCGGCAAGGATGATGAAAGCTATCACCAAGTGCTTTATATCGCTTTTCAGAAACTTGAACAAGCCAAAAAGAATGATTGCCATGACGAATATTATTAAAATAATGTGAACTGCGCCTAAATTGCCTGAATTTATTGAAACAATGCCGAAGAGCTGGCCAACGAGCTGCACAAGCCTTATCGTCGTCTCGATTATAGAGCTAATGATCGTCCAAATTATCTCTATCACTGTTTCGCCAAATGTCGGCATATAATTAATTGCTCCTTGCTTTATAATAATTTCTTCATTGATTAATTTATGCAAAAAGAAAAAGAACGCCTCATAAATGAGCTTATTGAGTATGGCTACCTGAAAACAAAAGAGATAATTGATGCATTCAAAAAGGTCCCGCGCGAAAACTTTGTTGAAGAGGATTATAGAAAACATGCATACGTAAACGAGCCATTGCCAATACGCGCAGGACAGACAATATCACAGCCACTTACAGTAGCTGCAATGACCGAGGCGCTACAGCCAAGAAAAGGCAGCAAAATACTTGAAATCGGCGCAGGCTCTGGATACCAAGCAGCAATACTTGCAGAAACAATAGGGCCAAGCGGCATCGTAATTACACTTGAAAGAAAATCGCAGCTTGTCGAATTTGCTAGAAAGAACATAGAAAAATCCGGCTACAAGAATGTCAAGATTGTTCACAGCGACGGAACAGACGGCTGGCCAAAAGAAGCGCCTTATGACCGGATTATTGTCACAGCTGCAGCGCAAGAGGTACCGAAGATTCTGATAAATCAACTAAAGCACGGAAGACTTGTTATCCCTGTAAATGATAAGCTTTTTCTTATCGAGAAAAACAAAAATGTAAAAGAAACTTTTCTCGGCTATTATGCTTTTGTGCCTTTGCTGAAAGGAGAAGAGTGAAGTTTCTGCAATTCTATGGTTGTACTAAAATTTTACAAATGTACTAATATTTTACACGTGTACCAAAAGCCATATTATAACAGAAAACAAAGAAAACTCAATAAGCCTATGCAACCTCCACTACATCTGGGGCGATTAATGGTTTTGATGCAAAACATCAAAACACCCCTAATCCCCCTTTTTATTTTTTTCTATTTATGTATAAGACATGGGAATCCAAAGGGAACACTTAATTTACACCTCAATAATAATCCTGACTATAGTTTATCTTCTTGCAATAGAAAATGTGCACAGCGGCAGCCGTGAATTCACATTAGGAGGCCGAGACTTGCGCTTCAGCCCTTATGACATTACTCTTGTGCTAGTTGGCACTGTGGGCATTGTTCTTTCTGCGATATCGTTTGCCGCTTACAATAGAAAAAACGACAAAAGGCTTTTCATAATATCACTTGCATTCTTGTTTTTTACGTTGAAAAGCGTATTGAACATAGTCGACAACTTTTTCATCGGTGGCTATCGCTACATAGGCATAGCTGCGCAGGGCTTTGAACTGCTCATGATTCTGGCCTTTTTCCTTGTATTATTCAAGAAGCAATGATCATTGCATCAGAAACGCATCATCACACAAGAACGCGGCTCCGCGATATTTATGATACTGGATCTTGAAATGAGACGAAAAATATATGAATGCATAGAGCAAAATCCAGGCATACATTTTAGGGAGGTACAGAGAAAAACAAACACAGCAATAGGCTCTCTTGACTATCATCTGCATTACCTGCACCGTCATGGAATGATAAGAGTTGAAAAAGACAGGAAATATGTCAGGTATTTTTCACTAACAAAGACGTGGGAAGATGAAGAAAGGGAGATTCTGTCTTTGCTGCGACAAGAAAAAGTAAGGAACATACTTGTTTACATGCTCCAGAAGAAAAGTTCTAATCCGCAAGACATTTCAAAATCAACAGGCATACAAAGCTCTACACTATCCTGGTATTTAAAAAATCTCTCAGGAAAAGGCGTCATAAAATATACAAAAAAAGGCAGGCACAGACTCTATTCTGTGAGCAATCCAGAGAACATAGTAAAGTACATGATCATGCACAAGAAAAGCCTGTTTGACGAAGTTGTAGACCGTTTCATAGACACGTGGGCGAGCTAGTTTTTCACAAGGTGTTTTTCTGATAGACTCGCATTGCCATATCGATTACACAGATAATGCAGAATCTGCCATAGAAGAAAGCATGGAAAAGGGCATAAAAGCTATTGTAACCTCTGCGCTTAATATGAACGAAGCAGAAAAAGTTTTCCTGCTGAAAAACAAATTCCCTGGCATCCTTTACGCCTGCCTAGGCGTTCATCCGATTGAGCTTGATGCGCACACAGATGAGTACGTAGACTTCATAAAAAGAAACGCAAAAAACATCGTTGCTGTTGGAGAAATTGGCCTCGACGGCATGAAGGCAGTAAAAAGATACGAGGAAACAAAAGAGGTTTTCAGAAACATGATTGATCTTGCAGAAGAACTGCAGATGCCTGTAGTAATTCATTCAAGAAACGGGAAGATAAAGGCAATCAGCGATGCTATAAAAATTCTTGAAGAAAGCAATGCAAATGCAATGATGCACTGCTTTTCAGGCAACGAAAATAATTTAAAAGATGCCTTAGATCTTGGCTACTACATTTCTTATGCAACAAATGTGTGCTGGACAAAGAAGCACCCGCAGCTAGCAAAGCAGACGCCGCTGGACAAAATGCTTCTTGAAACTGACTCGCCGTGGCTTGACCCAGATTCGACTATAGAGAATATTAAATTGAATAATCGTCCGTGGAAAATTGTCAAGTCTGCTGAAGTTATTGCCAGGGTTAAGGATATTTCCAAGGAAGAAGTTCTTGAAACAACTGCTGATAACGCCAGAAAATTCTTTAATATATATTAATTCTGAAGAATTGATAAAAAAGAGGTTGGTGCCTTAAAATCTTAATCTAAAAACCTCATATGCAATTGCTTGAGGTTCTTGTCGAAAAAAGTAATCTAATCTTCTTAATAATCTACTTTCATGACGTGCCATAAAATCAAGATGCCCTCTATGTATATGATATAGTTCATGTCTCACAGTACATCTCCTTGCACTATATCCACCAATGTTGATCACATAAGTGCCATCAATTAATTTTTTTGAATTTTCTTCCCAGCTATTATGGAATTTTGGAGTTACAGGTTCTTCAATACCCAATTTTTCAGCTTCTTCAGAAGTAATTCTATCTAAATCTTCTTGAGATTTTATACGTTCAGAAAACAATTTTGGGATTCCACTTAAGCCTACAAGTGTTGTAAAGTAAGCTCCACCACCTATAGATAACCACTTCATGCCTTCAGTTACATATTCAAATATTTCATTCATTTGAAATTGTTAAATTTATTACTTTATAAACCTTTGCATTTGTAACTACTCATTAGTTAATATTTAATAAAAACACATGCCCAAAAGACGTTCGCCTGCTATTTTGGGATTTTCGGCTTCGCCGAACGTTGCACTAAAATCCAACCCCTCCACACCCCTGTGATGGTGGTGATTTTTTCAGTAAGAAGAAAAGATCAACGCTAAATTAAAGAGCACCGCTGCACATTAGTATTATATGAAAGTTTTCTATTCTGAAGAATGCGAAAAATATCATCAGGAGGGCCATCCTGAGCACCCTCATCGCACGTCAAAGGCATTCAAGCATCTGAGAGGCAAGTACGATTTCATCGAGCCAGAGCCAGTTACTGATGATGATCTTCTTCTTGCGCATGCAAAAGAGCTTGTTAACAGCGTCAGGCACGCGAATTTTTTTGACAGCGACACTCCTAATCTGCACAAGATTTTTGATTATGCAAAGCTTGCAGCAGGAGGCGCAACAGCTGCAATGAATGCAGCTTCCAGTGATGAGAATGCATTTTCATTGATGCGACCGCCTGGGCATCATGCTGGCAAAAATTTCCTTGGCGGGTTCTGCTATTTCAACAACATTGCAGTGGCAGTAAAGTTAGCGCTGAAAAAAAATGATAAAATAGCCATCGTCGATATAGACGGTCATCATGGCAACGGTACACAGGATATATTTCTTGGAGACAAGAACGTTCTTTTCGTCTCGCTGCACCAGAAAAATGCATTTCCAATGAGCGGCTTTATCAGTAGCAAGAACTGCCTTAATTATCCGCTTGCACCAAGTACAAGATCAGAGGTCTATTTGGATATATTGGATAAGGCGCTGGATAATGTCACGGATTTTGATCCTGACATGATAGCAGTTTCAGCTGGATTTGACACGTACAAGCTTGACCCGTTGCTCGAGCTGGAGATAGACAAAGACGCATATTTTGAAATCGCTGCCATGATAAGCAGCTTGAAGAAACCAGTGTTCGCAGTCCTGGAAGGCGGCTACAGCAGCGATCTGCCTGAGTGCATCGAAAACTTCTTGCACGGATTAGAGGATTAAATATATAAAGACTAATGCAATATAAATTGAATGCATTTTAGTTTTCGGAATACTCCGGAATATGCTAAATTAGGATTTGGCGTATTGGCAACTGTTCACGGCGTAGTCTACGCCTTCAAGCACGTGAATACAATTCGACTTCTTGAGGAAGCTGTTTACAGAAATGTTGAAGATCCAAGTCCAGAAAAACTAGTTGAAGCACAACATCGTTTGCATAACTATTTGCATAACTACATTGAAAATAATCCAGACTGCTCTACAGGAGAAGTCCGTGAAGCTTTTTGGGAATTAATTATAGGGCCTGCTCTAATTGCTTCCGGTATTCAGAATCTGGTAAGAAATTATAGACGTGAACATTAAGACTAATTCTTCACTCAACCCTGTATCTTAGAAACGCGCCTATGCCACCAAGCTCGCGGAACTGTACACCCTCCCGCGTTTCGTCAGAGACAATGACAAGCTTTGTCCCGTAATTTTCAACTTTTTCTTCAAAGTATTCTATCGCGTCTTTGCCCTCTATTTTCTCAGAAAACTTTTCACTGAGGACTAATGTGTCGACAGCGCCCATTTCCAGTGCTTTCTGGACACTTTTAAATCCATGAATGGCAAGCCCTGAAGGTCTTGGGAGCTCGTTCAGGAATCTTTGCAAAATTTTCTTTTCTTTAAAGACACTGGCTTCCTTTATCAGTTCCTCGCCTTTTACTATTGTCTCTTCTACTCCGTGCTCACCTGTATAGCTTGTATCTACAGTTCCGAGGACCTTCTTCTTTACGTCAGCGAATATGTAATCTTCTTTCAGGAAGAAATCCTTTATCGGCCCTGGGCCAGATACAATTATGCCTATGACTTCTTTGTGCTCCCCGAATACCTTGTTCGCAGCTTCTCCGATCTGTTTTAGCCAGTCATTGAGCATTCCCTCGCGTACACGGGCAAAACGTGCACTAGATTGTCCGCCTGCACGGCTTTTTCCAGGAACAATAGATTCCATGTGGATAAGATTCTCTATTTTCTTTCCAACGAGCAAAGCAATATTTACTTCACTCTTGTCAAGATTAATTATGCCGTACGTTTCTTTTTCTTCCACCATGTCCTGGAGCGGTTCTAGAACAAATTTCTGATCGCACCAGTACATCTTCACCTTTATTTCTTCAGGTGGCTCTATTGATGTTAACTGTATATCAGCCGCGCCCTCCTTTAGTGAAATATTCCCGCAAAACAGGGCAAGGCCATTCTGGGGCGTCTGCTTGTACAATTGAAGGTGTCTTATTATCTTATCCAGCGCACTCGTGACATTCTTTCTCACGGGCTTTGATTTTATATTTTCTGCAGTGCTTTGCTCAGACCGAAGCTGGGATATTATTTCACTCAGGCCATAATTTACAGGAACATAAACAGTCACTAGTTCTGTGTGCCGGCCCTTTATACTGGCCAGACTGTTAATGAGCTTCTTCAGCTTGTATTTGCTTTTCAATTTTTCTCCTTCGTGCTCATTGTTCATACTAAATGCCTTCTACAAAACAAGCTCCAGCCTGCTGCCATATCTTACTTTTTTCACATTATGGCAAGCGACAATATCCTCAGCTATAATCGAATATTTTTTTGGTAACATAAGCTCCTTTACTTCAGCTTTTAAGGAAAGTCCTTTGTCTCTTTTGGCTTTCCATATAAAGCTATTAAGATTTTCTATGTCTTCTGTAATTATCTTCGCTTTCACGCGCACTGCGTCAGGAAACTTTTCACTGTGAACATTCTTCTTGTACAGATTAGCGTACAGCTTCTGAGTAAACATAGGCAATACAGGCGCCAGTAATTTGAGCATATTGCTAAGACAATAATTCAAGGCATATATGGCAGATGCCTGGTCTGATTTTGAAAATTTATTATCACTGTTATAAGCCCTGCTTTTTACAAGCTCAAGGTAGTGCGATGCAAATGTCTCCCAGAGAAAGTGCCTCAGCTTTATTGTGGGGTTATGGAAATCGTATTTGCTGTAACGCTCTTTTGAATACTTGATAATTAAATTCATTTCATCTATTATCCACCTGTCAGTTTCCATAACTGCTTTCTTTCTGCTTTCACTTGGCATCATTGAAACGAATCTGGAAATGTTCCACAGCTTTGTGAGCGTTTTGCCTGCGCCTTCGATGCGTTCAAAGGAGCAGCGAAAATCCTGCTTGTTGAGATTGCCCTCGACTGCGCACCATAGACGAAACGGCTCAGCTCCATACTTTTCAAGTATTTCATGAGGATCTATCACATTGCCCAGTGATTTGCTCATTTTCTTTCCCTTGTCGTCAACAACATGATAATGCAGCCATACATCGTGGAATATGCCCTTTCCAAGAATCAGGTAACACCTTAGCAGAGTGTAATATAACCAGTTTCGCACGATCTCCTTTCCTTGCGGACGCAGTGTGCATACTTTATGCTTCTGAAAGAATTTCCCAGGATAATTCATTATGTAAAGCGGCGATATTGACGAATCAAACCACGTATCAAGCACACGCTCGTCCCCGCGAAAATCAGCAGAGCCGCATTTCTTGCACTGGCTTCCTGGAGGTATTTCTTTCCACGGCTTATAGTATTTTCCTTTTGGCGGAACGATAGCTTCACCACAGCTATTGCAGTACCATAAAGGCACCTCAGTTGCGTAATATCTTCTTCTTGATATCGGCCAATCAATTGATAATGAATTTATCCAGTCCAGCAGCAGTTGCCTGCTTTCATCTGCAAAGAATTTTGTATTTTTTGCAATCCTCTTTATGCTTTTCTTGAATTCTAATTGCTTCAGGTAAAGCTCCTTCTGCTCTATGAACTCAATCGGGTGCTTGCTTCTCTCGCATATTGGCATCCTGTGCATAATTTTTTTCTGATCAACAAGAAGCTGCTTTTCTCTCAGAACTTCGATGATCTTTTGCCTTGCTTCTTTTACATAAAGGCCTTCTAAGAAACCTGCGTGTGCATTCATCCTGCCATTTTCATCTATCGCAATAACTGGTTTCAGTCTCATTTCCCTGAAAAATCGAATATCATTCTGGTCGCCCATAGAGCACATCATGGCTAGTCCTGTGCCTTTTTCTGGATCAGCAAATGGATGCGCTTTTATCGGTACTTCCTTTTCATACAGCGGCGTTATTGCCATCTTTCCTTCTAGATGCCTGTATCTTTCATCATCTGGGTGATATATTATCATGGCGCACGTGCTGATAAGCTCCGGCCTTGTCGTTGCTATAATGAGCTTTTCTCCGGTATCTGCTGTAAAAACTACATCATTGAATATTGTCTCTGCTTCCTTGTAATCAACTTCTGCATCAGCAAGCGTGGTGCCGCAGCCATGGCAGTAATTGTTTATCCTCGTATCCTCGTATACAAGACCCTTTTTCCACATATCAATAAATGTTGCCTGGGTAAGCGCACGGTACTCTGGCGAGTCAGTGAGGTACAAGCTTCCAATGCTTTTGGCAGGGTCCCAGGAGTTGAAGCTGATGCCAAGACGTAAAAAAGAATCTATGCTCACAAGCGACGCTTCTTCTAAAATCTGCTCGCACAGCCTGATGAATTCTTCGCGGTTTATATCTTTCAAAGACACATTGAATTTTTTCTCTGCTGCCATCTCAATTGGCAATCCATTGCGATCGAGGCCCAGGGGAAACAGAACATTAAAGCCGAGCATTCTACGAAAACGTGCAAACATGTCCATGAGCACGTAAGTTGTGGCGTGGCCTATGTGTATCGGCGTATTGACGTAAGGCGGGGGCGTATCTATGCTATAAAGCGGCTTTTTGCTTTTTTCATCAAACCTATGCATTTTTTTCTTTTTCCACTCTTCGTATATTGGTTTTTCCATTTCTTTTTCCCAGGTTTTATCTATCATTGAACTCACTTGTCTTGGCAGCAATAAATATATTTAACATCAATATAGAATATGGTAGTTATTGTAGTTTCTGGCATGCCTGTATGCGGCTCTTCAACAGCTGCAAAGAAGCTGGCAAGAAAGCTGAATCTTAAGTATTTCTCACTCGGAAAAGAATTCAAGAAACATAGCAAAGGCAAAGAGACGCACCGTGCAATAAATACGTTCAAGACAAAAAAAGGTGCCAGCAAGGTTTTTCATAAGCACCTGGATGCAAAGCAAAGAAGACTGGCAAAAAAGGGCAATATTGTGATTGACAGCAAGCTAGGCATCTACATGCTTCAGGATGTTGCTGATCACAAAATCTGGCTCAAGGCGAGCAAATCAGCTATAGCTCGGCGTGTTGCAAAAAGAGAGAGATTGTCTTTAAAGAATGCAGCTAAGCTAATGGAACAAAGG
>CAYIKG010000023.1:0-10869 GCA_964363955.1 uncultured archaeon | reverse complement strand
TGCACAAGGCAAGAGCCAAGAAATGCAGTTTTTCCGCTGCTTCGCGTACCAGCAACGAGCATGGTTCTTGAGCCATCAATTATAAACCACAGAAGACCAGCGGTAAATGAATCCATCATGCTGTTGTTTATGAAAAGCGGAAATGTCCAAGGCCTTTCCCTGTGCCTGCGGAACGCAAAGGCAAGGCCATCAGGAGACAATGATCTTGTAATTGCAGCAACTCTGGCGCGACCGCCTGCCAGTGATATTTCTGTATCAAGCACGGGATTTGCCTCATCCAATGGACGCCCAGAGCGTAGTCTGAATCTTGTTGCCCATGATTCTGCATCATCAATGCTTGGCACGAGATTTGTCTCACATTCAAGGAAATCACCATGAAAGATGTATATTGGATGAGTTCCTATAGGTGCATTTACCATAATATCCTGGATATTTTCATCTTGCAAAAGCAGCTCAAGAACGCCAAGGCCTGCTGTATAACGCGTAAGTATTGTTGCAAGCTTCTTTAATTGGTCTTCCTTAAGATCAATTTTGTTTGTGCTTGCAGTGTCAGAAAGCAGGTCCAGTCCTATACGATATAGATTCTCCCTTACACGCTCAGGTTCTGTGAGTTCAACCTCCCTTGGTTCGTGGCGGCCTATATAAATTCTGGCTTGATCGAGTAGTGCATACTCAGCTTCATTCAGCCGGAATTCAGGCGGGATCACATGATATAATTTTCTCGTCTTTCCTGGTATTTTGTATATGCTCACGTCTGAGTCGCCTAATTTATACCGTTCAAGCAGCTCTGCGTTAGAAGGAGGTGTTGAAACATATCTCGTGTACATGAAATTAGGCTTTATACTCGGATGAAATATCCTGCGATACAATTCCCTGTTTTTGTGCTCAGAAAGCTGATTTTTTGTCGCTTGTATAAGCTCGCAGTTTTCAAGCAACCTCATCACAGGTTCTAGTGTATTTTTCATATAATGCTCCAAGCACTTTCTCTGCAGACCATCGCTGCGCTGCATTCTAACACGGAGATTTTTAGATTCTCGTATCACACGCTTGTAAGCTTCTATCGGATCGTATCGCAGCAAAGACACGACAGTGCGCAGAAACTGATAACGTTGGGGCGCCTCTGATTCGCATCCCTGTACAACTATATTTCTTATTGAAATAATGCCTTGGCGCGTAATCTTTTCTATGACATTCGCTATTTCAAGAAGCATCTTTGTTTCGCGGAAGCCGTATTCATATTCGCGCCTTTCTGAGAGTACCAGTCTGACGTTCTTTTTTATTTCCATGAGCTTGTCTATGACAGTTGCCATGGTTACAGGATAATCCTCTATGCTAGGCCCGTATATAGAACCAAGGAAGTTCACGCGCAGCCTTTGGCTTTGCTCATCATATTCAGATTCAAAAACCATATGTATAATTGTCGCATCGGTAAATAAATCTTAATATACAACTGCAGCAACTAATAACAATAATAATATGGGATACGACTACATTGCATAGCAATTAAGGGTCAAAAGTTATAATATGGGATACGACTACGTTGCGTAGCAACGGAGGGGTATTATTATGCCTCAACAATATGATGAAAGAACATCCATGATATTGCAGGAGCTTGTTAGGCGGAGCAACGATGAGACGCGTCGCCTGCGCGAGCTAGAGCAGAAGCTGCAAAATATTGAGGAAAGGGCAACAAACCTCGAGAATGTTAATATAGATAGAACGAAGAAGATGAATGAAAAACTGGCAGGCATGGAGATTGCAATAAGAAATATGAGCGACGAAATGGCAAGGCTAGAGAACGCCATAGAGCGGATAAACAAGCAGGTAGGCAAGTTCGCCCGCAAACGTGATATACGTGAAATCGAAAAGATGTTCGATCTGCTTTCGCCAATCAAGCAGGAATTTATTACCCGGCGCGAGCTTGAAGATGAATTGAAGAATAGATGATTAATTTTCTACCATTAATACATTAGGAAAACAATATATACTAAAAAAACCAAGGTTAATTATGCTCTTTCAAAAGAAGAAAAAAGGAGACGTGCCTATAGAAGAAATACAGAAACTGACTGCCAGGGGCATGAGCGACAAAGATATTATAAAAAAACTCAAGTCTGAGGGCTATTCTTATGATTCTATAGAAAGAGCCATGCTGCAGGCAGTCAAAGAAGGTGTAAATGAACCAGAAAGAGAGCCTGAAGTGCCGTCATTTCCAGAAATTGCTCCGCAGCAGCAAAGGCGCGAGCCTGAATCACTATTCCCTGAATTCGAGCAGATGCAAGAGGTACCAGAGCTTGAAACCATCAACCCAGAAGTCATCGTCGAAGAGCTTATAGAAGGCGTTGTTGAAGATAAATGGAACAAATTTTTATCCAGGATAGAAAAAGTGGAAAATGAGCTCAACATTGTAAGAGCAGAAATAAAGGGCATTCCGAGAAATATGCAGCAGGGCAGTGCAAAGGATTTTGAAGTAAAGGTTTCTGAGCTGTCTGACCAATTTGACGAGCTTGCCGCGCGCGTTGGCGGCTTGGAAAAAGCTTTCAAGCAATTTCTACCGTCATTGACGCGGAACATTGAGGCATTATCAAACATGATACATGAGATGAAAGAAAAGCAAGGCATGCCAGAAAAGTTATTGGGCTGATTCTCTACTTTGTATTTAGGACATCCTTGCTAAAAAATAATTATTTCTATTTTCCCGCTATAAAGTAAACAGCAATGCCCATTATGACTACAATAAAAATCATTGCCATGACATCGTTGCTCAGGAATGCCCCGCCTCCGGCAATGGTGAATACTATGATAAGGCTTACACCAGCAATCAGTGCAAGGAGCGCTTTGCTTTCCATAAGCTTGCTTATGTCGCCGCCAGACATTGTCACAAAGAGCACGATAACAAGTATGGCAGCCAGGACCATTGAAGCTGCGCCAAAGATATTTATAAAGAAGCTGCCAAACGAAGGGCCGCCGAAGCCGACGACGAAGAAAGCAACGACAAGCGAGATGACTCCTGAAATGCGCTTGTCCTCGCCAAATACCTTGGTTTTCGTCAATGCACCAAATGTTATGGCGAACATCAGTAGCCAAGGAAGCAGAAAGCCAAAAATGCCCAGCTGGTTCAAATTCATGACAAGCGCTTCAAATGGATTTGCCATAGGCATCTTAGAATAATACGTTTCTGATATTTATATTTCTGAAAATTAACCAGTTTTCGGCGTTGCAGCTGCCCCGTCTTTCATGATATACCAGACAACTGCGAGCAGAATTATGCCCCAGAATATCAATGTTGCTGTCTGCGAATCAATGCTTATGCCTACTATTGTGCCACTTGATGAAAGGAAGAGGAATACGCCTAACAGAACGAGAAATCCTAAAACTGCCACATTTTCTGTAAGTTTTTTGTGCTGGTCTGTCATCGCGACAAATAAAATGACTACCAATATGCCTGCCAGGAATATTGCCGCGCCGCCAAAGAGCGTTGTGAAGAATGCAGCAAGCTGCGGCCCTCCGACTGCTGTAACGAAGAACGCAGCTACGAGCGAAAGCGCTGCAGCTATTTTCTTTGTCTGATCACCAAATATGTTTGCCTTGACGATCAGGCCGTAGACAATGGCAAAAGTGAATATCCATGGTAGTAGAAAACCATAAAATTCAGGGCCAAGAGCTCCAAATGGATTTGCCTGGTTCAGTATGACGTGCGACATATTATCTTTTCTTATTATACATAAGGCGGTTTATATATTTTATTTATTGTTCAATCCCCTGCTTATAGGCGATGTAGAAAATGAGAACTACAATGATTATTATAATAAGCCACAGTACGTTTGTTGAGCTTATTCCAGGCAATGAAAAGCCGAACTGGTCCCAGAATATGCCTAGCAGCAAAAGGGCGATAGCCAATGACACTACAATCGGCACTGCGTCTTTTGTATTACCGCCAAAGGCTTTCTTCAGGAACAAGAGGAAGAACACTATTATTATGCCAATGACTGCAAACGGCAAAACTGCCTGCAGACCAAAAACAAATGGCTCGAAGAGCACTGCAAAGATGGCAAATGCCAATGCAATAAGCACATTCACCTTCCGCTGATCACCTAATACTTTTGCATAACTAAGTGCGCCAAAAACAACAGCAAATACAAAAAGAAATGCTGCAACAAATGGCAATAATGTCGGATCAATAAATTCAACCATAATTCACACACGATATTTATGTCTCAAGGCATTGTAAGCAATTCTTTCGGCAGGATTCAGTCTTATTTCACCTTCAAGTACTTTTATTTCTGCTCTAATCTCAGCCACGCGCGATTCGTAATCTCCTGTTCTTGGATCATTTGCTGTTCTTGCACTTTTTAATCCAGCTTCTTGCTCCTTAAGCTGAATCTGCTTCAAGACAAGCTGTTTCGCCAATGATTCTCCTACGTTCTCGAGTGTTGCCCCTGCACCTCTGGCCCCACCTCCACCAACTCTGGTACCCCCACCTCCTCTCCGGCTAAATACAAATTCAAGGAAGAAGAACAGTACGCCTAGTATGAAAATGAAGAATATGAATGTAGGCCCTGCAAGCTGCATGAAGAATCCATAGTAACCGCTGGCAATGATGAAAAGATATGCTCCAATACCTAGAAGCAGTCTGAGACTCTTGTAGCCAACAGGGAATATCCTGCCAACCATCATGTATATTATCATTATTATCAGTATCGTCGGCACCAAGAAAAATAATATTATGTCATTTACGGGGTTGCCGGAAAACGGCGATCCTGGATAATTTCGTGCATTAAGGAGCTCGACAAAAAGAGTTCTTCCTATGTCATTTATGCCTTGAGCAAACGCAACACTGGAAAGCAAAATCACAGATATTATAGACCAAACTTTCATAACAAATAATTAATGTTCCTTGAATAAAAAGATTTTAAGAAAAGACACAAAATACTATGCAGCTGCCAGTTCCTCTATCAATTGGCGTGCATCTGCCTGCTTAGCTGCCAAAAACTGCGGCTCAAATGCAATAGCTGCACTTTCATATTTGCTGTGATCCTCATTGCTCTTCCTGTGCAGCAGTGCGTAAAGCTCATGGCCTATTGTCTTTATCTTTTCTCCTACGGGTTGTTTGTAATGGACGAATATTTCTCTCCCATTCTCAAAGCCGGCCAGAGTTTTGCCAGTGTAAACATTGCCAGCCAGTCTGCGAAGTATGCCTTGGTCAACTTCGCGCACTGGGTAGCCTGCATTCTCTGCATCCTGAACTGAAAGCTGGTATGCAAGTCTATCTGTATCAGAATAACCAGACAGGGCAGATGCGTATCTAGTACCGCCACTAGGCGTCTCAGGCACGCCTTCGCGCCTTCTTGGTCTTCTTATGCCGGTACCTTCAAGGAACTCTCTCCACCTGGAGCTAACATAATCACGAATAATTCCAGCAGCTCCATTCAGAGGGCCCAAAGGCTGTATGTTTTCTAATTCAGTCAAAGGTACGAATACCTGTTCTGAAGGACCTCCCGGGTACTTATCAAATATAGGATCTTTTGGAAAAAGCGCCATGTTACCACACCTATGTAGTACTTAGGTTTAATCCCTATATAAAGATTTCGCTACTGTCTGATGACGATTAATCTACTCTCTTGTAGGGATGATCCTTAAGCACATCGAGGTCTTCAGCCATCTTAACTATCTGGCTGAATTCGCCTCTGCCACCAAGCATTGTTATGTCCCTCTTTGTACCAATGAATTCAAGTTTGTCTGCACCTGGTTTTATAATAGCCACTACATTACCATGGTTATACCTGTCAGTAATCTTATAGCTACCGTCTCCGCCCCTGGACATAACAAGGTACATTCTTCTATTGTCTGCGTCATTTTGCTGGTTATGGAGTCCTCTGTAATTCCTGTCAGTTGCATCACGCCAGAGTTTTGTCATGAAGTATAATGCTCTGTCAGAAAGTGTATGATCATTAAAAAGCCCCATATCAAACTGCGTAGGCGTATATTCGCCAAAGCGCCCTTGAAGATCTTCAACATGCCTTCTCAATTCCATTCTGTAACCATTATTGGCCATATCTACCGCCCCTGAGAAGCTTTATCCTCTTGTAGACTATGTGGAAAGCGCAGAACGGGCACATCGATATGCCTGGTAGCGGCGATATTGTTATTATGCCACTGTGGTCAGTATGTTTTATTCCATCCATAGTCATCACCAGAGACCTAAACAGTGCTGTAAGCCAAATATAAGCATTTAGTTGTGCCAGTGATGAGAATCTGTTATTTATAAAACACGGAATTTCTTACAGAATAAGGAATAAAAGTAAGCTTTCAATTAGCGAAATTCTTATTAATTAGAAAATAGTAAGATATAATAATTAAAGTAAGAATAGATATAATAAGTATTATCTATTAAAGGAAAAGAGATCAAGGAAGAGAAAAACCAGAGGTTTGTCTTGTTTATGGAAGAAGTAAGAATATCGTCAAAAGGGCAGTTGGTGATACCAAAGTACATACGCGATGCATTGGCACTGAGCTCAGGCAAAGTAGTGCTTATTGGCCTGCAAGAAAACAAGATAATCATACTGCCAAAGCCAGAAGATCCAGTAAAGGCACTAGAGCAGGCAGGAAAGAAGATCGCACTCAAGGCTGCGAGAAAAGAGCTAAAAGGTGAATAAAGTGCCAGAAAAAATGTACTTGGATACTTTTGTATTCATGGACATGCTTTCAGGCAAGGAAGAGCTTGCAGAAAGAGCTAAACAATATCTCAAAGCCAATGCAATTGTTTCTGCAATAATATTCACCGAGCTTTCTTATCACATCGCGCGCCGCGACAAAGAAAATGTTGAAGAGATACTTTATCTTATTGAATCATTGCCAAATCTGCACATTGTTCCTGTCAGCCAAGAGATAGCAACTCTTGCCGGAAGCATGCGCGCAAAGTATCGCAGGAGGTTAGAAAAGAAATTAACCTACTTTGACTGCATTCATCTAGCTACTGCAATAAGTGAAAAGTGCGTTAAATTCATCACAGGCGACCGCGGCCTGCAAGATATAGAAGAAATCAGCGTCGAGATTTACTGAATCAATTTGCTATCAATACAAATCTTTATATACTACTTAATAGTAATAAATATATAGTTGTGATGTTATATGACCGAAATTGTACTAGCACGACCTAATACTCCGGAGCTAAGAGCTGCTCATGATCTATTTAGGAAAACCTTTAGGCCAGAAGAAATGGACAATCTTGATACCTTTCAAAGATATTCTGGCCAGCCAGATGCAGCAAAATACAGGCTCATAGTTCCTGTCGTAAAAGATGGTGAAAGAGTAGTTGCTGCTGCTAGCGGTACTTATCTACCTACCATGGACTCATTGGAAAGGCGTACGGGTGGAGGTTTTGGCTGGCTTGAGTATCTGGCAACAACAGAGACAGAGCGAGGCAAAGGATATGGCAATGCTGTCGTAGAGGCATTGGAAGAAGAAATAATGCGTATTCATGATGCTAGAAATTTCATGGGGTTGAGTGAAAACTGGCTCGGACACTATGGTGCTGTAGAACAACGTTCGGATATGAGTCCATTTTCCGAAAGGCGAGGTTATAAAAGATTGCCAATTGAATTCATTGATCCTAGATATGACTATGACGAAAATGGCAGGCCATGTAATAAGCCAGAAAATTATTGGCTGATGGCAAAAGTGCCAGATGATTTTACAAGTACAGACTTGGTTAAAGTTCTTCGGGGATTGAAAATGTGGCACACGCCAGATGAAGGGGAGTTTGCAACCGGCGAAGCCTACGATGGAATATGCAGTTATGTTGATAGGATCTTCGAAGAAATGATCACTAATGCAAAGAGACTTCCAAAAAGATTTCAGTAAAATCAAATTCTTTTATATCCTATCATCAATAATTACATATGAAATTCCTCTTTGAGTCAGAGGACAGCATTGTCGGCATTATTGTTGGCGTTGTGCTCGTTGGAATGTCAGGTACTTTCTTTTCATTGACGAAATTCGCTTACGACAACTTCGTGTGGGGGGCACTTTTTGCAGTTTCGCTTGTCTTTACATTACTCGACGTGAAGCACACGTTTTCTGACATAGGTGGGCACCACAAGCTTATGCTGCTGATTCTGCTGTTGAACAACGCTATAGATTTTATAGTAGAATTAGCCATGGCAGGCAGGATGTTCGCAATCAACGTTCCTTATGTCTCATCTTTCATGAATCCATATCTAAGCCAGACAATGCTGCTATACATAGGAATGTTTTTCGTAGCTTCTTCTGTATTCTGGCTCATTGAGTTTGCGAGAACTAAATAGGTATTAAACAACAAGAACTCGATAAGCTGCGCCAGGCAAGGGACATGAAAGAAGGTTTGGGAAGTAATTATACTTTTCAGTTAAACGTCTTACATCTTCATGTGTTTCTTGTCCGAGTTCCCGTATTAATGAAGATATTCCAGCTTCACGGAAGCCTCTATATTCCTTTGAAAGTTTACTAGGGTCTTCTTTAAGCAAAATTTCAAGTCTTCCAAGCATGTGCTGCAGATAAGATTCCATTTGATTCGCCCCTTCTTGCGATACTATAATAACCTGCAATTACTACTTCAAGATAGTATATAAAGATTTATGATTTATAAGATATAATTAAAGCACATGCTGAAAAAAATAATATTTTCTCTACTGATTCTGGCAACCGTGGCGTTTGCTGCGAAAATCACGGCATTCGCCGCGCCAGACAACAGCTACGAAGCACTTTCAGAATTTATAAAAGAGAATGACAATTTTCTGATCGCTGTTTATACGTTCGATAATTATGACATTGCGAAACTGCTGCAGAAAAAGAACTTCACGTTGATCGTAGACGAATCCCCTGTCGGCGGCATGGGTAATGATGAAAAATTCGTTCTTTGCACGCTCAACAAAGGCAATGTCTGGCTTTACCAGAACAGGTACTACATGCACGCCAAATATGCAGTCAGCAGCAGCAAAGTATTGGTCAGCACAGAGAACTTCGGCTACCATGGCTTTCCAGATAGCTACGGCAATCGCGGTTTTGGCGTTATAGTTGAGGACGAAGAGATAGCAAGGAAATTTTCTGATATTTTTAATGAAGATATAAAAAAATCAAGGAAATTCAACTGTGATGGCAGTTACAAAATCAGTGACAGGCAGAAGAAAATCTATCAGAAGAAATTCAGTGCAGAAGAGTTTTCAGGTGCAGCCAGAGCTGTGTTCGCGCCAAATGCAGTCAGTGATGTTGTTGCTTTCATTGATTCAGCAAACGAAAAGCTTTACATTGCCCAGCTCTATATACATAATGTATGGGGCACGAAAGATGAGCCAAAAGAAAACGCACTACTAGAATCAGCCATAGATCGTGCGCGCAAAGGCGTTGAAGTAAAAGTTCTTCTTGACAGTTCTTTTTTCAACATTGACGAGGAAGGCAAAAGCAACAAAGCTACTGCCAATTACATAAACGAAATAGCGAAAAAAGAAAATCTCAACATGGAAGCGAAATTAATAGAACTCAATAAATTAAACTTGGATGAATTGCACGGGAAACTCGTCATTTCTGATAATGCAGTTCTAGTTTCCAGCATCAACTGGGGAGAGAACTCGCCTACAAACAACAGGGAAGCTGGCGTTATAATCTATGGTGATGCAGCTGAATATTTCAGTCAAGTATTTTTATTTGACTGGGACAAAGAAAATGCCATGACAGGAAGAGTAACAGAAAATAGAACATCAATAATTGTTGTCGTCGTAATTGTCATAGCAGCCATTATTTTATTTATTCTTTTTTCAAAATACAGGAAAAAATAACGACCTAATTCTTTAAGATTACCCGTTCATAATTAATCTCATGTATTCTGAAGAAATTGAAAATATATTCAGCAAGGAGAAGATAAAGGTTGGTGACAGCGTTCGTATCGAGAAAGAAGGGAGTGTTTATGACGGGCTTCTCATGCCAAAAAGCGCTGGCGATGCAGATAAGCTCATAATAAAGCTGGACAATGGCTACAATATTGGCGTGGCTTTGCCCGCGAAAATAAAAAAACTGGCATCAAGCTTGCACAAGCAGCAGCCAATTTCAAAAAAGGAACAAAAACCAGACAAAGGCAAGCCGCTGATAAGCATACTCAGCACAGGCGGCACTGTCGCTTCAAAGATTGACTACAACACGGGCGCAGCGTATCCAGCATTCACTCCAGAGGAACTTTTTTCCGCAGTTCCAGAGCTGAAAGAAATAGCAAATTTTAACATCCACCTCGTTTTCCAGATGTATTCTGGCGACATGGAACCTGAGCACTGGGTAATACTTGCAAAAAGAATCTTTGAAGAGATAGACGAGATAAATCCTGATGGCATCATAATAACACACGGCACAGACACAATGTCTTATACAGCAGCTGCTATATCTTTCATGCTCCAAAATCTGCCAATACCCATAATTTTTGTTGGCGCACAACGCTCTTCTGACCGAGGCTCAAGCGATACTCAATTGAATCTCATATGCGCGGCAAGATTCATAGCACAAACCGATTTTTCAGGCGTTGCAGTATGCATGCACGGGTCTATTGACACTGATCACTGCCTGATTCATCCAGGACTGCATGTCAAAAAAATGCATTCTGCCAGGCGTGACACGTTCAGAAGCATTGACGTTCTGCCCTACGCAGAAGTGCATCAGGATGGAGAAATAAAGTTCCTGCGCAGCGACTATGTAAGAAAAGACAGGTCAAAGAAAGTTCATCTTGTAGACAGATTTGACCGGCACATCGGCCTTGTAAAAATACACCCAGGCATCGATTACCGCATGTTCGACTTTTTTCTCGAGAAAGGATACAGAGGATTGATACTGGAAGGCACAGGCCTGGGTAAT
>CAYIKG010000022.1:0-11267 GCA_964363955.1 uncultured archaeon | reverse complement strand
GTTAAATGGGGTTGTTGTGGCAGGCTTGACAGCGTCGATGAACCAGTGATTCTTAAAATGAAGCAAGCAGGGTGTACACATATTAATTTTGGCGTTGAAAGCGGCTCGCAGGAAGTTCTAAGCGCCATAAAGAAAGGCATTACAGTCGAGAAAGCCTCAGCTTCGATAAAGCTCATGCAAAAGCATGGTCTGCATTTCAATGCATTTATGATGTCAGCTCTTCCTGGCGAGACCATCGAGACGATCAAAGAAACAACTGAATTTGCTGCAAAACATGGGATCGTGTTTCTCGGTGGCAATATGCCAATACCGTATCCTGGCACAGAGCTTTATGAAATGGCAAAGGAACAGTATGGCGAAGAGAATGTTACATGGGACAGTGTTGGCCAGCTGGCCGGCCGGGTTGGTACAGACATACTTGAAAAAAATGCAGAAGGAAAAGTCACAAACACCTTGCGTCATGTCTATTTCAAGGAAAAGTATGGGAAATATTATTTTACGAATCCGAGGTTCTGGAAATATGTTGCAAGGCTTACAAAATCGTCAAAGAGGCAGCAAATAGTCAATCACTTCAGAAACTATTTTGATAAACCTCATAAACTAAATATCGAAAAGAAAAAGATAGAAGTGGAAGCAAGCAATTAAAGTACAAATACCATACTATTTCTATGAAGATAGTCACACTACTTACCGACTACGGCGATTATTATGCAGCACAGATCAAGGGAATTCTTTCTAAAGACAATATAAATATAGTTGATATAACGCATGATATAAGGCCGCATAAAAATTCTGTTTTTGCAGGTGCGCATATCTTGAAAAACGCAGCTAATAAATTTCCCCCAGGAACAGTGCACGTCGCTGTAGTTGATCCAGGCGTTGGTTCAGAGCGACAAGCAATAGCAATAAAGACAAATAACTACTGGCTTATCGGGCCGGATAACGGGGTCTTGGCACCTGCAGCTGAAGATGATGGCATAAAAGATGTATTTCTAATTAATATTTCTTCAAAGAGCATGACATTTCATGGAAAGGATGTTTTCGCCCCAGCCGCACTGGAAATAATCAAAGGAAGCAAGAAAAATCTAAGAAAAATAAAAGAATACACAAAATTGGATATAAGCAAAAAAGCTTTTATCAACCGCTTTGGGAATATAGAACTGCCCATAAAAGACGAAATAACATACGTGAATGGCATTGAGATAAAGAGTTATAATACGTATAGCGACGCTGAATTTGGTGAAATCTTTTCTGTAATCGACAGCCGCGGCTTGCGCGAACTTGCCGCGCGCGAAGGAAATGCAGCAAGGAAATTCGGCAACAAGATTGTTGTGAAAACAAAGAAAAAAATTTACAATTTTGATCTAGTGAGACTTGGCGTCTGAAGGCAGTTCTTCGCTTCTGCGGAATAAAGATGGAAACGAGAGTCTTTTTCTTTCTCTAGTGTGGTTTTTATTATCTATATTCATGCGGAACATTTTCCTGAATCTTATTAAAATCTTTTCCATTGCGTCCAGCTCTTCCCATTCGTATATATGCATTATTTTTTTGCTGCAGGCAGGGCAATTCTCGAACAACGTGAATGATTCAAATTTATTTTCACAGTTTGTACAATAATATCGGTATTTACGTGCAATCGGCTTTTCAAATCTATATCCAGTGATATCGCGCACAGCAGCACCGCAGAACCTGCATATACTTGTCTCTTCCTTTGTGTCAAAGCTTCGCACACAGCGGTAGCAGTAATATACATGATTGTAATTTTTTACCCTGTGGTTATGAAACTCGCTGAGCGAGCCTGCTGGCAATCCGTCAATTGTTTCCATAATCATCCAAAATGTTTCCAAAGCCCTCTATAGCAGCATTCTCCTGCTCTTCGACCTTGGCAATTACTTTTTCTTTATGCTCATAGCGTTTCGCCAGCTTGTCAAGCAGTTTATGCGCCATCTTGATCGCGGCTTCGCTGCCGTCTATTATTATAAAATACCCTTCTTCGTCTATGTCCAGATATGGCGCAGAGCGCACTATGATACTTTGCCTGCTAATGAGATCATCTGTGCGCAGTATATTCTCTGCTTTATCCTTGTTCTCACTTGATACAAGAAAGACTTCTTTCATTAACCGAAATTTAATCGTAATGCTTAAAAAAGGTTCAAAGCTCCACAAGCTGCTGCGGCGCATCAGAAAGCAACTTGCAGCCCTTGGCTGTAACGACAATATCATCTTCAATGCGCACGCCAAACGGACCATAATGGCCGGGCTCGACTGTCAGAATCATATTGCTCTGCAATGGGTAATCAGCTTTTTTGTGCAGGCCCTGCGGAAAGTCGTGAACAAGTATGCCTAATCCATGGCCAAGTGCATGTATCAGCTCTTGGCCAAAGGCTTCTTTTATTATGTTATTTGCAATATGAAACACGTCACTGGCCTTTGCGCCTTCCTTAATAGCAGCCATGGCTGCCCTCTGCGCCTTGTACACAATTGCATATACATGTTTCTGCATGACATTGGCACGTCCAAAGACAAATGTTCTTGTCAGATCTGAGCAGTAGCCGTCGTAGACAACACCAAAGTCAATCAGAAGTATATCGCCTTTGCGGAGTTTTTTGTTGCCTGCTATGTGATGCGGCGTTGAGCTATTGCCAGCAATAGCCACAATTGTTGGAAATGAGCTGCCCTCGCTGTTTGACAATGCTTGCAAATCCAGTTTTTTAGCAATCTCCTTCTCGCTCTGACCTTCTTTTATGCTTTTCGCGACTTTGCTGATTAGCTCTTCAGATATTTTGCACGCCTCGTGTATTTTTTTAATTTCTCTGTTTGTTTTTGTGCTACGCAATATATTGAGCGTACCAGAAACATCGACAAAGCGCCTTTTCAGAATTTTCTTTATTCTTTTATACCCCGCAATGCTTGCTTCTTGATAATTAATGCCGATTTTCTTGCCTGCTGACTTGTCTAACAGGGCAATCAGCTCTTTTTCATTTCTATACAATGCTGTTTTGAAATTTTTGTATTTCTTTAATATGCCATATTCCCTCGGGTCTGTGATAAGCAAAGGTTTGTTGCCTTTTTTAAGAATAAGATAACCACTCAATTGTTTTTTCTGGCTCATCTCCGTGAAATAATAGAAATTCGTATTGACATTAGAGCCATCTGTTGAAAGCAGCAAAGAATCTGCATCCGCAGAGCGAAAAAACTCATTAATTTTTTCTTGCATAGTGAAATATACGATAAACAAATTATAAAAACCAGAAAGCCCCCGAAGGGAGTCGAACCCTCGGCCTGCGCTTTACGAGAGCGCCGCTCTACCAAATTCTCAAGCCCCTTTCTAATATTTGCGAAGCCTTTGGTTTCTCTTTACCCAAGGGCTTTCTCTTTTCAAAGAGAAAGGGCTTACTGAGCTACGGAGGCATTATAGAAGACGAAACCAAGGTTTCTCTTCTACAACATGGAATCAAAGATTCCATGTGTACACAAGGAATAATTTCCTTGTTGTATGCATCATTTCCTTCAATAAAATATTAGAATTAGTTTCTTTGAACCCTAGGGCCTTTCTTTTCTAAAGAAAGGGGCTATTTTGGCGTTATGATCATGCCGCCCAAGCCAGCTGCTGCAAACTCATGCACAATGCCTGAAACTGCGTTGGCTATTTCCTGCAGCTCATTGATCTTAATCTCTTTCTTCGTCGGTCCAATTACCTCGATTGAAGAAGGCCCATAGAGCATGACAATTATCAAAAAAGTAGCAAGATCCTTTACGAACAAATTAATCTCAGCAACCTGCGAATATGCTTCTTTCAGACCCTTTGGCGGGTTATCTACTTTTCTTATGTCCAGAAATTTTTTCTCATAGACAAACACATTCTTTGTCCCAGAGAGGTTTTTCACATGTTTTTCCAGAGAATCTCTGACAACTTCTTCTGTTGCACCAAGAGCCTCTATTGCAAACCACGCTTCTATCCATTGTTCCTTCCTTTTTCTGTTTATGTCTTCTTGCATAATCATCTGTCAATCGAAGTAAGCATAGAACCTTTTAATGCTTTTTTTGGTTTTTATTGTATATGTCTAATAAACTGGTACTCTTATCTTTTGCAGCAGTTCTTATATTTGCAACAGTTGCACGCGCAGCAGCCCCGAGCGATATTGATATTGAAATATTGATTAATGAAGATAAGATAACAGACTGGACAGTATCGGCCCAGTACAAGGAAAATATAACAAGAAGCGATTTTTATGTTCTTGCAAGAAGGATCACAGGTCTTGAAGTAATAGCAAATAATTCATATCTAGACTGCAATATAGTTAAAATGGATATAGGCACAGACATTCTCTGTGAAAATATAAATGCCGATAGGATAATTTACAAATTCCACGGCCATGATATGATAAGCAATTTTGAAGAGCTCCGGATTTTCAATCAAAGGTTTCTTATAACAGAGCTTGTCAACAAGATATCAATTACAGTAAAATTACCACTTGGCACTGTGCTCGTTGAAAAATCAAAGATAAGCGGCACTGGACTGCAACCATTTGAGCCAGAATGGGGCAGTGAAGGCTCTGACGGCAGAAGGATATACGTCATCTGGGAACAATCGAATCCAAAGCTTGGAGAAACTGTCAGTATTTCCCTCATATACGAGCAGATATTCGGCGGCACGCAATATGCAATATTCATTATACCATTGGTAGCAGCATCTGCCATTGTTTTAATTTATTTTTTCAAAAAAAGATCAGTCAAGGATATATTGCCAATACTTACAAGCAACGAGAGAAAGGTTGTTGAAATACTCCTAAGGGAGAAAAAAGGAGTTGACCAGCGAAGTATCGTCAAGGAAACTGACTATTCAAAGTCAAAGATATCCAGGATTCTACGCGATTTAGAGCATAGAGGTCTTGTAGAGCGTTCTAGAAAGGGAAGAACGAATATAGTAAAATTAAAAGGTAAATAAGCCTTGAAATATCTTAAAAAGGTCATATATGACTTTTTAAACGTTTATAAACTATATATATCCCTTTTAATAACTAGTTTATACGTATAATCTGCAAGCTCAATGTAATTGCAACTGTTTCAAGTCATTTTTATATATAAAGCTTTGCAATATATACAACTAGAAAATAGATTGGTAGCAATATCTATCTATTTATGTTCAGACAGCTTACAACTGTTTGGCGCCAAACTAGTCCAGTATCAAAGATACTGGGCTAAAAACAGTTCGGCATCTTCGATGCCGTGCTGAAATGAACTGCGAGCTTTGGCCAAAAGGTTCGATAGATTTTTATTTTGATCGAACTTTTTAGAAAAGTTCGCTTGTAAAAATTGTAAAAAACAAAAATAGGAGGTTGCATAAAATGCAATTGAAAAAAATAGTAGCAGCAGGTTCCTTGGCCGCTTTGATGGCAGGCTCTTCCGTTGCTTTTGCCGCACTGCAAGACCTTCCAGCACCTTTTGTAGCAACAGGATCGCCTAGCTTCCTTGTTGTTGTAGGCGCGACAGCTGCAACAGACGACGTTGTCGGCGCAATAGACGTAGCTACACGATTCGGTGGCGAATCGACACGAGAACTTACAGTAGGAGCTACATCAGGTGGAGCAACAGTAACAGGTGAAGGAAAGTCAATGGAAACAACAAATACAAAGCTGTACTTAAACAACAATCTGAAGAAAACAGGTCTGAGACATACAATGACGTCGCAGGATCTACCAAATTTGTTAAAAACAGATATCCTCAAGGACACAGATGCAAATGACGAGTACAAATATGACCAGTACATTGAGTTTTCAGATGACTATGTCGTAAACTATTCGCAATACACAGACGCTAGCTCAGTAGCAACAGACCCAGAGCTTGTTGTAAAGCGTACGGCAGGAGCAGCAAACCCATCGAATCCGCACAACGACGACTACTTCTATAAAACAAGAGTAGTCTTCCAGAAAGATGTCAACGGATCAACTGCAGCAAACGAAAAACTAAGGATTTTTGGACAAGATTATGTAATATCAACGTCCACAGTAACCAATTCAGGTACAGCAACGAACAATAAACTTATTTTGTTCGGCTCTTCGGACACACGAGTGCTGACAGAAAAAGACGGTGTAACAGTAACTGTTGGTGGAAAAACATATGATGTAACACTCAACGGTGTTTCTGATGCAGACACAGTAGTGCTAACAATCGGGAGCGAAACAAAAAGCATTGACAAAGGAGTAACATCGACAATAGGAGGACTCCAGGTCTATATAGAGGACGTGTTCTTCTACGGTTCTACAAGAACTGATAACCAGGCAAAAATAGGTCTTGGTGCACTGCAACTAAACTTCCAACACGGCTCCAAGGTTACTGTAGGATCTGGTACAACAACAAACTTAGACGGGACATTTGTAAATCTGTCCACATCCGGGACCAAGCTAAATACCATGGAAATATACGTTGTGCCATCTAGGTCATCTATGGATGCTATAAAGAAAGGAGGCGAATTTGTAGATCCAGTATTCGGGTCTTTCAAGACAAAATTCTCTGGAGCATCGCCTGACTTGATGGATGCATCAAGGGACAAGATCGATATCAGACCATCTGGTGACAATGACGTACAGATGTCCTTCACAGACGACAAAGGAAACGCAGCTACCATCAACTGGGCTCACAACGAGTCGACAACAAATGTAATAGGGTTGGAAGACGCAGCGAACTACGCTATTAAGGTAAGGGAAAACGAACCACTATACCTCAATGAATACGCAGTCCTTGACGCAGGCGATTTTACGCACTTTGTAAGATGGACAAGCAACAACAATGACGGCACTTCAACTGGTAACATAGAAATGACAGATGTCATATCAGGAACAAAATACAAGATAACAACCGGCACATCAGGAGATGCGACGTGGTACCTTGACGGCCAGGCATACTATGTAAATGGTACTGGTGGAACAGGCACGAACAGCACAATATCAGTTACCTGGGGTGACGGAGCAACTCTGGCTACAAATGGTACAGAAATAACAACGTGGCCTGTCCTGAAGACAAGAAAAGGTGCGTACCTGGCATTGCCAAAACCAAAGGAGAGAGTGAATCTTTCAGTTGGAGCAGCAGCACAGACAATCTGGCTACCAAGTGGTAAAGCAAACTTCTTGCTTTGGAACGATGCAGGTGTTAATACCGTAAGAATTAACATAACAGCAGTATCTGGATGGGTAGTGAGCGGAGCTCCAACAACAGCAGCAGGAGCTGGAAACAACAATATAACATACCATTCAGTGACAAAGAGCGTACCATTCCAACTTGGCAAAACAGCTTCAGGTGGCTTGTACTACACGTTCGACGTTGTCGGGAACTTCACGTATGAACTGACACTGAGAAACGGAGACGGCACATCTAACATGACACAACCAGCAGTAGTGTTAAGGGAAGAAGATGACAAGGATGGTGCCCAGTGGCACGTAGTCACTGCAGCAAGCAGTGAGGTCTCTGGATCCACGTGGCAACTCATCGTAGGAGCACCTTCGTTTACAAACGGAGTCACGTCAAATACAGCGCAAGGCGGCGTATCGATGAAGACAGACACGTACAAGACAAGATACGTAGATCTCTTTGGTACATTTGCTGAAAGAAACACAAACGGACAAGACACTGTAGTGCTGTACTATCCAGACGAGCAAATGAGAAATGAGCTCTTCGTCATCGAAAAGGACGCAACAGTAACAACGACAGCAGCTTCAGGCGGAACAACTGTAAAAGAAGCAGTGCCGATAAAAACATCTATTGCAAAGCTTGACACAGAAGTGACGAACTCTGACAAGACAGGTAAGAACCTGATTCTTGTTGGCGGACCAGCAGTTAACACACTTGTTGCTGAGCTGGCAAGCGACGGCAAGACATGGGATGTGGAAACATACCGCACAAAAGGTGCAGGCACGGCTCTGGTAGAGCTTGTTGAAGATGCATTCACTTCAGGCAAGTCTGCGCTAGTGGTTGCAGGTCATTCAGCAGCTGACACAAGAGTTGCCACAGGAGTTGTCCAGAATTTCGACGGAAACACAGACAAATTGAAAGGAGTAAGGGCAATCCTAGAAGGCGGCAGTTGGACAAGCGAGACAGTGTAAGCAAAAGCAATTTTTTCTTTTTTCTTTTATTTTTTAATTAATAAAGAATTATTTTCTTCAAAAATATCCAAAAATCTGCTATAAGCAGATGAAATGTAATTTCGAGCCATTACAACAAATATATATACTAGCAAATACAATATTTTTTAGTGGAATTGCATGGGTAAGTGGCTTGCTATAGTATTTCTATTCGCTATGTTTGTACTGGTAAGTGCCAACATTTCGTTTGCTGCAATTACAGTATCAATTAACGGTACCCACGGCACAAACCCTGTCAACAATTCAAATTTTACTGACATCACGCCGGAAATAAGATTCAATGTCACGGGTGACAACCTAAGCTACGTCGTACAATTATGGGTAGACGGAGCAGTACAGGGAGCAAATTTCTCTGTTGCTAACAGCTCAACTGCTCACAGAAACTTGACTTCTCTTACATCAGGCATCCACAGGATTAGAGTAGAAGCGCGTAATGATACAGGCGGCCAGGCATTTTTAAACTCGACACTAATAACTATCACACTTTATCCTCATTTCAGTTTTGCCAACGGAGTCGCATTTATAAACCAGACCATAAACACAAGCGACGCGACGCCTGAGATAAATTTCACGTTCAAAGGCGATAACGTAACTTACGAGTGGGCAATATGGATAGACGGTGCTGTAAACTTCACGTCATCAGGTGTGACTGTAGGGAACAACAACAATACTGCTGTTTTCTATAATTTAACAGCCCTTAACTTTACAAATGATGCAGGAAGGCAAGGCCTGTCAAACGGCACGCACCAGGTGCTTATCGAGGTCAGAAACTCTTCTTTTAATGGTGGCAGGGCATTTTTCAACGCCACCACAAACCTGACAATGTTTATTGATAATCAAGTGCCCACAGTTACAATTACAAGTCCAGTGAATAATACAAACACAAGCGACACGACACCAGAGTTCTACTTCAATGTTACAGACAACCAGACAACAACGCTTACCTATAGAGTCTGGGTAAACACTACCCTGGAAGCTGTTGGCGTTACATCAGCGACAAACAGCAGTATTATAGCTTTCAACCTGTCTGCAAAAGGAAATGGCACTTCTGTTATCGTGGTCGAAGTCAATGATACTGCCGGCAATATCGTGAATTCTACGCCCCTGCACATCATAGTAGACAATACAAAGCCTGCGCCAACTTTGTCTGTGTCACCGACCTCAGTAGAGACAGGAAAAAGTGTAACAATAACGTGCAGCGCAAGTGACAGTACAACAAGTGTTAATAGTACTTCTGTAACAATCGCAAAACCAGGCGGTGGCTCTGAGACATCTTCGTGCGGAGCTACTTATTCGAATACAGGGTCTACGGGCACTTATACTATTAAATTCACAGCAACAGATCTTGTAGGAAACAGCCAGGAAGTGTCCGTCACGTTTACTACCACCAATCCAGGCGATACAGGCACTGGCACATCTGGCAGCGGCACAACACCAGCACCTGTAATTATTAAATCTACAAATGTATTCAGCGAACTTGCTCCAGACGTTGTCCATAAGATTGCAGTGAAAAAAGAAGAGATCGGCGTCAAGGAGATCCAAATAGAAATAGAGAACAAGGCAACGAACGTCGAGATAGTTGTCCAGAAGCTTGATACCAAGCCAGCTTCTGTAACACAAGAAGTTTCTGGCAATGTTTTCCAGTACATCGACATATCGCAGAAGAATATTGCAGAGAACAATCTCAAATCAGCAAAAATCAAGTTCCGCGTATCCAAATCATGGCTCAGCGCCAACAACGTAAACGAAAATACTGTGGCATTAAACAGATACGCGAACGGCACTTGGACAAAGCTTTCAACAACAAAGGGCACAGCTACTGCAACTGAAGTAGAGTACGAAGCAGATACTCCGGGCTTTTCTGTATTCGCAATCACTGGCGAGATTTCAACAACACCTACAACTGTGCCAGGGGCCACAACTACAACAACTATCCGTGGAGCTACCACAACAACCACAGCAATAGCAGGAGCTCCTGGAGCAGCAGATAATACACTCGCTATAGTAGCAATAGTCATCCTCGTTGTTCTGGCTGGCCTGTACTTCTTTTTCTTCAAAAAGAAATAATTAAAAGATTTCTCCAATATTTATGAAGATGAAATATTCAAAACTCTTAATTTTGCTAGTTCTCGTTTCTGCGTGCACGCAAACTGAGATAAAGGAGTTGTTTGTAACCAGTCACAATACTGTGTACACGTTCTCGTATGACGTAAGAGAGGCTCTCAAAGTGCCTGTCGAGAATTCCGATCAGATAATAAGGACATTTGCAGAAAACAGCGAAATAACCCTTGTCTTCAACGGAACCAGCGGAAGCGATAATGCAATTTTTGCCGTGACGTCGTTCAACATAGTATCCAACGTCGGCCAATATTTTAAGAATGAAGGCATTCCTGTTTATTTTGACGTAAAATATTTTGTCAATGACACATGGTACAACAAGACAGGCCCACATGATCCTGATTTAAGCGGCACAGTGATATGGCTCAAAGGTCCTGCTACAGGGGCTCAGCGAACAGCTGTATATATGAACAACGGCCATATATTTGTCGAAGGCACAGACTCAAAGAACGTTATACTTGCAGGCGATCGCCTTTTTCTATTGCTCATAGGAATAAACAAGTTCGAGGACATCGGAAACAGATAATTTTGCTTTGTTTAAACAAAGCATTTATCTCTTTTATTTATTTGCACGGTAATAATTATTCATATGCTTTACAAAGACAGAAAAAAATACGTTCTATTTGAGAACAGGGTGGCAGTATTTTTTGGAAAAATCTCAGCTAACGCGAATGTGTGGACATTCCTTTCGCTTTCACTGGCCATTGCATCAGCTTATTTTATTGCACGGCAAAGCTTTCTTGTTGCCGGGCTATTTTTTATTATCTCAATCTTTCTTGATCTTGTCGACGGCTCCGTTGCAAGATTCTACAAGAAGGCAACGAACCGCGGGGCTTACCTTGACACCATATCAGACAGGTATTCAGAAGCTGTCGTCATAGCGTCATTTATATTTGTGCCATTGCCGTTCCTTGTTTTCCAGCCTTCTGCGTGGGTAGCGCTGCTCTTGTTCGGCAGCTTGATGACAACTTATGCAAAGGCAAGTGCAGCTGAAAAAAACATGCCAATACC
>CAYIKG010000021.1:0-11474 GCA_964363955.1 uncultured archaeon | reverse complement strand
CAGGGATAACATTTCAGAAACAGTAGAATTTTTTCTTTGAACCCATTCTTTAATAATATTTTCTAAATATTTTCTTTTTCCCTTAAGGGTTTTTCTTTCTAAAAGAAAAAGGCTTACTTGTACTCTCGCCAGGTGTGCTTGCATTATAGGAGATGAAACCAAGGTTTCTCTCCTATTACCTCATTTCCTTTTGGAAAGTATTACTTGTACTCTCTCCAAACATGTTTACAAGAGGTGCATTTGAAAAATTGTGTTGGCGGCTCGTCGCTTGCACGCGTCTGTATGAGCCAGTAATAAGCTTCATTGTTGCCGCATTTCTCGCACTGCTTGTCTGTTGTTGGCAAGTCCGGCTTGTTGTCTTCAATGACAATTATGTCTTTCTTCTTTTCTTCTTCAAAAAACCTCATTTCTTCTGTTATCTGCACTGTGTTGCCGCATATCCTGCACTTCATGCCACCTTTTACTGGGATCAAAATGCCCCCGCACGTGCAAAATTCAACTTTAAACATGCAACAACATACACATGTCTTTATTTATATCTGATACCTAATTATTGAGAGATGAAATTCTTTTCCGATCTAAATCTGGATAAAAAAATAACGAAAGCGCTAGAAGAAATAGGCTTTATCGAGATGACAGATGTACAGGCAAGGGCTATACCAGCTGCGCTTGAGGGCAAAGACCTCGTCGCTCAGTCCATCACTGGCGGCGGCAAGACAGCTGCGTTCGGGGTGCCCATTATCGAAAAACTGCAGCATGGCCATGGCATCCAGTCAGCAATCATTGGGCCGACGCGTGAGCTTGTTAATCAAGTGAGTATCGAAATGCAAAAATTCAGCAAGCACAAAAGACTAGAAATAGCTACTGTATTTGGCGGCGTTTCCATGGAGCCACAATACCAGAAGCTTAAGCATGCTGATATTGTTGTCGGCACCCCAGGCAGGATGCTTGATCATATGCAACGTGGCACGTTACGATTAAACAACGTAAAGATACTTGTTCTTGATGAGGCAGACCGCATGCTTGACATGGGATTCATTGACGATATAAGAAAAATAATCTCCCAGATGCCAGAGAACAGGCAGACCATGCTTTTCTCAGCAACAATACCTGAGGAAATTATGGATATAGCAAAGCGCTTCATGAAACATCCGGTAAAAATAATGGGCGAAAAGCACGTAAGCGCACACCTGCTGAAACATTATTACTATGATACCAACCAAGAGGAAAAATTGTCGCTGCTGGAATACTTAATAAAAAAAGAAAAACCGCATCTCGCGATAGTCTTCTGCGCTACACGCGGCGTCACAGATTTCGTGGCAAGAGAATTGCAAAGAGCTGGCATTGAAGCCAGGGCAATACACGGCGGCATGGGACAGGATTCAAGAATGCGCGTGTTGGAGGGCTTCCACCGCGGAAGGCCGCACATACTAGTTGCAACAGATGTCGCAGCGCGGGGGTTGGATATAAAAAATGTCTCCCATGTATTCAACTATGATATACCGAAAACAGCCGAGGATTACACACATCGCATAGGCAGGACTGCACGATTTGGGAAGACAGGAGAGACGATATCATTATTGAGCAAGCAGGACCATGAATTCTTCAGAAAGATCATCCAGTATATTGAGATAGAGAAAAAACCCCTGCCAGAAGATTTCAGGCCGCGAAAGGTTTTCTTCAAGAGAGAGAGGAGATTTGGAAGTCCTCCGAGGTTCGGTGGTGGCGGAGGTCCTCGAAGATTCGGTGGTCCACGCCATGGTGATAGAAGGCCAAGAAGAAGATTTGAGAGACGATGATTAGTTTAAAAATCAATTACATGAAAATTACATTATTTCATAGTTCCTGAGCCGATAATTCTAGGCATTATTTGTTTTGTACTTGCAATCACACACTTTTGACTGGGGAAATAAGCGACCTGGTGCTCTAAAGTAAGCTTTAGTTCAGCGCCATTTTGCTCTATACGTGCCGGAATGACTTGCAGGCCGATTGACAGAAATACCTGGCTGCCAACGTCTGTGACCTCTTTGCTGTATTTGCTTTTTGTGAAAGATATTGTCACATTCTTGCTGATTGTTGCGTCCTTGCAGACTACGTAGCCTCTTTTCAGTTCATCTGCTTCGATGCCTTTCAAATTGAATCCAGCTCGCATGCCACCTTCGGCAGTGTCGATGTCTTTATCCTGTGACTGGATGCCTTTGATCATAACTTCCTTGCCAATTGGCTGTACGAATAGCTTATCATGTTTCTTTATCGTTGCTCCTTTGCTAATCGAGAGCACAACAGTGCCAACGCTCTTGACATTAAAATAATTATCAATCGGCGCCCACGGTTCGCTTGTTATCGGCTTTGTTTTGATATCCTTTAATTTCGCTCTCAGTTCTTTTTCATCAGATAGCCATTCATATTTTTCTGCAACAGTGCCGCTGATTATACTTTTTAGTTGTTCATTTGTTGATATGATAAATCCTTTTTCGAAACCAACTGCACCTATAGCAATAATTTGCTCTGCAAGCTCTTTGCTTATGCTGTCAGAAACTATCACGGGCAAATCGATTATGCCAAGAATCTGTAGCAGCGGCTGAATTTTGTTCTCACTCGAATTCGGCGCCATGAACGTATAAACGCCTTCTGAGCTCGCGTGATTGTAGATCATTAAGTCATTTATCGTGCCCTGCTTGCCCAGTTTTTTGATAAATTCATTGTTGCCAAATATGCCGATTGTTAAGTGATGCATAGCTTTCCTTGTAGGAAAGGGTTAATAAATTTTATTACCTGGACTTTGTGTCTTGATTACTCCTTTACGATCTTGCAAATAGCATCCTCAACTTCCACTGTCTTTTCTTTCTTAGCCTTGCCTGCTCTATAGAGTATTAAACCCAGATCAGCGGTGAATATTTTTCTTGGTCTTATGAAACTGGATATTTTCAGGCTGCCCTGCTGGAAATCCTTATCCTTTAATTCTACCGCATCCGCGCCTTTCTTGGTCTTGCTGGTTATCTGGCACAGAATTACGTCCCCGTATTCGCCGCTAGCGATAATGAAAGCTGGCCGCCTCTTATTCGCCGAAAGATCAGAGAAAGGAAAGGGTAAAACAACTACGTCGCCTTTTACAAATCCTTCCATGCCTTATCTTCCTCTTTTGTGTTCCAGTCCTTTGAAAGAGACTTTTCGCTAAGCAATGCCGCTATGCGGCCGCTCTTTATGCTCTTGAGCGGCCTAAGTTCAATATGGTCATCAAACGCGAGCACAGCTATCTTGGAGCCTTCCTCAAAGCCCTCAAGCTCCCTTATGTTCTTGGGTATCGCTATCTGGCCTTTTTCCGTCATCTTCACTGTCTTCACTTCTATGAGTCTCATTTTCAATCACGACTGTATTGAAAAGAAATGCCATCGGCATTTCATCTTAATTACCTTACAAGTAAGATATATAAGAAATTATATAAAGCTTAGCCACTCTCCCGCTATTTATGGATGTATTGCTGAACAGATAGAAATCTTTTTATATATGTTAAATATATGTATAACATAAGTTTAACGGTGAGTATATGCCAGAGCTTAGGGTAAGAAAAATAGGCAATTCTTTAGGTGTTATATTTCCAAAAGATCTTGTAAAGGAGAAAAGGCTGAGGGAAAATGAAAAAATCTTCATAAGCGTCGCGAAAAAGGGAGATCTTAGCAAGATTTTTGGATCCCTAAAATTCAAGGAAAGTGCCCAAGAGATAAAAGATGAACTCAGAAAGGGCTGGAAATAATGTATTTCTTCGATACATATGCATTTATAGAAATAATTAGGGGAAACAAAAACTATGCCATATTTAAAAAGACAGAGATGGCTACAACAAAACTAAATCTGATGGAAGTTTATTATTGGCTACTTAACAAGTTTGGCAAGGAGGCTGCAGACATATTCTATGATGAAACTGTGCAATATGCCATTGAAATACCAGATGAGATTATTAAAGAAGCAATGATCTTCAGAATGAAGAACAAGCCGAAAAACCTATCTTATGTCGACTGTATAGGGTATATGTTGGCAAAGACAAATAGCTTGAAGTTCCTGACAGGCGATAGAGAATTCAAAGGAATGGATAATGTAGAATTTGTAAAGTAGATCATTTGTACTCCCGCCATATATGTCGTGATTTGTGGCATCTGCAATTGCTATCTATGGGGTCATATTTTTACCATATTTAAACGGTCTAAGCTTTTATTGTTTGACCATCTACTATGTATATAGACCTCATCTTGTAGTTATCTATTTTTCTATAACCTTGTGTCTTTACATTGAGGTCAGATCCAAGGCACATCGCAATCAGGTAAATGCCAAAGTGAATAAAGAAGTGGAGAAAGAGAAGGACAAATATAAAAATATTGCAATGCCATTTGACATGAAACGCATGGCATATGTGGATTTAGGACCATTGTCAAGAGATAGTTTATGTGTCGGAGCATTAAGGTAGAAGATTAGAAATATCCTCCCCTATCTTTTAGGGTAACTTGCCAACAATTGTAACAGCGATTATAGTAATCCTTACGTTCCTTGAAACTTTTATCGCAGCTAATACATGTTTTCATATTTATCATTCTCTCTAATGAATAGAAATAAAAATAAAATTGAAGGGACAGCATGGCTTTGACGAACTGAATCTTGGAATTTTGAAATCTTTTACAGAATACCTGTCAATTTCCAAGAAGACTGTACACATCAAATTTGTAAATCCAAATTGTCAGTTTCAGAGCACCGCCTTGCCGTGTCTTTTTAAGTCTGGAAATTTTGGATTATCTTTCTATTATAGATGCTTGTCTCTTCCGGCAAAATAACCGAATTACGTCAGTAGTGAACTTCTAAACTCTCTATTTTTAGAAATTCGGATTCCATGTTGTCATCCTATCAAATAACTAGTTCTCAATTGGGTTAAACATCTGGATTGGGTTAAACATCTGGATTGGGTTAAACATCTGGTATAGGATAGTTTTGTGAGAATTTTTCTTGTCCCATTGTTTGGGCCCACAAAGAACTTACTTTCGATTTTTGTTTTGTGTCTTTCATATTTCTCACTTTCTATTATATGTATAACATACTATATAAAGCTATGTATATTTCACTACGTATAAGTGAATACGTATATAGTGACACATTACGATCTAATCACCAAACTGTATTTGTTTCTTGATATCATTTGCTATAATTTTTGTTGAGGCTCCAACACTACTCCCATCAGCAAGAAATGGTATGTTTTCCATATTCACTTGCGGAGTTAAACTTCTTACCGCCAACCTTGACTGCCTCGCTTCTTGTGAATTCCTTGTCAGGATTGTTTCTTAGAATTTTATATATTTCACATGCTGATTTTCCCTTGATGAGCATTATGCCGTTTTCCCTGGAGAGATTGCCGTTGAGGTATTCAGATGCATTCGTGATGATAATCGGATCAACTTCGGGTTTTGCCCGCAGCTCTATCGGAAACTCCATCGACCTCACAATGTCTTTTTGCCCAAAGGTATACTAAGGACTAATCGACGCTACTTAGGTTTTCCCTTCGGTTTTAGCTTAAGGATTGCCTTAAGCTACCTTGTTTCCCAGGGATAGATTGCAGAATTAGCGTAGTTTCTTTTGACTGGAAGCTACTTTTCTTTCCTAAAGAAAAGGAGTTTATTTGTACTCCCGCCAAACGTGCTTGCACTTGACACAGCGAAAGAATTGCGTCGGCGGTTCGTCCGCGCTGCGCGTTTGCTGGAGCCAGTAGTATGCTTGCTTACTGTTGCACTTCTCACACGCGCGGTCTGTTATTGGCAATAATGCTGTATCTTTTTCAATAATAACAACATCTTTTTTCGCTTTTTTTTCCTGTGTAATGCGCAAATCTTTAATGCTTTTCTTCGTCTCATATTTGCATTTGCGGCATTTAAGATAGACATTTTTTCTTCTTTTTTCAGGAAGCATTAATGAGCCACACTTTTTGCAGAATTCGATACTACCTTTTGCTTTCATTCATGATCACTGACTTCTTTGATCTATTTTTACGTCTACTATCTTAGATGTATCAACTTTTTAAGGTTGAGTATCAAGGAAGAGCGTTAGTCGTCAATCATTACAGGCTTTGTATGAGCTTCTTTCTTCACGTAAATTATATCGCCGCAATGCGTGCACTGCATTTCGACAAACCGCGATGTCTCCAAATTCTTCTTCATTGGTCTGTTACAGCATTTTACTGATTGCATATTATCACTAAAGATTTCTTGTCCTGACATAATTGATGTTCCTCAATGATGAGATCTTTTTTATTATCTTTCTTTCGCTTTTTTGCACGTCGAGTACTGCGTGCCATCTGCCTGCAGAGCTGTTGCTTGATACGATTTTTATCTTGTTCTTTGCCAGAAGATTGATTGCACTTGCCAGGGCATTAATTGATGTGAATTCCATTTCTATTTCTACATTGCCGTTGCTTGACATAGGCACTAGCTTTATGTTTTTCTTTCCGCTGGCGACAATGAAGCTGTCTCCTTTTTCAATGCCAAGATAATTGCGCATTGCAGACGGAATGGATATTCTACCCTTGGAATCAATTCTCGCAAGCTTCATCAGAAGACACCTTTGGCAATATACGAGCAAGTAAGACAGATGAGCATATTTTCAGATATGTAAGTTTTTGGCGAAGTGCAGCGAGGACATACAGCTTCTTCAGAATATGATTTTAATGATTTCATAATTTTTATACACCCCGCTCTTTGGGTTCATTATACCGCTGATAGTATATAACATAAGTGCCGATCTAATTGGATTTTTTACAATTATTGCCATTTTTTTGTTAAAATATGGTAATATTTACAATTTTTTAAACTTATTAAGAACAGAATTATTTTCCAAAAGGAAATTTATTTGCTTTTTTACATTTTTATCGTAAAAATAGCTTTAAATATTTTACTTTATAAAAATTTTTTATGATTTCAGAAAAAGACAGAAAAATCATCATACTTCTGCAAGAAAATGGAAAATATACGACAAGGGAGATTAGTGAAAAAACTGGAATGCCAATCACAACAGTGCATAACAGGATAAAAAAACTTGAACAAGATGGTATTATCAAGGGTTACACAGTACAGCTAAACAAAAAGAAGCTAGGAAAAGGGATTCAGGCTTTTATTAACATCACTGTTACTTATGCACTTTCAGACGGCACAATATTAGATCAGGAAGAGCTTGCAAGAAAAATACTCAGAATGCCAGAAGTAGATGAGGCGCACGTAATGACAGGAACAACTGACGTACTTGTGAAAGTATCTGTAGCGGATGTAGAAGAATTAAATAATTTTATCATACACAAACTAAGAAAGTTGCCTGGTATTTCAGATACTGTAACAGGCATTGTCCTGAAAGATGCTTCTGAATGATTGAATTTGGAAATAAATTTTACAGAAGTGCATGGAAAAAATTTCCACTAATTTAAATATTTTACTAGGTTCAGTAGTAATATACTTTTTGCCAGGGTGATGGCTATAACATCATATGCAGTAGAAAAAAGTACCGAACAAAGAGGACATAGAGGTATACAATTCCATCTAGCTGGTGGCACTATACTAAGTGAACCAACTCCTTACGGCCTTATGCCAGTTAGTTCTGGAGAAGAATTGCTTAGAAGATATGCACCTGAGATTGTAGGTGATGCATGTGTGACACAATTGAAGCAAATGGACAGCACGGATATGCATTTTGAAGATTATAAAAAAGTAGCAGAAAGTATAGTCGGTGGTGTAAGAAATGGCCATAAGTCTCATATAGTTGTTCAAGGCACTGATACCATGCCTTATGGTGCTGCGTTTCTTTCCTTAAGGCTTCCTTTCAAAGATTATCATGTTGGAATTGTTGGGTCAATGTACCCAATCGGAGAAGGCTCGGATGCATTATGTAATCTGAGAGCTGCGTTTGCAGCTGCTGAACAAGGTTGGCCCGGAACTTATGTTATTATGAACAACGGAGAAGTTCTAAGAGCATCGCGTGCGGTAAAAACTCGGGCAAACAAAGTATTTCGTGGAGAAATAGTCCCTGAGGTGCATTCTTTTCAAAGTTTGCATTATCCTGTTCTTGCAAGACTTTCGGATGGTTCAGTAGAATATACAAGACGCGGTAAATCTGCGCAGAAAAGATTTCTAAAGAGAAAAGAAAGAGATGATTTCCTTAGAACCAGTCTTGCTGATCTGTATAGAGATCCGGTATTTTTGCCATATCATGAAAATGTATATGTTATTGATTTGCATCCAAATTTTGATCCTGACCAGATGGACCAAGCATTTGAAACAGGTTATAGGGCAGCTGTAATACGAGCACCTGGAACTGGTGGAGTATCCCTTACACCTGCTGAGAAGAATTTAGTAGAAAGAATAAACAGATGGACACGTGATGGAAGATATATTGTTATAACATCACGCGTGCCTAATGCAATTGTGGATAGGACATATGAAGTCAACAGAAGAAGTGAACAAGCAGGCGCAGTTCTGTGCTATGATATGCATCCAGATCTTGTCATAGCCAAGACAGAACTAGCATCTGCGATTGCTGACTCACCAGAAGATTTCACGCAAGTTATGCAATACAATTTTGAAGATGAAATCCGCGAAAGTCTTGTCCCACGTCATGAACGGACAACTGACGAACAGTTAGCAGGTATTCTAGAAAGAGCATTTTTGCGAGACAAAAATAATGGCAATGGCAGCAAGGCTAAAAAGTTTCTAGGAATTGCCATATAACATTATCTAATGCATTTTTATATGTTTTGTTGATATTAACTGAACGTTTAATATGAATTTAATATCCAGATTTAGGAGGCGAGAGAAACCAGAAGAAATGCCTCTGTTTTCTGATCAGGCAATTAAATACTTAGAAAGGATGGCACCTGAATTAGAAAGGTATGCAGAAAACTTTGATCTCGTCTATATTGCTCCATTTACAAGACACGCAGAAGAACTTGCTGATGTTATACGTTCTCATCTGAGAACTAAATATAGAGGTAAGAAAGAAATAGTTTATGCGACATTTAATCGCAGAGGGCCCAATATTTATATAACTGATGATAGAAATAAGTTTGGAGTTGAACTTGCAGGCCTTATTATTACAGATTATGAAGAAACTGAAAGAATCACATTATCAGACAGTAGATTTAGAGAATTTGGGATAGGAACAGTGTTATATACATCATTGTATCCTCAAGGTAAAATAAAACACATAAACGTTTCCAAAACAGGATCAGAATAACACAATTATTATATACCAACAGCAAACAAAGCGAGACGCGGGTAACCAAGCAGCGGCATGGCGAGCACCACCTTGCCTGACACTTGTTCTGGCCTGATAATGCCGCTGTCTGGTGATGGATTGTTGTCGCCTTTGATGATATACCCGCCTTCTGCTTCCTGAACAATCCTGTGTATTATGCTCGTTGAATCGCCTTCTCTGCTGCAAAGCCCGCGTGCAGCGTCTGCGCTTGTGCAAGCTTTCTGATAAATTACTATGTCGCCTATTTTCAGGTCATTTGGCCTGACAACAAAAACGAGATCGCCGCGGTGCAGCACAGGCTCCATGCTCTCGCTGACAACAGAGACTATCGGCATCGAGGTGCCCGCTGCAAATGCAAGGCCTTGGTAAAAAATCCACGCAATGACAAATGCAAGAACTATCTCGAGAATGTCTTTTACGTATTTCATTTCAATACCCTCAGTATTTCCTCATGTATTCTTCTGTTTGAAAGCACAAGGTGCTTTTTGTTGAGATCCCATTTCTTGCCGTTGATATCTGTCACCTTGCCGCCTGATTCTTCGACAATAAGCGCGCCCGCAGCTATGTCCCAAGCGTTGATATAAAAGGTTATATAGGCAGACATGTGTCCTATGGCAACATTAACTGATGCAAACACAGCGGATCCGAGGAATCTCAGCTTATGGTGATATTTGTTTATGACTTTCATCATGCTTTTTGAAACGATACTGCTTCTGAAGCGGTGTGTACCACCAAATACAATAAGTCCGTCTTTGTTCTTCACGTGTATTCTTCTATCATTGAGAAAAGCACCCCTGCCTTTTTCAGCATAGTAGAGCTCATTCATAACTGGCAGGTAAATGACGCCGATGACAACATCTTTTTTGTGCTGTAAAGCTATTGATGTGCCGAACACAGGCACTCCGTGTGCATAGTTGTGCGTGCCATCAAGAGGGTCTATGATCCACGTATAAGCAGAATTGCCCTGCTTTCCTGATTCCTCGGCAAGTATGGCGTGTTCAGGGTATCTGTTTTTCAGAATTTTTATGATCGCCTTTTCTGCTTCCACGTCTGCATCCAGATAAAAGTCAAATTTTCCCTTCATCTGCTTCTTGCTTTGTTTGCCAAATCTTTTCATCAATATTTTACCAGCTTCCCTTGCAGCGTGTTTCGCTACTGCAAGTTCCTCTGAATATTTGGATTTTTTCATTAAGCTCTCCCTCTTGATTCGCCTGACAAGCCAGAAGCGATGAGGTGCGCCACGCGTATGGGTTCTGGAATATTCGAGCGCACACAGGTCATGGCCAGTATCTTTCTGCACGAATCATCGCTTATACCGCATCTCTGATAAAATACATCGCCTTGGGACACTTTATATCTGTAAAACTTTCCGGCTTTTTTGACAACAGCTATTCTTTTTTTGTGATCCTTAAATATTTTCATGGCGTCGCTGAATTTCTTTATGTTTGGCACTTTTCTTTGTATTGCCATGACAGGCAAGTTTGTTTCTTTATTGAGTTTTTTAATATCAACTAAATTAAAACCACCATAGCTAATGCCATCAAGCATTATCAGCGAAAGCTGGTCATAGTGCCTGCTTTTTTTTATTGATTTTATGATTTTTTCAGTAGCGTCCATATCATCTTTCTCTATTTTAGTTGAAAGCAGACCGTCCAAGAATTTTCCGCCTCTGAAGATAGCGCCGACTATAAGCACACTGCGCTGGCGGAACTTGAAAGCGCAGTCATCCCAGGCTATGATACGTATCTCTTCTTTTAGCATAATAAGCAATGAGAAACAAAGGTTAAGAAAACTAACTGATTGGCGAATAAATCATTTCAGCGCAGCCTGCAGCTTCTTCTTAAGAACTTCTACTTCATCAATAATTTTGTCTGCTGCGTCGATCAGCGCTTTTTTTGGATTCTTGCTGCGCACAGTTATAACAGGGTTTGCCAGATAAGGATGCTCTATGTTGTACACAGAAAACTCTATGCCGCGCTGCTTCCATATATTTTCATTGAGAATATTGACGAGCGTGACGTCGTTTACCTCAACTTTCATCATGTCCTCGCTCTCTTCACGAATCCGGATTTCCATGCTTAACATCGCGTAGCAACTTATTTAAAAATTATTCCAGCACTGTATCCAGGTCCTGCGCATTTATAAAAGGCTTGTCCCAGTGCGCGTCAGCGATTCTTGGGCAGGCTGTGTTTACGAATGCA
>CAYIKG010000020.1:0-11483 GCA_964363955.1 uncultured archaeon | reverse complement strand
TTTTCGAAGCGATAAGAAGTACCTTTTGGTACTTCAGTCTGTTCAAAGAAAACCCCTTGTGGAAAAGAAAACTATATAATTATATAATACTTTCTAACAAAGGGAAGATAGTAGAGAAAGAAACCGTAGGTGTCTTTTCTAATGAAACCAGTAAAAGACTATAGTATCACGAAAGGCATCAGCGCCAATGACCTGGCAAAACAGCTTCGGGATTCTGGCGGCTTTGGAGCAAAGGATCTTGGTACTGCAGTAGATGTAATTGAAACCATGGCAAAAAGCAATTGCACGCGATTTCTTTCATTTCCTGCTAATATCATATCAACTGGCACTCGCGGTATCATACGCGACATGGTAAAAGAAAAGAGATTTGATGCGATAGTCACGACGTGCGGCACGCTCGACCATGATTTAGCAAGGATATGGAAGGATTATTACCACGGCTCTTTTCACGCAGACGATGCAAAGCTTTATGCAAAAGGCGTGCACAGATTAGGCAATGTCTTTGTCCCAATGGAAAGCTATGGAAAAATACTAGAAGAAAAACTGCAGCCTATATTTTCTGATATTTACAAGAAGAAAAGACAGATGTCTACGAACGAATTGATATCCGAAGTTGGCACTAGACTAAACGCAAAGAAAGCAAAAGAATCGATAATATACTGGGCTGCGAAGAACAAAATACCGGTATTTGTGCCTGGCATCACAGACGGCGCATTTGGCTCACAGCTCTGGATGTACTGGCAGGATCACAGGGATTTTGTAATTGATGTGCTTCTGGACGAGCAGCAATTGTCAAATATAATTTTCGAATCAAAAGAGACTGGGGCGCTGATTATCGGCGGCGGCATATCAAAGCACCATGTCATATGGCATAATCAATTTATAGGCGGTCTGAAATATGCTGTTTATATTACTACTGCCAGCGAATACGACGGATCTTTGTCCGGCGCCCGTGTCTCTGAGGCAATATCGTGGGGTAAAGTCAAAAAAACTGCAACAACTGCCAATGTCATTTGCGACGCAACAATTGCGCTGCCGATAATTTATGCTGCACTGAAGGAAAGGATATGAACCTGCTGCACAAATTTCATGAAGAATGCTGGAAGATGGCTGAAGGCATTGGCAAATTAGAGAGGCCGCCAAAAGGCATTGGAGCAGATCTAGCTTTGCCGTGCTTTGCATTGGCAAAAGACAGGAGGAAAAATCCAAACGATATAGCAAAAGAAATAGCAGCAGGCATGAAGGCAAAAGGGCTTGTAAAAGCTATACGCGCAGAAGGGCCTTATGTGAATTTCTATGCTGACTGGAACAAGATAGGCAATAATGTCCTCAAGCAGATAATGAAAGGCGATCGTGTCAAAGAAAAGAAAGAAAAAGTAATGGTCGAATATTCAGCACCAAACTCGAATAAGCCCTTGCACATAGGGCACTTGCGCAACGATTCCATTGGAATGGCTGTAAGCAATATACTCGAATTCTCTGGCCACGATGTGACAAGAGCCAACCTGATAAATGATCGCGGCGTGCACATATGCCAAGCCATGCTCGCTTACAAAAAATGGGGAAAAGGAAGGAAGCCAAAAATAAAAAGCGACCATTTTGTCGGCGATTTCTATGTACTTTATCACAAAAAACTGAAGGAAGACAAAAAGCTCGAGGAAGAAGCACAGAAAATGCTCATAAAATGGGAGAAAGGGGACAAAGCAACGCGCGCGTTGTGGAAGAAAATGAACAACTGGGCGATGAGCGGTTTCAAGGAAACTTACAAAAAATTCGGATCAAAGTTCGATGTGTTCTTTTTAGAAAGCCAGTTCTATGACAAGGCAAAGCCTTTGATATCGGAAGGCCTGAAGAAAGGCGTTTTTTACAAGAATGATAAAGGCGATATTGTTGCAGCATTGAAGAAAAGCAATCTACCTGACAAGACGATTCTCCGCAATGACGGGACTTCTGTATATATAACAAATGACCTGGCATTGACAAAGCACAAGTTTGAGAAATACAATCTGGATAAAGCAACGTGGGTTGTTGCAAGCGAACAGAATCTTTACTTCGAGCAGTTGTTCAAGATTTTTGAGCTGCTTGGATACAAATTCGCAAGCAGATGCCATCATCTTTCTTATGGCATCGTCAGCCTCCCAGAGGGCCGGATGAAGTCGCGTGAAGGCAAGGTTGTTGATGCAGACGAGCTTATCGAAAATGTGAAAGAACTGGCATTACACGAAGTCAATAAGCGATACAAATTGCAAAAGAAAGAGGCAGAAGAACGTGCGATGAAAATAGCGCTTGCTGCAATAAAATACTATTTGCTTTCATTGGAGCCGGTAAAGGACATAATGTTCGACCCAGAAAAAGCAGTGAGCTTCGAAGGCGATACAGGGCCATATCTGCAGTATACGTATGCCAGAGCAAAATCTATAATTCGCAAGAGTGGCAGGAAAGTTGCCTTCAAGGAAATGGAACTAGATGGCAAAGAAGTTGCGATCGTCAAAGAGCTTTCGCAATTTCCATGGATTATAAAGAAGTGTGCGCACGAGATGAAGCCGCATTATCTGGCAAATTATTTGTTCGAGCTTGCGACGCTCTTCAATGAATTCTATCATTCATCGCGTGTCATAGGCGCAGAACGCGAAAGAGAGCTGCTCATGCTGGTAGCTGCAGTTGCAGCAGTGCTCAAAAACGGACTTGAACTATTAGGCATAGACGTACTCGAGGAGATGTAAAGTTTATATACTGCCTATATAGATAATGAACAACATGGCAGGTCCATGGGACAGCAAGGCAGCGCTTCTTGCGGTTATGCTTGCTATAAGTTTCATGCTGTTAAGCACATTCATAATAGTTGATGATAGTATAACATTTGCAGCAACTGCAAACTGCAAAGGCAAGATAAATTTAACTCTAGACCCTTCAAGCGTTGCACCATACGGTTTAGTAAAACCTTCTGCTTCTGGATTATCTGACTGCACTGGCAAGTCAATAAAGTTCAGGAGAAATTCGTGCAGTGGCACAGCAGTAAGCAGTTGCATATCAGGGTCTGCTGGCTGCGCAGGACCAGCATTCATTGCACCAGCACCAGGAACGTACACTTACTATGCGTGCATTAACAAGAACAATGAGAATGGTTTTAATGATCCAGGAGAAAAGGACAGCAAGGTTCTTACAGTAATAGGACCAACAACGACAACAACCACGACAAGCACCACGACAACCACGTTGCCGTTTGACTTTTCTGTATCTGTGAATCCGAGCAGCGGTAGAACAAGTAGACTAACTTCGACTCAAACAAATGTTACGGTAACTTTTGTTGGCAATACTTCACTACCGGTTACATTGTCACAATCAGGATGCCCACCATTTACAAATTGTTCCTTCAGTCCTACAAATAAAACATCTCTTTACGTGTTTACAGTGAGGCCTAATGGATCAACACCTTTGGGCATTTATCCAATCGACATTATCGCTACAGCAGGCGGTATGGTAAAAAGCACAGCCTACAGACTTAATGTTACCACTTAGATGATTCATTTTTTCGCCAGAACAAAAAATTCCTTTTCGCGGCCGGCAAAGACGAATTCGCCGGTTATCGTTAATCCATTCAACTTGCTTTTCAATAATTTTTTTCTGTCTTCGTAATTGCCGTCATTGAAGAACATTGAAACAAGCGCCAGGCCGTTCTTCTTCAATATTCGCGTGAAATCGTTATCAAAAAGATGAATAGCATCGACGCAAATAATTTTTTCAAATGACGCATCTGCAAACGGCAGATTACTAGCATCAGCCATGATGTCACCGCCGCTTATGTCAAGGCCGATTATGACTGTTTTGATATTTCTTGCTTTCAGAAACTGCTTCAGGAAATTATTGCCGCAGCCAATGTCTAAAACAACACCGCTGAAGAAATCAGGAAATTTCTCTAATAAAAATGCATATTTCTCATTCTGCAAGCTATGCCAAGATTCGTAAATCTTAGAGGAAAACATAAAAAATAAAAATTCTACATCTTCTTGAGATTTTCTACAACGAAGTCAACAACTTCATCGTTCAAAGGGATTGCGAATGACTTTCTGTACCGTCTTTCGCCGGACTCTGTCATAAAGCCGCGGCTCAGCGATATGAATTCATTTTCGCCGTCGTCAGCTATTGCCCTTTTTCTTGCAATCTCCAGGAAGTTATTTTTGCCGAATTTAATCTCTTCGCTTTTCAGTGTTTCAAACGTTACCATCTTTTATTCACTTCTTTTTGCTTTTCTTTTCTCTTGCTTCCCATTTCAAGTCCTCATACTCGATCCATGCTATGATCAGGCCGAGGAAGATTAGAAATAGGCCAAATACACCGAAGAAAACTGTCTTCAGATCTTCTACGGCATTAGCCCCAAGTCGCCCAAATCCAGGCAAACCAAAAATATCAGCAGCGTACCAGTAAAGCCCTGCAATCAGTATTATCAATCCAATAATCAGCTTTGCACTTGAATTCATTTATTCACCTTTCTTTATTAAATGGTGTATCTTTTTAAATGTTTAATCCAAGCTTAACTATTTAAATTTGTCAATCACCCAGGCGATGCTATGATACATAGAATGGAAACATGGAAAAAAGAGAATTACAAGATAAAGGTAAGGAAGTGGAAACACGCGGCTGAGCGCATAGCAAAGCCAACAAGGATTGCACGCGCGCGAAGCTTAGGCTACCGTGCCAAACAGGGCTTTATTGTTGTGCGCGCAAGAATTGAAAAAGGCGGTAGAAAGAGGCCTGCGCGAAGAAAGGGAAGAAAGCCTACAAAAATCGGCTTATACTTCACAACAAAACAATCGCTGCAGGCAATAGCTGAAAAAAGAGCTGCACGAAAATACCCTAACATGGAAGTGCTCAATTCATACTATGTCGGGGAAAGCGGCACGCACAAGTTCTACGAGGTCATCATGGTCGATCCGCATCACCCCGTAGTAGCACGGGACAGAAAAATAAACTGGATAAGCAATCAGCGAAAGCGCGTTTTTCGCGGACTTACTTCTGCAGCAAGAAAGTCAAGGGGACTATAACGCTTTAAAAGCGTTCCTGCATTATTAACTTACAGGAATAGAACAGATCGTAAGTACTGATTCTTACTGATCTGGTTGATGACGTTCCAGAGGGATTACAATGCCCTTCTATGACTTTCATGTGCATACAAACTTCTCAATTGGGGAAGACACAATCGAAGCAATGGCTGATTTTGCAAGACAGCTCGGCTTTTCCGGCATCGCAGTTATAAGATATTACACTCACCAGAAACTTTCACAATTACCAAAAATAGAGGGTATAGATATTATAAATGCTGCCATCGTAAAACCCTCGTCACCTGAAGATCTAAACGCAATGGCAAGCAAAATCCGCAATGACGTAGAGCTTCTTATTGTCCACGGCGGTGATTACGATGTCAATCGCGCTGCGTGCGAGTCGTCCCTTGTCGATATGCTTGCTCATCCAGAACTTGGCAGAAAAGACAGCGGTCTAGACCACATATGCGTAAAGGCAGCAAAAGAAAACAATGTTGCAATAGAGATAAATTTCCGGGAAGTTATGGAATCGTATAGGAGACGTCGTGTATATGTTCTTTCATCTATGAAGAAAAATGTAAAACTTTGCAGAAACTATGATGTTAAAATGATTACAACTTCAGGCGCTGTGAGTAAATGGGGACTGAGAAGCGGACGAGAACTGGCATCGATCTCACATCTGCTCGGCCTTGAGCTTGGCACTGCAATAGATAGTGTTTCAACAATACCAGAAGAGATATTGCGCGTAAACCGCGAAAAGCTTGCTGGCCGGCGTTTTGAGGGAGTGAGTATTGTTGAAGAATGATTAGACAGGTGTCCATAATGAAAATAAGCGAAGCACAGAAAAAAGTGAAGGAATTCACGACAAATCAGCTTGGCGTTGACGCTCAGGAGGCTTTCAAAAAAGCTTCAGAAGAAATTTCCAGAAAATACTCCAATAAAGGTGAAAAACGTGGCACAGCCTAAAATATTACCACCGACACTGCGGTCGCAGAAAAGATACATAGTCTTTGAAGTTATTAGCGAGAGTAAGATAAAGTACGGTGATCTTGTGTCTGCTGTATGGAACAGCATGCTCTCGTTTCTTGGCGAGATTGACAGCTCTGATGCAAGAATATGGTTTGTGCAAAATTTATACAAAGAAGATGAGCAGAAATGCGTGATAAAATGCCGTCATGATTATATTGAGCAGGTGCGTGCAGTGCTTGCACTAATCCAGATGATTGGCGAGACAAAGGCAACGATAAAAGTAATAGGTGTTACAGGAACCATTAAATCTGCAAAAACAAAGTATCTTGGCGAGTAATATGGATGAAAATTATCTTGATCTACTGAGAAATGCAAAGAAGGGCATACCGATGCACGCAAGCGAAAGGTTTGAAGTACCAAAAGCAATTGTCGCACCTGGCAGACAGACAGTAATTAAAAATTTTTCAGACATCATAAAGACATTGCGCCGTGACGGACGACACCTGGCAAAATTTCTTTTTAAAGAACTCGGCGTGCCCGGGAGCATAAGAGGTGAAGAGTTATATCTGCAAGGAAAAGTATCGGTCAGCCTTATTGCCCAGAGAATCAACGAATACGTGAAAGAATTTGTTATATGCAGCCAATGTGGAAAAGCAGACACGATGATCAAGAGGATTGACAGGCTCGATATCCTCAAATGCGAAGCCTGCGGCGCAAGACACAGCATCCGATTGCTTTAGGCAGAAGGGCCCTGATATGAGATTCTCGTACAAGATATTCAGAACTAGTGGGCACGTCTTACTCGCAATATCAGATATTTCAATTATAGGCAAAAAATATTCAGAAGGAGATCTGGAGATTGAAGTAAAAAAAGATTTTTATTATGAAGAAACCTGCGATGAAAAAAATGTTCTAGACCTTGTTGAAGATGCTGACATAGTCAATGCTGTAGGAAAAGGCATAATATCATTTCTGATAAAAAATAAGATTATTGATGAAAATAGTGTTATCTATATAAAAGATATACCCCACGCACAGATAATTGTCATGAGCGAGTGATTATGAAAGGCCAATGGTTTATTATATCAGCTGTTATTGCTTCAGGTACGTTTCTTGCCATATCACTGTTTTTCAACAGCTATTACCTTATTGATACTTCAGAAACAGCTTTGATTGATGGCAGCTATCACTTTGACAATGTAAAGAATGGACTAGAAAGAACAATAGACCTTTCTGACTGCACGAACATGGACAGAAATATGAAAACATTTGTTCATTTCAGCAAGCAAGAACTTGCTAAAACTGGATATTTTCTTCATGTGGAATATGAAATAAACAACTGCAATACAAGAAACGTGGATTACGGCGTCTTGCTCGCCTCTGACAAGTATGTAAGATGCTATAATATAGCCAATCCGCAAGCCATTGTACCAGGGATTGTGTGCTAATTATTCAATTTCAATACCAATACTTGACAGAGCTTTCACGAGCTGCGTGTAGTCCCGGGCCTTTCTACTTGACGTGTGCGTTTTTCCAGCAATTGCAGCGAGCAGGTGTTTATTAGATGGATGAAAAACAGGCCGTTTATAAGCGACGAATCTTTTGTTTTGACCCTTCTTGCTCATCGCAACTCCGTAGAGAGCCATTCCCAATACATGTTTTTTCAGATTCCAGGACTGCCTTTTTATTATTCTGGCAGCGTAAAGATCTGCCTTAGATAAATAGTCATACGCACTTGCTATTTCCTCAACACTCCTGTATTCCTCAGGTATATTTTCCTCTACCCACGGTATAAGATCTTCCCTCAACGGGACATTCTCAATAGACGTGGCTTTAAACAGTATGCGCAATGCGGTAAATATGTCATCCTCAGTGTCCCGATAGCCGTCTGTAAGTGCCACGAGATCGATCAACGATGCGCGTATATCACCTGACCTCGACAATCTGGTCAGCAAAAATTTGTCTGCATTTATTTTTTCCTGAGAGCAAATATTTTCAAGGAATTTGTGGACTTCATTGTACTGCGGTTTTACAAACTTGGCGATATTGCAATACTTTCTCAGATTTGCCGGCAGGTTGTATTCATTTGAAATAAGCACCACAGGACAAAGGCTATTGATTATCAATTCACTGATACCCTTTCTTGACTCTATAATGTCAAAATCATCTATGAGTATGAGCTTTTTCCTGAAACTCAGGCTTTTTTGCTTAGAAGCAGAGATAAAATTTCTTATATATTTCAAACTCCTCCCTTCATCAGCGCCGCATACTAGCAATTCATAGCCTAATTCGCGCCCGATAAGCTCTACAGCCAATGTCTTGCCAGTGCCCGTCGGCCCATGTATGTACAATACGCCCTTTTCCTTGCGCAGCCACTTTCTTATTTGTCCGATTTGTGCAGCGTTGCCGATAATCTCCCTGCTGTTTTTCGGTCTGTATTTCTCAAGAAGCATGATAATAGAAGCTTCAGAGATTTTTATATGTGCATTTTGTAATAATATGGAATATGCGAAGACCAAAAAAATATTTATGCTCGCGTTGCGGTGTGAATTTCAAGACATTGAGAGCTTTGAGAAGCCACAGCAAGAAACACGTCTCTTTAAGGGATATGGAACTGCTGAAGCGCGGCCACGTGCCATCAGAAAATAAATTGGGCTTGAAATTCAAGGGAAAAAATAAAGTGATAATAAGTTAGTTCATCCTATTGTTGAGCTTATATGCGTACTCAGCGACTATTCTACCCATATCTGGCACACTTTGTATAAGTCTCATTGCTGCATTAGGACCTCCTCTGGTTGCAGCTCTCATTATTTGCCTTGTGATACCTGGTGATTTCCCTTCCATCTCATAGACAAAATTTCTATACTTGCTATAAGTTGCCTTTCCTTCTCCTTCAATTTCGTCGAAGTAGCGCGAAGGAGGCTTTCTGCCACGCCTCTCAAGCGCATATTCAACTGAGCCCTCAACAATCATTTCTCCTAGTGGAATCTCGCCGAAAGGTGTGCGAGCATAAATGCTTTTCAATACAAGCTTTCCTTTAGGCTGTGCACCATGTCCTTTCTCATGTTCTAGCACAGCAGTTCCAAAACCATTGCCTATTCTTCTATCCATTTCTGGCAGATCTGGATTAAGCCCTATATACGGATCTAAAGTGACAAACTCTTTCCTCAGATATTGTTCTGCAGCAGGCTTTAGATGGTCTGGATAAGAATCAAGTGCCTCTCTTGGATGCACATAATATGCGATCACAGGAGTACCTTGAAGGCCAGAATCATAACCAGCTCTCTTTGCTGGGGCAGGATAATCATTACCAAAGCCACGTGCCATTTCATGCACAAGTCTTGGGTCCAACGCCTCTTGTATATAATTCTGCGCTTCAGGCGTTTCCAGTGTTGCTGCCGACATAACCATCAGCTATAACCTTTTTCCACTAACTATTAAAGATTGCGGTCTTTTAAACTGTTTTCACTCTTTGGTAGAGACTTCTCAGCTCATCCGACGTAAGCATGTGCACCTTCTTTCTTGCTATTGCTTCATCACAGCCAGGAAAAACGTTTTTTACATCCTTGTTCTTGTTTCTATAGGCACTGTTCAAAAAAATCCAGAACTTCTCGTCCACCAGTTGCTTTTGCCGCAGCACAATTATTGAAGAAGCAACGCCTCTCGGATAAAAAACGTCTGCAGCTATATTGCCGATAATTTTCATTTCAGCGCACTCGTTGAGCAGTACTGCAAGCTTCCCGTTCTTTAATTTCTTTGCAAACTCCCTTTGGACCATCAAAACAGCTATCTGCCATTCGCGCTTTAGAAGCTCTAGTAGCAGTTTCTGCGATATTGCATAAGGTATGTTGGATATGACCTTGTTAAAAGACAGATTTTTTATTACGCGCAGCGCATCGTCATTGATTATTTCTGTGTTTTGTAATTTTTCTAATAATGGAATAAATCTCTTGTCCCTTTCTACTGCAATAACCTTCGACTTTTTTGCTATTTTTTCAGTGACATTGCCAATGCCTGCACCGATCTCTAATACAACGTCGTTTCTTTCCAGCTCGGCAAGCTTTATTTCATATTCAATGATCTCATCATCTTGAAGGAAGTATTGGCCTTGCATCTTGTCTGGGCGAAGATTGGTTTCAGCCAATATTTTTTTGATATCCATGAAATCACGTAGTTTAATTGGCAAATAACTTACAAAAATTTAAATAGAAGTTAAAAATTTCAAAAATCATGGTGCATCTGATAAGCAAATTTCATAAAAATTAAATCCTATACCTTGCTATTCTTGCCAGAACATCCTTGTGTGTCATGAACAGCGCACGACAGCAATATCGGTCAAGGCCCATATCATCAAGTACCTTTTTTACAGGCTCGCCCTTCTCGACGCGCGACTGGTAGCTATCCCAAAGGCCGCCTACTGGCTTCCCGCACGATATGCAACGAACTGGAATGATCATTGTCCTTCCCCCCTTATTTCTTCAATACCTTTTTCTGTAATGTAAAATTTCATCGGATAGCCTTCTGTTTTTGAATACACTTTTCTGCATAAGAATTTTATCTGCGAATAAACCTTCTTCCTACCTATTATTTTCGCCAATTCTTTTGCAGTTTTTCCTGGATTATCATTTATACAAAGCAGAATGTTTTTAAAGCGATCGTCCAAATGCCCACCATCAAAGAAAAGAAGATTTATTAGAGACCATATCTTCTAAGCATAGCAGAAAATGCATCACGTTGTCTTTCATATAATCTGGTCATCTCTTCAACAGTCATCTCGGATGCCAAATCCATTCCATCTGCAAAACCATCAACCAATTGTTCAAGAGGATATTTTCGTAGACTACTATCTCTTGGAATTATTTTGCATAAAAGTGCTGGAATCTTTCTACCATTATAGTCGATTAAGTCACAACCTCTCAAGTGTTGTTCGAAAGTTAAATCAGTGCCATCCGGACTCGAGTTATCATAATAAGGACTTTCTCTATTTTGACAAACTTCACTCGCAGCATGAAGTCCAGCCAATCGATAATAGTTACAATATGAGCACGCCATTGCATCTGCCAAAACCCACGGTCGTTGTTTATATGCCATACTATATAGAATAAATACAAACTTATAAATCTTGATTTTGCCGTTGCCTGAGTAATATATCGTTTGGAACAGTTGATTTTTAGCGCAAACGTCCTCAAGCGACTGAAAGTAAACCGAGTCAGGTGCATCATTCAGGCAAATGAGGCTTAATAGTTTCCCTAATTTTTGCAACAAGATCACCGCTCACGTCATCGTTGGACCAAACTGGAACGCTGCCCCAAGTTTCATCTACCCATTCTCTTCTGTCAAAACTTCTTGGAGATTTATAGCGCGGTATCCCGTGAATATGAAGGTGATGTAGTACGTTCCCCATTTGCCAATAATTAAATCAGTCTGGCTTAAACGTTTTTGAAAGAGCTGTTTCCATTTCGCCCATGACATATA